>JANEMA010000032.1 GCA_024510845.1 Gammaproteobacteria bacterium
CGATACCGGGACCACGACCTTCGCATCCTCACACTTCCGTCGGTGAATTTCAACAGCCCGCCAGTTCGCAATTCAACTTGCGCGGATCGAAGGTGAACTGCTGGCCGCCGACCGTAGGATAGATTACCCACCCCACTGCGTTGTCAAAGAAGCGCTTGATGGACGGATCCTTGTGCTTGAATTGCTGGAGGGTGTTCAGGGTGACCGAGGGGATTGTCAGTCGTGTCATGGAAAACTCCCGAACCTGTCCCAGCCCGCTGCTGAGGAGGGGAGAAGTACATCTTGCATAGGGTTCCCTGGACTCATCATGCTGCACCCCTGCCCCTCCCCACGCTCGCTGCCCGCCAGGAAGAGTGAAGCGAAGGCGGGTAGTCCCCGGTAGCCGCGAGGCGAGACGGTTTACCCGAGGTGCGCGAAGCGCGCGCGGGGGGAAACAAAACGAGCCCCCGAACGCAGCGTCAAGCCATTTGTGGGCGTTGCCCTGTGCTGCATACCGGGAGGGGCGTGGCGCAAGCCAGCGGACGCAGGGCGGCCGGGGCCATAATGACAGTCGAAGATCGAGTCGATTTTGGGGACTGGGATGTCCCAAAATCTTTCACGAGATCGAAGGCTCGCTTGCATTATCATGGGGGAGCATGTGGACTTTCTTCAGGGGTTCCGTCAGTGCTTGAGCCAGGTATTGACCCGCTTCACATCCTCCACCGACAGGGTGCCGGCAGCGCTCAGCAGGCGCAGGGTGCTCAACACATAATCGTAACGCGCCTGAGTATGGTCGCGCCGCGTGCGGAACAACTCGCTCTGGCTGTTGAGCACATCGACCAGAGTCCGGGTACCGGCCTCGAAACCGGCCTCGGTGGCCTCCAGGGCGCTGAGTGCCGAGCGCACCGTAGCCTTGAGCGCGGCCACGCGGCTGATCGCCGCCTGGATACCACGATAGGCGTCACGTACCTGTCGCACCACCTCGCGACGCTTGGCATCGAGGCTCTCCTGCACCGCGATGAACTGGTGCCGCGCCTGGCGGGCACCGGTTACCAGCGCCCCGCCAGTGTACAGTGGCACAGCCAGCCGCAGGCCAATGGTGCGGGTGTCCAGGTCACGTCCACCCACCGCATCGGTGCGTGAGCGTCCCAGGGAACCGACCAGGTCCAGCGTGGGATAACGCAGTGCGCGCCGCCGCGCAATCTCCTTGCGTGCCACCTCGCTGGCCAGTCGCGCCGACTGCAACGCCGGGTTGTGCTGCAACGCCAGTTCGCTCCAGGCATCGAGGCTGGCCGGGTTCGGCGGCAGCAATCGCAACTCGTCCTTCAGGTCGTCCAGCCGGGATGGAGCATCGGCGACCACCTGGCGCAGTGCCTCCAGAGCATTGTCCACGGCGTCGCGCGCGGTGATCTCGCTGGCCTTGGACTGGTCGAAGCGAGCCTGCGCCTCGTGCACGTCGGTGATCGCCACCAAGCCAACCTCGAAGCGCTCCTTCGCCTGCTCGAGCTGACGTGCGATAGCCTTCTTTTCGGCCTGCGTGAACACCAGATTCTCGCGCGCCGAGAGTACGCCGAAATAGGCCCCGGCCAGGCGCAGGATCAAGCCCTGCTCGGCAGCCGTATAGTCGGCATCGGCTTGCTTCACCTGATCGCGTGCCTGCGACAGGGCGACCCGGCGGTCCTGGCGAAACAACGGCTGCACCACCTGCACGGTGAGCGCATTGCCGGCGTAGTCATCGTTCGGCGCATCCTGCACGTCCTGCGAGGTATAGTCGAGATTGCCGCTCAGATTGGCGTTGGGCAGCAGATTGGCCCGCGCCAGGGGTTCGGCCTCGTGGCCGGCATCACGGCTCGCACGGGCGGCGCGGATCACGGGGTCGTTCTGGGCTGCCCTTCGATAGAGGCTCAACAGATCGTCCGCCTGGGCACTCAGGGACAGCACCAGCATGCCCATCACCGTCAACCGCTTCTTCATGCTCACTATCCCATATATGTCATGTGCACATAATTTTTTTATCGTGCGCTATTTACGTCCCACTTCAACAACCTGTCGCGACATCGGCGGTACCAGCAATTGCGGATCGATGCGTACATCGCGCAAGTTGGCGCCCCAATGCAGGTGCGGCCCGGTGGCACGCCCGGTGGCACCGATCTCGGCGATGGGCTGGCCCTTTCTGATCCGATCACCGACCTTGACCAGCAGCTCGCTCAGGTGCAGGTAGGAAGTGTTCAGACGCAGGCCATGATCGATGATCAGGGTGCCACCCGAGAAGAACAGGTCCGGATCGGCGAAGATCACCACCCCGTCGGCCGGAGCCACCACCGTGGTCCCCTTGGGCCGGGCAATGTCCACGCCGTAGTGTGGTCGCCGGGGCTTGCCGTTGAGGACGCGCTGGCTGCCATAGGTGCCCGAGATGGGGCCTTCCACCGGCCAGGTGAAACCCTGCAGAAAATCGACGCGTTCCCTGAGGATGCGTCGCGCCTTCTTCACCGCCGCAGTCTCACGGCGGATACGCGCCAGTTCGGCCTCGGTCCGCGGTGCGACCTTGTTGGCAGGCAGGCCATCGATGCGCTGGATGCGGAACTGGCGCCGGGCAATCTTCAGCCGGCGTTTCTCCTCGTGGCCGTCGGGATAGCGGATCCTGAGCTCCGAGACCGGCCTGGCATCACGCGCAAACCCCAACAGGAAGATCCCGCCAAGCCCCACATTCACCGGCCTGCCGTCCTGCCAGACCTGCGCGCCCTGCGGCAGGCCACGACCGACGGCCATGCCCCCCTGGGTAAAATTACCGTCCAGCGACAGGCCGCCGGCCAGCACCGGTCCTGCCAGCAGCCACGCCAGCCACCACAACCACCGGGGGCCGCTTGAATTGCCTGCCCTGCCCCCGGATACTGCCCTCATGCCCACTCCTGTCGTCTCCGCTCTGCGTTCCAAGACCTACACCCTGTCGGAACTGCTCACCATGATTACCCTCCACCGGCGCGAACTGGTGGCCGCCAACCTGATCGCCGTGCTCGGCGCCCTGGTCTCGGTGCCGGTGCCCCTGCTGATCCCATTGCTGGTCGACGAGGTACTGCTCGACCAGCCCGGCACCACCGTCGCCCTGATGCGCCGCATCTTTCCAGAGTCCTGGCAGGGACCGCTGCTCTATATTAGCGCCATCCTGCTGCTGACGTTGTTTCTGCGCTTTCTCACGCTGGTGTTCAATGTCTGGCAGACGCGGGAATTTGCTCTGATCTCCAAGGAAGTGATCTTTCGCATGCGCCGCGACCTGCTCGAACGCCTGCAACGCTTCTCCATGAGCGAATACGAACTGTTGGGCTCCGGTACCGTGGCCTCGCACCTGGTGACCGACCTGGATGCGATCGACCAGTTCGTCAGCCAGACCACCAGCAAGTTCGTGGTGGCCGTGCTCAGCGTGGTCGGCACCGCGCTGGTGCTACTGTGGATACACTGGCAACTGGGATTGTTCATCCTGCTACTCAACCCGGTGGTGATCTGGATCACCACCCGCTTCGGGCAGAAGGTCAAACGCCTCAAGCAACAAGAGAACCGAGCCTGGCAGGCCTTCCAGGCTACCCTGGTCGAGACGCTGGATGCCAGCAACGAGATTCGCGCAGCCAACCGCGAGCGCCATTACATCCAGCGGGTGATCGAGGCAGCCGCCGGCATCCGCGACCGCTCGGCCAGCTTCACCTGGCGCAGTGACGCAGCCAATCGGTTATCGTTCATGGTGTTTCTGTTCGGCTTCGACATCTTTCGTGTCCTGTCGATGATCATGGTGCTCTACTCGGGGCTGAGCATCGGTGAGATGCTGGCGGTGTACGCCTACCTGTGGTTCATGATGAGCCCGGTGCAGGAAATTCTGAACATCCAGTACGCGCTGCATGCTGCGCGCGCCGCCCTCGGGCGCATCAACCAGCTCATGGACGTAAGACTGGAGCCACAGTACCCCCACCTCGAAAATCCCTTCGAGGGCCGTGTGAGCACCGACATCACGATCGAAGACCTGTGCTTCAGCTATGACAGCGAGCACCCGGTGCTCGACCACCTGAACCTGCACATCACCACCGGCGAGAAGGTCGCGCTGGTTGGTGCCAGCGGTGGTGGCAAGACCACCCTGGTGCAGATCCTGCTCGGTCTGTACATTCCGCAACAAGGCACCATCCGTTACGACGGCGTGCCGGTGCAACGCATCGGCCTGGACGTGGTACGCGAACACGTGGCCACCGTGCTGCAACAGCCAACGCTGTTCAACGACAGCATTCGCGCAAACCTCACCTTGGGACGCGAACTACCCGAGGAACGCCTGTGGCAGGCACTGGAGATCACCCAGCTCGCCGAGGTGGTACGCCGGCTCGACGATGGACTGGAGACCCCCATCGGCCGCGACGGCGTGCGCATCTCGGGTGGACAACGGCAACGCCTGGCGATTGCGCGCATGGTGTTGCGCGACCCGAAGATCGTGATCCTCGACGAAGCCACCTCGGCGCTCGACACGACCACCGAGGCAGCGCTGCACCAGGCCCTGCTCACCTTTCTCGCAGGCCGCACCACGCTGATCGTGGCTCACCATCTGAGCGCCGTCCGCCAGGCCGATCGCGCTCTGGTGTTCGAGAACGGCCGGATCGTCGAGGCCGGAAACCACGAACAGCTGATCGAGAACGACGGCCTCTATGCCCGGCTCTACCGACATCAGGAGCATGCACCGGATGGAAAGTGATTTCCGTCCGGCCTGGTGGCTGCACAGCGCGCAAGCCCAGACACCGTGGTCTGGCCTGTGTGAACGTCGCCGGACTGGACGACTGACTACCACCGGCAGGCGAGAGCAGCCGCCAGTTCATCCCGAAGACCCACATCCCCACGCTGCTCCTGCACGCACTGGGCGTTCTCTTCATGTTTCCGTACACCGTATCCGGAATAGGACTCCGAGTACATACACCTGGAGACCGCACCTCGCTGTGCTCATACGCCAGACACTTTCGCGGGTTTTTGTCATCACGAGTGCATGCTAGGCTGGAAAGCCAGCATGTGTGGAGCAGAAAATCGGTACACCGTAACCTTGGGTGCTCCAGGCAATCACTCGACAACCGAACCAAAACGACAGCACCATGCCCTATTTCGTGTATTACGTCACCGTCAATCCGGACAACAACACCAAGAAGCTGGAATACATCGACACCAAGGACGACTACCGCAAAACGCGTTCCCTGGCACGCGAGATTCGCGCCGGCATGGACCGCAGCAATCCCCACCGCGAGTGCCGGATAATCTTCGCCAAGACGCAGGTAGAGGCAGAAAAACTGTTGAGCATCCCGCGTGAAGAGCGGGTGATCGGCGAGGACTGAACCGACTCAGCGCCGGGCGAGCTGCGCGACGATACGGTATTCCTTGGCGGTAGCACAGCACCTTCTCGACCCGGTCCCGTGTTTTCGGAAAAGGAAGCGCCCGGTTGCCGTGCTGAGTGGCTGCGCGGTCAGCGAATCCCCTCCCTCTCTGCGCACTTCCTTCTTCAGCGTACGGTAGCGCTTGAACAACTCGTGCGGCCTCTTCAGACGCACTATCCATATTCCACTTCAATATGTGACCGCAAAGTACTGATTCATCGATGAAGCAAGCACAATCATCGGCTCCCAGCCCTCTAACGACTCGATATGCCCCGTCAGAGCCCAAGCCGATCCAGCCAGCAGAACCACCGACAAAATGTAGAAATCACAGTGCGCAATAATGAGCTTTCGAATGGATTCCTATGCTCATGAGACCCAGCAGGAGACAAAAAGCGTTCAAGGGAAGACAAGCCCCGGTGCTATAGACCGAGCTCGCACCAGCGCTTTTCTATACGCTTGAGCGATACCGGGCCATCGGTGCCGATCTCCTGAGCGAACAGCGAAACGCGTAGTTCTTCGAACAGCCAGCGGAGAGCTTCCAGCCGTGGATCGGGTTGACCCTTTTCCCTGGCCTGCTGATATCGGACGCGCCAGCGTTCGAGCAGGCCGGCCATCTCACGCATGGCGGCCTGGTCACGGGCCAGGCCACCGGAACACAGCTTGTCGATCCGCCGCTCCAACGCGCGCAGGTAGCGCGGGTACTGCTGCAGGCGTGCGGCGGGAACCTGCTGGAGAAATCCCTGACAGATCAGCTCGTCGAGCTGCTGCTTCATGTCCTGTATCGCAGCAAGCAGGGCGAGCTGGTCGAGGCCCGATAACGTCTTGCGCAAGACCTGATAGTGGCCAAGGATGTCGGTGACCAGCTCGACGGTCTGCTCGAAGGTCTCGACCAGGCGCTCACGCCCGGCATCGTACAGGCGCTGGAAGGCGGCGCGGTCACGCGGGAGTTTGCCTTCGGCAAGGAAGGCCCGGGTGAAAGCAAGCACCAGGATCTGTTCTTCCAACGCCGGAGGCTTGCCAGCCTGCCCCGTGCCTGCAGGTGCCTTGGCGTATTGCAGGCGCAGGGTCTGCAGGTTGGGAATACAGCGGCGCAGGTCCTTGACGGTGCTGTGCAGACGCAGCAGCAACAGGCGGCATACCCCCGCATGGTGGGCTTCCCGTGCCCGCACCTGTGCGTCCAGACACTGGATGGCCACGCTGTCACCCTGATCCACCAACGCAGGCCACAGACTCAGTCTGAGACCGTTGCGCCGGGTCTCTATACGCTCGGGCAGCTCGTCGAAGTCCCAGTTGCGCAACCCCTCCCGTGCCAGTGGGCAGACAGCATCCACCGTTCCGGCCCCGGCAGCGGCACGCTCCCCCCATTCGTGTTGCATTGCGGCCAGATCGCGCGAAACGGCCAGTTCTTCCAGGCCGTCGGCCGAGAGCAGGCGGATGCGCAGACGCAGGTAGGGATCGAGCCGGGCCTCGTCCCAGGCATCCTCGGGAATACGCACACCGGTGAGCTGATGCAGTGCCTTGGCCAGCGCCTGACGCAGTGGAGTGTCGCTCGGGGCAAGTCGTTCGCGCGCGCGCCGCGCGAAGTCGGGCGCGGGCACGAAATGCCGACGCAACGACTTTGGCAGGCCTCGGATCATGGCGGTGAGCTTCTCTTCGAGCAGGCCAGGCACCAGCCAGTCCACGCGCCCCGGCGCGAGCTGGTTGAGCAGAGGCAGCGGCAGGTCCAGGGTGACACCGTCGGCCTCACTGCCCGGCTCGAAGTGGTAGCGCAACGGCAGGCGCGCACCATGCAACTTCAGCGCGTTGGGGAACTGCGCCTCGTCCAGCCCCGGGTCGCGACGGCGGATGTCCTCGGGACACAGGTGCAGGATCTTCGGGGCCTTCTGGCGGCGCAGCCAGCGTTCGAGCTGGGCAGTACTGTAGATGCCCTCGGGGATGCGCTGATCATAGAAGGCGTACAGGGCCTCTTCGTCGACCAGGATGTCACGTCGCCGTGCCTTGGCCTCTTCTTCGTGCAGCTCGGCGATCAACCGCTGGTTGTGGCGCCAGAAGGACGCGCGGGTGTGCAGCTCGCCTTCCACCAGGCCGAAGCGGATGAACAGCTCGCGCGAGGTCTTCGGATCGATCGGCCCGTAGTTGACGCGCCGACACGGCACGATGGGCAGGCCGTAGAGGGTGACCTTCTCGCAGGCCCCCACCTGCCCTCGCCGTGCCTGCCAGTGCGGTTCGGAATAGCTGCGGCGCACCAGGTCCCCGGCCAGGCGCTCGATCCATTCCGGCTGGATACGCGCCGCGGTGCGCGCGTACAGGCGGGTGGTCTCCACCAGCTCGGCGGCCATCACCCAGGCCGGGCGCGACTTGAACAGCACCGAGCCGGGGAACAGGTGGAAACGGCTGTTGCGCGCGCCCAGGTAGTCGCGTTCGCGCCCCTGCACGCGCTGACCGATGTGTCCCAGCAGGCCCGAGAGGATGGCCTGGTGGACAGTCTCGTAGCTGGCCGGCTCGCTGTTGTCGCGGTGGCCCATGGCGTGCATCTGCTCACGCAGCTGGCGATGGATCTCCTCCCATTCGCGCAGGCGCAGCAGGGAGACGAAGTGCTGGCGACAAAGGCGCTCGAACTTGCGCCGCGTGAGGTGGCGCTTGCGCTCCTGCAGAAAGTCCCAGAGTTGCAGCAGCGAGAGAAAGTCCGAATCCTCGTGTGTGAACAGGGCATGCGCCTCGTCGGCCTGCTGCTGCTTGTCCAGCGGGCGTTCGCGCGGGTCCTGTACCGACAGTGCCGCACCAATCACCAGCAGCTCACGCGGGCAGCCGGTGTGCGCCGCCTCGAGCAACATGCGGCCGATGCGCGGGTCCACCGGCAGGCGCGCGATCTGGCGTCCCAGGCGGGTGATCTTGCGCACACCGTCCACCGCGCCAATCTCGTGCAGCAGGCGGTAGCCGTCCTTGATGTAGCGCGCATCCGGTGCATCGACGAAGGGAAAGGTCTCGATGTCGCCGAAACCCAGCAGCTTCATCTGCAGGATGACCGCGGCCAGGTTGGTGCGCTGGATCTCGGGCTCGGTGAAGACCGGACGCGAGAGGAAATCCTCTTCGGAATACAGGCGAATGCACACCCCGGGTGCCACCCGGCCGCAGCGCCCCTTGCGCTGCTCGGCGCTGGCCTGCGAGATGGGCTCGATGGGCAGGCGCTGGATCTTGGCACGCGCCGAATAGCGGCTGATACGCGCCAGACCGGTGTCGATCACGTGTCGGATACCGGGCACGGTGAGCGAGGTCTCGGCCACGTTGGTGGACAGCACGATGCGCCGCGCGCCGCCGGGATGGAAGATGCGCGCCTGCTCGCTCGGGCTCTGGCGCGCATACAACGGCAGGATCTCGGTGGACGGCAGGTGATGCTTGCGCAGATGCTCGGCGGCCTCGCGGATCTCGCGCTCGCCAGAGAAGAACACCAGGATGTCGCCGCGGTCCTCGGCGGCCACCTCGTCCACCGCATCGAGCAGCCCTTGCAGGCGATTCACCCCGCCCTCTTCGGCCTCGGGCGGTGGCCGATAGTGGACATCGACCGGGTAGGTGCGGCCCGAGACTTCGATCACCGGGGCATCATCGAAGTGCCGCGCAAAACGCTGCGGGTCGATGGTGGCCGAGGTGATGATCAGCTTCAGGTCCGGGCGCTTCGGCAACAATTGCTTGAGGTAGCCCAGCAGGAAATCGATGTTCAGACTGCGCTCGTGCGCCTCGTCGATGATGAGGGTATCGTACTCGTTCAGCCAGCGGTCGCCCTGGATCTCGGCCAGCAGCATGCCGTCGGTGAGCAATTTGATATGGGTGTTGTCCTGCACCCGGTCGGCAAAGCGCACCTTGTAGCCCACCGCCTCGCCCAGCGGGCATTCCAGCTCCTCGCTGATGCGCGCGGCCAGGCTGCGCGCGGCGATGCGCCGCGGCTGGGTATGGCCGATGCGCCCGGCTACCCCACGCCCCAGCGACAGGCAGATCTTGGGCAGCTGGGTGGACTTTCCCGAGCCGGTCTCGCCACAGAGGATCACCACCTGGTGCCCGGTGATGGCCTCACGGATCGCCTCGAGCCGCTCGACCACCGGCAGTTCTTCGGGAAAGCGCGGCTGCGGCAGGGCCCCGGTGCGCTGCGCGAACAGGGCACGCGAGTGCGCCAGACGTTGCCCGAAGCGTGCCCACAGATCCGCCACCCCGGGATCGCGCGCCAGCGCCTGTGCCATGCGCCGCAGGGCGTGGCGATCGCGGATCAAACAGTCGTCGAAAGAGCGCGGCAGGGTATCGGCGTTCAAGGCGATATCGACAGGTCGGGAAAAGCACGCATCTTAGCAGAGCGCCACGTGTCGGAAACCGCATGGCACGGACAGGCGGACAGCAGTCGGCCTCCGACCTTCACGGGATTGCCGGGGACGCCGGAAACGACACGCTTCCGTTGGAGGATGCCCCACCACTCAACGTGGCGTGACGCCATACCCAAGATAGAAGGCAGCCAGTTCCAGGTCGCCAGGCCGGGTGATCTTGATGTTGCTGGCGAGCCCTTCGACCAGCAGAATGGCATGTCCTGCCCATTCCATGGCGCTCGCCTCATCGGTCACGGACACACCGGCGGCCAGTGCACCTTCGATGGCCTCACGCAAGACATGCAGACGGAACATCTGTGGCGTGAAGGCATGCCAGAGATTCTCGCGCGCCACGGTGCGACGCACCCGATCGTCGTCGTCGACGTTCTTCATGGTATCGCGCACCGGCACGCCCAACAGCCCCCCTGCCGCGTCGCTGGCTTCCACCCGTTCAATCAAGCGGCTGATCTCCTCGCGACGCACGCAGGGACGGGCGGCATCGTGCACCAACACCCAATCGTCGGGGGCAGCGCGCTCACCGAGTGCGCGCAGGGCATTCAGCACCGAATGGACACGCTCGGTCCCACCCGCGACCTGCACCAAGTCGGGGTGGACTGCGTACTCGGTGTCTTCCCACCAGGCATCCTGTTCGCCCAGCGCGATGTAGAGACCATCGATGCCGGGATGCAGCAGCAGGCACTCGACAGTATGCTCGATGACAGTCCGCTCACCCAACGGCAGGTATTGCTTGGGGATATCCAAGCCCATGCGCCGTCCCACTCCGGCAGCCGGAATCATGGCCCAGCGTCGTGGTTCACTCACGCCCTCCCCCCACCGCCGGTTCGGTCAATTGAAAGTAGGTCTCGTCCTCGCGTATCAGGCCCAGCTCACGCCGCGCCCGCGCCTCGATGGCATCAGCATCCCTGCGCAGGCTCTCGACCTCGGCGCGCAAGGCGGCATTGCGATCGCGCAGTGCCTCAATGCGCACCTGCTGATCGGCCAGCCGGTGCTCGAGTGTTCGCACCTCGGCCTGACTGCCCTCACCCACCCAGAGACGGTATTGCAGCATCAGAAACAGTACGGTCAACAGCAGAATCAGGAATCGGAACGACCAGCTCATGTGCACCTCGCTCCCCGCGCAAGACGCTCAAAGGCCCCTGCAGGGGCCTTTTCAGCAATCGTTCCGGTACCGGCGCGTCGGATCAGAAGCAGGGGAAGGCCTCCTTGCCGGCCCACACGGCCTCGTTACCCAGCGATTCCTCGATGCGGATGAGCTGGTTGTACTTGGCCACGCGGTCGGAGCGCGACAACGAGCCGGTCTTGATCTGGCCGGTGCCCGTGGCCACCACCAGATCGGCAATGGTGGTGTCCTCGGTTTCGCCCGAGCGGTGCGAGATGACCGCGCTGTAACCGGCATCCCGCGCCATGCGGATCGCCGCCAGAGTCTCGCTCAGGGTTCCGATCTGGTTGAACTTGATGAGGATGGAATTGGCAATACCACGATCGATGCCCTCGCGCAGGATCTGCGTATTGGTCACGAACAGGTCATCACCGACCAGTTGCACGCGCGAGCCAAGGCGCTCGGTGAGCAGCTTCCAGCCATCCCAGTCACCCTCGTCCATGCCATCCTCGATGGAGATGATGGGGTACTGGTCCACCCAGCCAGCGAGAAAATCCACGAAGCCTGCCGCATCGAAGGACTTGCCCTCGGAGGCCAGCACATACCTGCCATCTTTGTAGAACTCGGAGCTGGCCGCATCCAGGCCCAGGTAGACGTCCTCACCCGGCTTCAGACCGACTTTTTCGATGGCCTCGAGGATCACCTCGATAGCCTCTTCGTTGGAGCGAAGATCGGGAGCGAAGCCACCCTCATCGCCCACGGTGGTGGCCAGGCCACGGCCGCCGAGTACCGACTTGAGTGCGTGGAAAACCTCGGCGCCGAAACGCACTGCCTCGCGGACTGAACCGGCATTGACCGGCAAGATCATGAATTCCTGCAGATCGACGCTGTTGTCGGCATGCTCGCCCCCGTTGATGATGTTCATCATCGGCACCGGCATGCGGTAATTGCCATCACCCAGATACCGATACAGGGCCATGGCCTGCTCCTGTGCGGCGGCATGCGCGGCGGCCAGCGAGACGGCGAGGATGGCGTTGGCGCCCAGACGCGATTTGTTCTCTGTGCCATCGAGCTCGATCATGGCCGCATCCAGGGCCTGCTGGTCGCCTACCCCCATGCCACGCAGGCAATCGGCGATCTCGCCGCTGGCATTCCCCACGGCCTTGAGCACACCCTTTCCCAAATAGCGCAACTTGTCACCGTCACGCAGTTCCAGAGCCTCGCGCGAGCCGGTGGAGGCGCCAGACGGCGCTGCGGCACGACCGATGGCACCGTCCGCGGTGATGACATCTGCCTCGATGGTGGGGTTGCCGCGTGAATCGAGGATCTCGCGGGCTCTGACTTCGATGATTTCAGACATGCACTACTCCTGAAAACGTATTGTATTTTCGGTAAATCCCGTCACCCGGCCGCCGATGCTACAGACTCGCCTCGATGAAGCCACGCGCCTTGACCACCTGATCCAGCGTAACCAGGGTATCGAGCAGTTCACGCATGCGGTCGAGTGGCCAGGAATTGGGACCGTCGGAGAGCGCCCGGTCGGGATCGGGGTGAGTCTCCATGAACAGACCAGCCACACCGGCGGCCACCGCCGCGCGCGCCAGTACCGGCACATGCTGACGTTCGCCGCCCGAGCAATCGCCGCGTCCACCCGGCTGCTGTACCGAGTGGGTGGCGTCGAACACCACCGGACAGCCGGTCTCGCGCATTACCGCCAGACCGCGCATATCCGAGACCAGGGTGTTATAACCAAAGCTCACACCACGCTCGCAGACCATGATCTGTTCATTTCCGGTCGCCTTCGCCTTGGCCGCCACCTTGGCCATGTCCCCGGGTGCCAGGAACTGACCCTTCTTGATGTTCACCGGGCGTCGGGTACGCGCCACATTCTGAATGAAGTTGGTCTGCCGACACAGGAAGGCCGGTGTCTGCAATACATCGGCCACCTCGGCCACTTCGTCGAGCGGTGTGTCTTCATGCACATCGGTGAGCACCGGCACACCAACCTGTTCCCTTACCTGTTGCAGAATGCGCAGGCCAGCCTCCAGCCCCGGCCCACGAAAGCTCTCGTGCGATGTGCGGTTGGCCTTGTCGAAGGACGACTTGTAGATGAAGGGTACCCCCAGCGCCTCGGTGATCTCCTTGAGACGACCGGCCACATCCAGCACCGACCGCTCGCTCTCGATCACGCAGGTGCCGGCGATCAGAAACAGGGGTCGGTCGATGCCGACCTCGAATCCACAAAGTTTCATGCCGTCTCCGCCGCCGTGGTCTCATCCGGGCATTGTGCGTGATACGCCATTGCGGCCTCGAGAAAACCGCTGAACAACGGATGCCCGTAACGCGGCGTGGAAGTGAACTCCGGATGGAACTGGCAGGCCACGAACCAGGGGTGATCGGGAATCTCGACCATCTCCACCAGACGTCCGTCGATGGATGTACCCGCAACCTTGAGACCGGCATCTTCCAGATCCTGCCGGTAACCGTTGTTGAATTCGTAGCGATGACGGTGGCGCTCGCGAATCACGTCCTTGCCATAGGCATGGCGTGCGATGGTGCCCTTGGCCAGCTTGCAGGGTTGTGCGCCCAGACGCATGGTGCCGCCCAGATCCGTGTTCTCGCTGCGCTGCTCGACGGTACCATCGGGATTGAGCCACTCGGTGATCAACGCGATGACCGGATGCGGCGTGTCGCGTGCGAACTCGGTGCTGTGTGCTCCCTCCAGCCCGGCCAGGTGGCGCGCGTATTCGATGACGGCCACCTGCATGCCCAGACAGATGCCCAGATAGGGGATACCGTTCTCACGCGCATGCCGCGCAGCAGCGATCTTGCCCTCAACCCCGCGTTCGCCAAAACCGCCGGGTACCAGGATGGCATCCATGTCGTGCAGCGCGGCCAGGGTGGCGTCGGACTCCAGCTCCTCGGAATCGAGGAAATGAATATTGACCTGGCAACGCGCGCGGATACCGGCGTGGATCAGCGCCTCGTTGAGTGACTTGTACGACTCGGTGAGATCGACGTACTTGCCCACCATGGCGACATCCACCTCACCTTCGGTGTGTGTCAGGCCATCGACCACCGTCTGCCATTCGGAGAGATCCGCCGACGGGACATCCAGGCGGAGCTGTTCGACCACAATGTCGTCGAGCTCCTGCTCGCGCAACAGCAAGGGGATGCGATAGATGCTGTCGGCATCCACTGCGGAGACCACCGCGCGTTCGGACACATTGGTGAACAGTGCGATCTTGCGCCGCTCACCCTCGGGGATGGGTTGCTCGGCACGGCACATCAGCACATCGGGCTGTATACCGATCGAACGCAACTCCTTGACCGAGTGCTGGGTGGGCTTGGTCTTGATCTCGCCGGCGGTGCGGATGTAGGGCACCAGGGTGAGATGCACGAACATGGCATTCTCGCGGCCCAGCTCCACGCCCATCTGACGGATGGCCTCAAGGAAGGGAAGAGACTCGATGTCGCCCACTGTACCGCCGATCTCCACCAGTACCACATCGGCCCCGCCTGCGCCGACCCGGATACACTCCTTGATCTGGTTGGTGATGTGCGGAATCACCTGAACCGTGGCACCCAGATACTCGCCACTGCGCTCCTTGCGGATCACCCGGTCGTAGATCTGACCGGTGGTGAAGTTATTGTTCTTCCCCATCGTGGTGCGGATGAAGCGCTCATAGTGTCCCAGATCGAGATCGGTCTCTGCACCGTCTTCGGTGACGAACACCTCGCCATGCTGGAAGGGACTCATGGTGCCCGGATCCACATTGATGTAGGGATCGAGCTTGATCATGGCGACAGAGAGGCCCCGGGCTTCGAGAAGCGCTCCCAGGGATGCCGCAGCAATACCCTTGCCAAGGGACGAGACGACACCGCCTGTGATGAAGATACACTTGCTCATGTGGCCGAAAGAGACAGCTCGTGGAAAGAATGACGGACGAGGTGCAAGTCTACTAGGAATCGCTGCCGGCGTCAGTGCCTTTCGACCCGACAACCGGTTGCCTGCACGCCAGACCCGTCACTCGGCCGCGAACCGACCAGCCCGCCACCGCGAACGATCTCGGTGCGGAGAGAGATCCCCTGCCCTGCAACCCGAATCCGACCTGCCAGGCACATCACAAAAACGACATAAATCAAGCCACATCGAACGTCATGAAAATTATTCGATCACAGGTACTTAACGACAAAACACAAAGGTATTTCGGCTGGCTGCCCACGGGCACCCGAACCCTATTCTCTTGCCCGGCAGAGACAATGGCGCCACCGGACACTCAAGCCTGTGCCTGGCCAGCAACCTTGCACTGACCTCATCGTCACAATCAAGCCAAGTTCCTGGGCCCCCGGAGCGACAACGGTTCCGGCTACGGCAACTTCCGGGGGACAGGGGACACCGACTGGCGCAGCAACAATCCCAGGCACCGGCATCCAGACGACCGGAGGAATCAACCCGGCTCGAGGGCCAAGGCCGCCGTCTCCGGACCGCAGCCTTCGTTGTGCCGAAAAAGCTGGCATATGGTCGTGGTTCACCCCAAAATCAGGGGCACGAGTCACGGCAGGACCAGCAATCCATGGGCGATAAATCCAAGATCGTGTCGATCGATGGCATCAAGGTGGCTTGTGCCAACTGCAGTCTGGCTACCCTGTGCCTGCCCTACGGGCTCGAATCGCGGGATGTCGAACGTCTGGAGAATATCGTCAAGCGCAACAAACCCGTCCAGCGAGGGCAGTTACTGTACGGGCCAGGTGATCAGTTCCGCAGCCTCTATGCGGTCAAGACCGGTGCAATCAAGACCTTCACCCAGACCCCTGCCGCCGGCGACGAACACGTCATCGGCTTCCACCTGCCAGGCGAGATCCTCGGACTCGATGCCATACAGGACAACCAGCACGGCTGCTTTGCCAAGGCACTGGAGACCACCGCGATATGCGAACTGCCGTTCGAGAAACTCGAGCACCTGGCCACCGCCATTCCCAGCCTGCAGCACCAGATGCTGCGTCTGCTCAGTCGGGAGGTGAGCGCTGAAGCCAGCATGATCTCGCTACTGAACAACAGCACAGCCGAGGAGCGCCTGGCTTCCTTCCTGCTCAGCCTGTCCGAGCGTTTCCGCCGCCGCGGTTTCTCGCCCACAGACTTTTTTCTGGCCATGTCACGGCAGGACATCGGCAGCTACCTGGGACTGGCACTGGAGACAGTCAGCCGACTGTTTACCCGCTTCCAGGAACAGGGGGTCCTCGAGGTCGATCGCAAACACGTGAAGATCAAGGACATGGATCATCTCAAGCGATTGCTGCGTCACCACACGCCCTGCCATACCTCCCGGAACCACTCTCCCTGACCCGGCACCGGATTGGGAAACGCGACATAAAGCGTTCCCTGAAACAATGTCGTGTTCGGTTCCTTTTGATCTGGGTCAAGGACGGGACCACCCATCGGATTTAGTCTCCCGATTCAGGCGGCAGTTTTGTCGCCAAACCCCTTTTCACCTGGGAGTTGGGAGACGCAAATGCAAGCAGAAACCTATAATTACAAGGTCGTGCAGCAATTTGCGATCATGACCGTCATCTGGGGCATCGTCGGGATGCTCGTCGGCGTGATCATTGCGGCACAATTGGCCTTTCCAGACCTCACCCACGGCATCCCCTGGCTGAGTTACGGCCGGCTCCGGCCGTTGCACACCAACGCGGTCATCTTCGCCTTCGGCGGATCGGCTCTGATCGGCACATCCTATTACGTGGTGCAGCGAACCTGTCAGACCCGCCTGTTCTCCGACAAGCTGGCCGCATTCACCTTCTGGGGATGGACGGCGATCATCGTGCTGGCCGCCATCACCCTGCCGCTGGGCATCACCACCAGCAAGGAATACGCCGAACTCGAATGGCCGATCGACCTGCTCATCACCATCGTCTGGGTGAGCTACGCAATCGTGTTCTTCGGCACCATCGCGAAACGCCGGGTCAAGCACATCTACGTGGCCAACTGGTTCTACGGCGCCTTTATCCTGACCATCGCCCTGCTGCACGTGGTCAACAGCGTCGAGATCCCGGTCACCCTGACCAAGTCCTACAGCTTCTACCCCGGTGCCATCGATGCCATGGTGCAATGGTGGTATGGCCACAACGCGGTGGGCTTCTTCCTGACCGCCGGCTTCCTCGGCATGATGTACTACTTCGTGCCCAAGCAGGCAGGCAGGCCAGTGTATTCCTACCGCCTTTCGGTGGTGCACTTCTGGGCGCTGATCTCCACCTACATGTGGGCTGGCCCGCATCACTTGCACTACACCGCCCTGCCCGACTGGACCCAGACCATGGGCATGGTCTTCTCCCTGATCCTGCTGGCACCCTCCTGGGGCGGCATGATCAACGGCATCATGACCCTCTCGGGTGCCTGGCACAAACTGCGCACCGACCCGATCCTGAAGTTCCTGATCGTGTCGCTGTCGTTCTACGGCATGTCCACCTTCGAAGGACCGATGATGTCGATCAAGACCGTCAACGCCCTGTCCCACTACACCGACTGGACCGTCGGCCACGTGCACTCCGGTGCCCTGGGCTGGGTGGCCATGGTGTCGATAGGTTCGCTGTACTACCTGATCCCGCGCCTGTTCGGGCGTGATGCCATGTACAGCACCAAGCTGGTCGAACTGCACTTCTGGATCGCCACCATCGGCGTGGTGCTCTACATCGCCGCCATGTGGATTGCCGGCGTCATGCAGGGCCTGATGTGGCGCGCCGTGAATGCGGACGGTACCCTGACCTACTCCTTCATCGAGTCGGTCGAGCGGACCTATCCGTTCTACTACGTGCGCCTGCTCGGCGGCCTGCTGTTCCTCACCGGCATGCTGATCATGGCCTACAACACCGGGAAGACCGTGTCCGACGCGAAGGCCGTCGATGACACCGTCCCGGCCGCAGCCTGACAGGAGGACAAGTCATGTCACATGAAGTAGTCGAAAAGAATGTCGGCCTGCTGGCCATCCTGATCCTGCTGGTGGTCAGTGTCGGCGGCCTGGTGGAGATCGTTCCGCTGTTCTTCATGAGCGACACCACCGAACCGGTGCCCGGGGTACACAAGTACAGCGCCCTGCGCCTGGAAGGCCGCGACATCTATATCCGCGAGGGCTGCTACACCTGTCACTCGCAGATGATCCGCCCCTTCCGCACCGAGACCGAGCGCTACGGTCACTACTCCGTCGCGGGCGAATCGGTGTACGACCACCCCTTCCAGTGGGGCTCCAAACGCACCGGTCCGGACCTGGCCCGTGTGGGCGGTCGCTACAGCGACGACTGGCACTATGTGCATCTCTACAACCCGCGTGACGTGGTGCCAGAGTCCAACATGCCCGCCTTCACCTGGCTGTTCGACAACAAGCTGGACGGCAAGGACACCGCAGCCAAGATGCGTGCCCTGAACACGGTCATCGCGGCCACCTGTCCGAAGTGTGAGCTCTACACCGATGAAGAGATCGCCAACGCCCAGAAAGAAGTCGCCGGCAAGACCGAGGCAGAGGCCGTGGTGGCCTACCTGCAAAGTCTCGGCCTGGCCTCCAGGCAATGGTAGGGAGGATCCGGTATGTTCGACATCACGCTCAACGACATCCGGGCCTGGCATACCACAGTGATGCTGTTCACCTTCATCGGCATCATCCTCTGGGCCTACAGCAAGAACCGTCGTCCAGCCTTCGACGAGGCTGCCAACCTGCCGTTCGCCGACGAAACACTGCATCAGCAGTCCGTTGAAGCGATTCGGGCAGAAGACGCATCCAACAAGGAGAATCTGTCATGAGTGCATTCTGGAGTGGATGGATCATCGTCCTCAGCGGCCTGAACATCGTCGCCTGCTGGTGGCTGATCCGCTGGACCATGAAGAAGCGGGCCGGGGAATCGGCCCAGGGCGACGTCACCGGCCATATCTGGGACAGCGACCTGCAGGAATACAACAACCCTCTGCCCCGCTGGTGGCTG
Organism: Gammaproteobacteria bacterium; assembly: GCA_024510845.1. Classification (GTDB taxonomy): domain Bacteria; phylum Pseudomonadota; class Gammaproteobacteria; order Chromatiales; family Chromatiaceae; genus MONJU. Next base: position 18,807 of record JANEMA010000032.1, read on the forward strand.
TGGTTGTTCTACGGCACCCTGGTGTTCGCCGTGATCTACCTCATCCTGTATCCCGGCATGGGCAACTGGAAGGGGATCCTCGGCTGGTCGTCTCACGGCAGCCAGTACCAGGCCGAAATGGCGCGGGCACACGCCAAGTACGACCCCATCTACAGGCAGTACACCGCGGTACCGGTGGCCGAGCTGGCCAGCAAGCCCGAGTACAAGGAAGCACGCGAGATGGGCAAGCGCCTGTTCCTCACCTACTGCATGCAGTGCCATCAGTCGGACGCGTCGGGTGCCCGGGGCTTCCCCAACCTCACCGACAATGACTGGTTGTATGGCGGTCAGCCCGAGAATATCGTGGCGTCCATCACCGACGGGCGTAACGGCGTGATGCCCTCGCACGCCCACTTGGGTGACGAAAAGATCGCCAAGCTGGTGCAGTTCGTGCTCAGCCTGAGCGGTCGTGCCACCGACCAGGCCGCTGCTGGAGAAGGCAGGCAACTGTTCACCACCTCGGGCTGTGTCGGTTGTCACGGTATGGACGCCAAGGGCAACACCATGATCGGCGCGCCCAACCTCACCGACAACATCTGGCACTACGGGGGCAGTCCCAAGACCATCGAGAAGACAATTCACGAGGGCCGAAAAGGACACATGCCCGCACACAAGGATCTGCTGGGTAGTGACAAGATCCATCTTCTCGCGGCTTACGTGAAGAGCCTCTCCAGCCAGTAACCACCTGGCGACAGGAGCCGGGCGGAGAACTCTCCGCCCGGCCCACCCGGCATCCATCATCATCGACCAGGGGAGCACCGCCGTGACCACTTTGCCCGTGACCAAGACCCCGACCGAATCCATCCCGCCGGTGCAGAAGATCGTTTCGGTCCTGTGGCCCTCGTTCCTCACGGCCGCGGGTGCAACGATCCTTTTCTTCACGGTCTTCGATCCACGCGCCCTGGCCGAACTGCACCAGATCACCGGCCTTTCACGAATGGCCGGCTACACCCTGGGCTTCTTCAGTTTCTGGCTGCTGACCGCAATCAGCAGCGCCCTGACCTGCTATTTCCGCAGACCCTGTCATGAACAGGCCCCTGCCAGACCCGAGGGTAACGACGTTGAGCAGTAATGACGCAACCCACGCCGCTGAGACCAGTGGCGGCGAACTCTACCAGAAGCACAAGAAGGTCTATGTGCGCGAGGTGCACGGCCTGTTCGCCACCCTGCGCAACGCCGCCATGGTGGTCCTGCTGGGCCTGTACTACGGCATGGCCTGGATCAACTGGGACGGTCACCAGACCGTGCTGTTCGATCTGCCGGCCCGCAAGTTCTACCTGTTCGGCCTGGTATTCTGGCCACAGGACTTCATCTACCTGTCGGCGCTGCTGATCATCGCCGCCATCGCCCTGTTCATGTTCACCTCGCTGGCCGGGCGACTGTGGTGCGGCTATGCCTGTCCACAAACGGTCTGGACCGAGATCTACATGCTCATGGAACGCTGGACCGAAGGGGATGGCCGCAAGCAGCACAAGCTCGACCAGGGCAGACACGACGCCCGTTACTACCGCATCAAGATCACCAAACATACTCTCTGGCTGGTCTTCTCGTTGTGGACCGGTTTCACCTTCGTGGGCTACTTCACACCCATCCGCGAGTTGGCACACAACTTCATCACCTGGAACCTCGGCTCATGGGAGACCTTCTGGATCTTCTTCTACAGCTTGGCCACCTATGGCAACGCCGGCTTCCTGCGCGAACAGGTCTGCATCTACATGTGCCCCTATGCACGCTTCCAGAGCGCCATGTTCGACCGCGACACCTTGATCATCAGCTACGATATCAAGCGTGGTGAAGCGCGCTCGCGCAAACCAAAGAAGAACGCCGAAAATGGCAAGAAAATTGGAGATTGTGTGGACTGCGGCCTGTGCGTCCGGGTCTGCCCCACCGGTATCGACATCCGCAACGGCCTGCAATACCAGTGCATCGGCTGCGCCGCCTGTGTCGATATCTGTGACCAGGTCATGGAGAAGATCGGCAAGCCCAAGGGACTGATCCGCTACACCACCGAGAACGCACTGGAAGGCAGGTCCGTACATATCCTGCGCCCGCGTCTGTTCGTCTACATCGGCATCCTGACGCTGGTCACCAGCCTGCTGTTCCGGGCTATCCTGTCGCGTACGCCGCTCGAGGTCGACATCATCCGCGATCGCAGCGCCCTCTATACCGAGAACGCGATGGGCCTGATCGAGAACATCTATCAGCTGAAAATCATCAACATGGACCAGTATCCACACGACTTCGAGATCGCGATCGAAGGCATCGAGGACATCTCGCTGATCGGCAAGTCACCGCTGGTGGTGCATGTCGAGAGCGGCGAGGTGCTTGACGTGCCGGTGCGCGTCCAAGTCGATCCCGAGTCGATCACCTCACGCTCGACCCAGATCTTCTTCAACGTGCTGGCTCACGACAGACCCGAGCTGTTCCGTCATGAACCCGCCCGTTTCCTCGGCCCCGTATCCCGATGAATCCTGATCTCCAGAAGAACAAGGCCACGCATACCGCCGACGAACTGCTGCCCCGCCCCTGGTACCGCCAGTTCTGGCCGTGGTTTCTCATCAGTATCCCGCTGGCCACCATCCTCGCCTCGATCGTGACCATCAACCTGGCGATCGACAGTGAAGACGGCTTGGTGGTGGACAACTACTACAGGAAGGGCCTGGCGATCCATCTGGATGCCGAGGCCCTGCAACGGGCTCGCAACCTGGGCGTGGAGGCCGATATCCGCATCTCGCAGGCCAAGCACCTGCTCGATCTGAACCTGAAAACGCGTTCGCAACTGGCCCAGGGGCGGTTGCAGGTCGCCCTGCGCCACCCTACCCAGGCCCATCACGACCTGCTGCTTGACCTGGTTCCTGTCGGGCCCCGTCACTATCGGGCCGAGTTGCCCGCCGACATGGCACGGGTCAACTGGGTGATCCAGCTCAGCGCCCCGGAGAACGGCTGGCAACTGCACGGCCGCATCGACAACAACCGGGGCGAGGCGCACCTGCTGCTGCGCTGAGGAAGCACCCATCGATTCGCTCCTTGCCTCGCATCAACGCAGCAAACAGCTTACGTTCGACCCGATCGTACAGGTCGGCGTAGGCACTGAGCACATCGCTGGCTTCCGGCGACAAGGCCGGACAGGCTTGACAGGTGCGTTGCGGCTTGGATCGTCGGGCCATCCACCTGTCTTGTACCAGGTCATCCTGACAGAAGGGGGCTACCCGGATTCATGGATGCTGACAGGCAGAAGTCTGTAATCTGCCATCAGCAGCGTTTCCACTTATAGTGTACTTTGTGCTTATCTAGCATATTCCATGGCAGGTAACCTTTCTTCTGCATGCGGCCAACCACGATAGCCGGCGCAATACCAACTTTCTCGGCAAATTTTGTGACGCTCGCGTAGGTCTTGCCAATGAATGCCAGTTCCTTTGCATACTGGGGAGGAATCAGCAAATCGCTGGCAAACTGGTCCGCCTCTCGCTCATGCTCATCATCGAGGCCATTGGTTTCGAGAAACACCATTCTCTTCCCATGCAGCAGCAAATGGCCGGCCTCGTGAAAAAAGGCAAACCAGAGATGGTCGTTGGTCTTGTGGCGCAGGCTCAGCATCAGCAGTGCCTTGTCGGGTGACAACCAACGGGTTGCGCCACTGACAGGACAGCCCTTGGGCGCCGGAGCCAGCACCACCGCCACCCCCGCCGCGGCACAGCGCGCGACCAGACGTGGCACAAAGACTTCCGGGTCAGCTTCCCGGGTCAGGGAGCGCAACTCCTGCAGCGCTATCTTGAAAACGTTCTTGTCAAAGGCTTGGCACTCGATCTCCGAGGCACGGCGCTCCCCATAGCGCAACCAGGCGGATACGGCGGCGCCGTCCTTTTCGAACTTGCCGGAAGCCTTGAATGCCGCCAAAGGCTCGGCATAACGACGCTGCCAGACATCGACCGAGCTGACGCCGAAGAATCGCAGGCATTCGGCTACCTGCTGCCCCTTGTGCGCAAATTTCCTGACCCAGCCGAACTTGATCATGTCGGCCAGAGGGAGCGGCTTGAGCCAGTCCGCTTGCGCCTTCAGTGCCTCGAATTCGTTTCGCCGCGCGATCGTCTCCCGGTACTGTGCTTCGCGCACCAGCCAGAAACGAGCGCTGCTGCCCAGCACCCGCTCCAGCTTCAGTGCCGTATCCTCGGTGATCGAGGCCTTGCCGTTGATCAAAAGGCTGACGTGCTTGGTCGTGTAGCCGCAACGCTGGGCAAACTCCGCCTGGGTCCAGCCCTTCTCTTCCAAAAGGTCCGCAATGGTATCGCCCGGTGGGGAGATCCAATCTGGCTGAAAGGCCGCTGCTTGTTCAGTCATGATAGTCTCCCATGAATACGATTCTGATCCGGGTTACCCCGGCCCAGTCGATACCACCATCGGGCAATATGGGCACCGGTTCGTGATCCGGCTCGAAAACCAGCCGCCCCCCGCCGTACAGGCTCAACGCGAACTGCCCCCGCCGGTCGCCCGTCAGAGGATGGGGGTGACCAGCCACCAATTCCCGCACATGGGCCGCCGCCATCAGATCCGCCAGCCGGCTGTGCAGTTTTCTGGCGCAAGGCTTGCCCGGCTTCTTGACAGCAAGGCGCTGTTGTTCGCA
>JANEMA010000033.1 GCA_024510845.1 Gammaproteobacteria bacterium
CCACAAGGGCAAGACCCTGTTACTACCGCTGCATCCGCTGCGGCAAGATCCGCACCAAGGCACTTTGAGAATGTGCAGCCTTGGACAGACCCCGACGCTTCAGCCAAAATGCGCATCCGTATCATCGTGTACAGAGAAACCCTATGCTGCCAGCCTCCGGCGCCATCCTTGTCGGCTTCGTCGTACTCATCTGGGGCGCGGACCGCTTCGTCATCGGCGCTGCTGCGCTGGCACGCAACCTGTGCGTCTCACCACTGCTGATCGGACTGACCGTGGTCGGTCTGGGTACATCGGCACCGGAAATCCTGGTTTCCATCATGGCAGCCATGCAAGGCAACCCGGCACTGGCTGTAGGTAATGCGGTCGGCTCGAACATCGCCAACATCGGCCTGATCCTGGGGGTGAGCGCCCTGATTGCACCACTCTCGGTGAAATCACACGTGCTGTGGCGGGAGTACCCCCTGCTCGCCGGTGTCTCGCTGGCGGCCTACTTCATGCTTGCGGACGGGCAGCTGGGACGACTCGACGGCCTGTTGATGCTCGCCGGGCTGGTCGGCGCCATGATCTGGATCGTACATCTGGGCCGGCAACGCATCGCTGTGGCGCCACTGGAAGACAAATTCACCGAAGAGATCCCCGCCGATATGAGTACCGGCACGGCACTGGCCTGGACGATCCTGGGCCTGCTGTTGCTGATCGCCAGCTCGCGCCTGCTGGTATGGGGTGCGATCACGATCGCCACCGCGCTGGGTGTGAGTGGCCTGGTGATCGGCCTGACCATCATCGCCATTGGCACCAGCCTGCCGGAGCTGGCTGCCAGTGTGGTCGCCACTCTCAGGGGCGAGGACGACCTGGCAGTGGGTAACGTGATCGGCTCCAACCTGTTCAACATGCTCGCGGTACTCAGCGTCCCCGGACTGATCGCACCGGCAGCAGTGGACACATCGGTACTCAGCCGCGACATGCCACTGATGCTGGTACTCACCGCAGCCCTCTTCTTCATGGGCCGGGGCAAACGCAACCACGGCATCATCAACCGCCTGGAAGGCGGCCTGCTGCTGACAGTCTTCCTTGCCTACCAGACCTGGTTGTATCTCTCCAGCCAGCCGACCCTCCCCGGAACCTGAACCATGGTCAACGACAGCGAACGCATGATCGAGCTTGGCCGCGAAGTAGTGGACATCGAGCGTAACGCGGTGGCAACCCTTCACCACCGCATCGGCGAGGCCTTCGTCCATGCCTGTGTACTGATGATGAACTGCGAGGGCCGGGTGGTGGTGACCGGCATGGGCAAGTCGGGACATGTCGGCAGCAAGATTGCGGCCACCCTGGCCAGCACCGGCACCCCCACCTTCTTCGTACACCCCGGCGAGGCCAGTCACGGCGACCTGGGCATGATCACCCCCGGTGACGTGGTGCTGTCGCTGTCCAACTCGGGCGAGACCAACGAGATATTGACCATCCTGCCCCTGCTCAAACGCATGGGCGTGCCACTGATCGCCCTCACCGGCAATGCCGATTCCACCCTGGCACGCGAGGCCGAGGTTCACCTCGACGTAGGGGTCGAGAAAGAGGCCTGCCCGCTGGACCTGGCACCCACCGCCAGCACCACCGCCGCGCTGGTGATGGGCGACGCCCTGGCCATCACCCTGCTGCAGGTACGTGGGTTCACCCACGAGGACTTCGCCCTGTCACATCCCGGCGGCAGCCTGGGCAAACGCCTGCTGCTGCGGGTCTCCGACCTGATGCACGAAGGCGAGCGTCTGCCGGTAGTACGAGAATCCGACCCGCTGCGCGAGGCACTGCTGGAGATGACCGCCAAGGGTCTGGGCATGACCGCCATCCTCGACGCCAGCGATACCCTGGTCGGTGTCTTCACCGACGGCGACCTCCGGCGCTGTTTCGATGTCCGCCACGACCTGCACGATGCTCGGGTAGGCAATGTCATGACCCGCAACGGGGTACGTATCCAGGCCGACCGCCTGGCCGCCGAGGCATTGAAACTCATGCAAGACCGCCAGATCAACGCCCTGCTGGTCGTCGACAACGAAGACCGCCTGGTCGGTGCGATCAACATGCACGACCTGCTACGCGCAGGCGTGGTCTAACGAAGGCAAGGGGAGGAAGTGAAATGCAGGATCTACAGGCACGAGCCCGCCAGATCGAACTGGTGATCTTCGACGTGGACGGGGTACTCACCGACGGCAGTCTGTTCCTGGGCGACGACGGTCAGGAATACAAGGCTTTCAATTCCAAGGACGGTCACGGCATGAAGATGCTGCAACAGGCCGGCGTGAAGATCGCTGTCATTACCGGCCGCACCTCCGATGTAGTGGGCATCCGCATGCAGAGCCTGGGCATAGAGCACGTTTTCCAGGGCATAGAGAACAAGCTCGAAGCCTACGAGGAACTGAAACGGCGCCTGGGGCTGGACGACTCGCAGATCGCCTACGTGGGCGACGACGTGGTGGATCTGCCGGTGATGACACGGACCGGTTTGGCAGTCTGTGTGGCCGACGGCCACGCCCTGGTGCGACGACATGCCCACTGGACTACCAGCCATGCCGGCGGGCGCGGCGCCGCACGCGAAGTCTGCGAGCTGCTGATGGACGCCCGGGGCAAGCTCACCGCTGCCCTCGACGCCTATCTGGCCTGAGAAGTCCATGCGTCCCCCCTTGTTCGTGTGGACCCTGGTGACGCTGCTCACCGGCCTGAGCTGGTGGCTGGTCGAACGTCCCATTCCTTCGCAGGAACGGATGACCATGCCTACCGACGTACGCCACGTGGACTACTACCTGCGTGAACTGAATGTCACCACCATGAACAGAAAGGGCAGGCCGGCACGCACCCTGCGTGCCACCGAGCTACGCCACTACAGTGACGATGACACTACCAGGCTGCATCTCCCCCGCCTCACCCTCCACTCGCGCGATGCCCTGCCCTGGAAGATCTATGCCGAGACCGGCTGGGTATCGGCATCTGGCGACCTCGTCCTGCTCGACGGCACGGTGCACATCACCCACGAAGACAGGGAAGGCATCCGCCCGATGCGTATCGACACCCGCAACCTGCGCATCCAGCCCGAACAGGACTATGCGGAAACCGACGAACGGGTTAGGGTACGTTCAGGACGGGACCGACTGTATGCCACTGGCATGCAGGCTTGGTTCCACCATCCGGCACGCATCAAATTTCTAGCCGACGTGAAGGGATACTATGCGCCACCTTGAACACATCCTGCTCACCATGCTGCTGACCTGGAGCAGCCTGACCACGGCACTGGACAGCGACCGTCACCAGCCTGTAGGACTGTCTGCCGACAGCGTGGACCTCGATGAGGACCGCAACATTTCGATCTACAAGGGCAATGTCGAACTGCGACAGGGCAGCATGCACCTGCGCGCCAACCGCGTCACCATTCACCACCGACAGCGCAAGCCCGACCGTATCGTCGCCGAGGGCCGGCCAGTACGTTTCGAACAGGATACCGGTCACGGCCGCATCAAGGCGCGCGCGCGCAAGACCGAATATGTGGTGAACAGTGAGATTCTCCACCTGATCGGCAACGCAGTGCTGGTACAGAATGGCAACACCATGAAGAGCGACCGTATCGTCTACGACCGAGTGAAGCACAAGGTGCGGGCTGGCGCCGCCGCCAAGGGAAAGCAACGGGTGCGTATCACCATCCAGTCCGGGCAGTGAACCCATGTCCCGTCTTACCGCCCAGGGCCTGGTCAAGCGTTATCGAGGCCGCAACGTAGTCGCCAGTGCCTCGTTGCAGCTCAAAGCCGGCGAGGTGGTCGGACTGCTCGGCCCCAACGGTGCGGGCAAGACCACCTGCTTCTACATGCTGGTGGGACTGATCCCGCCGGATTCCGGCCAGATACTGCTCGGCGAACACGAGGTCACCGATGCTCCCATGCACACGCGGGCACATCTGGGCCTGGGTTACCTGACGCAGGAACCCTCGGTGTTCCGCGGTCTGAGCGTGGCAGAGAATGTGACCGCCATCCTTGAGCTGCGACGCAACCTGGACCGTGTGCAACGCCGCGAGGAATGCGAACGCCTGCTGCACGAATTCAGCCTGCACCACCTCGCGGACAATTCGGCAGCCGGCCTGTCGGGGGGCGAGCGCCGGCGCCTGGAGATCGCCCGCGCACTGGCCGCCAAACCCCGCTTCCTGCTGCTCGACGAACCCTTTGCCGGCGTGGACCCCATCTCGGTGGTGGATGTGCAGCGCATCATCGGCCAACTCAGCAAGGCGGGCATCGGCATCCTCATCACCGACCATAACGTGCGCGAGACCCTGGGTATCTGCCAGCGCGCCTACATAATGAACCACGGCACCATCCTCACCCAGGGTACCCCCCGCGAGATCCTTGCCAATCCCGAAGTGCGCTCGGTGTACCTGGGCGAAAACTTCCACATCTGAAAACAGCCAAACCGCCACCGCCTGCTGCGTCCGGAAGTCAGGGAACGGTGGAGACAGGGCCCTGATCGTGGTGTGCAACCACCATGTGGAACCTGGTAAACCGTTCGTCGAACAGACCAACCCCGGCAGTTCATGGGCTGTGAAGGCGGCGTCGGGCTGGACGCCTCCCCGCCTACACCGCGCCCGATCCCGATGGTGGTCACCGCCGGCCCGGTGGTGGAACAGGCCTGGAACGAAACCGGGTGCTGAACTCGCATGAGTATTCTCGATACCACGGCCAGCGACATGTTCTCTGCCGACCGCACCATCACCAAGTAAAATGCCGGGATCTGGCGTTTGAAGGCCACCGGTTGATAACCCGGTTCACCGTGCAGGACTGTTTTGCATCAGATCAACCCACCTCGGGCTCACGGCGATACAATTGCACCCGGCCGCAGTATTGGGGATAGAATGAATATTAAAGCCTCAGGCGCAGTATCCATTGGCAGTCTCAGCTGAATGAAACCCACGCTTCGACTCCGCATTGGTCAGCACCTGACCATGACCCCGCAACTGCAACAGGCGATAAAGCTGCTGCAGTTGTCTACACTGGATCTGAGGCAGGAGATCCAGGAAGCACTCGAATCCAACCTCATGCTCGAGACCGAGGAGGAAGGCACACAGGAGGAATCCGCAGATTCCGCACCCGGACCTCTCGAGTCCGCAGCAGGCGACGACCCGGTCAACGACATCAACAACGAGCGGGAAATCCAGATCGAGACATCCACCATTCCCGAGGAACTGCCGGCCGATACCAGCTGGGAGACCCTCTACGACAACCTCACGCTGCCGACCACGAGTAGCATCAGCGGAGACGAGGCCATCGATATGCTGGCCCAACACAGTACCGACGAGTCGCTGCACGACCACATCACCTGGCAGATGGAGTTGACCCCTTTCACCCCGCTGGACCGACGTATCGCCGAAGCTATCATCGACAGCATCGGTGACGACGGCTATCTGCACGCCAACCTGGAAGACATCGCCGCCAGCTTTCCTGAAGCCGCTCCCGAACTGGACGAATTGGAGGCCGTGTTGCACCATATTCATGCCTTCGACCCACCGGGAGTAGGCGCGCGCGACCCGCGCGAAGCCCTGCTCATCCAGGCGCGCCAGCTCGATGACGAATGCGATTCACGCGAACTGGCGCTGGACATCCTCGAACACCATTTCGGTCTGCTCACCGAAGGCCGTCAGGAGACTCTGCTGCGCCGGCTCGAGGTGTCGCCCGAGGAGCTGGCCGAGGCAGTCACCCTCATCCGCTCGCTCAACCCACATCCGGGCAGTGTCGTTTCCTGTCCGCCCCCCGCCCATGTGGAACCGGACGTGTTCGTGTTCAGGCGCAAGGGACACTGGATGGTGGAACTCAACCCCGACGTATCACCACGTCTGCGCGTCAACCCCACCTATGCCTCGATGATCCGCCGTGCCGACAACAGCGACGACAACATCGTGCTCAAGAATCACCTGCAGGAGGCGCGCTGGTTCATCAAGAGCCTGCAGAGCCGCAACGAGACCCTGCTCAAGGTGGCACGTGCCATCGTCGAATACCAGCAGGCATTCTTCGAGTACGGCGAAGAAGTCATGAAGCCACTGGTCCTGCGCGACATCGCCGAGAAAGTCGGGATGCACGAATCGACCATCTCGCGAGTCACCACCCAGAAATACATGTACACCCCACGCGGCACCCTGGAGTTCAAGTACTTCTTCTCCAGTCACGTGAGCACCGACAGCGGCGGAGAGGCCTCGGCCACCGCCATTCGCGCGGTCATCAAGAAGCTGATCGCCGCCGAACCACCGGGAAAGCCCCTGTCGGACAACAAGATCGCCAACCTGCTGGCCGAACGGGGCATCAAGGTGGCACGGCGTACCGTCGCCAAGTATCGAGAGTCGATGGGCATACCCCCGTCGAACGAGCGCAAGCGCCTGACCTAGGCGCCTCAACAGAAGGAGAGAAACATGCAATTGAACCTGACTGGTCACCACGTCGATATCACCGATTCGATGCGCAACTATGTCAACGAAAAACTGGCCAGACTCACCAGGCACTTCGACCATGTAACCAATGTGCACATGATCCTCAGCGTGGAGAAACTGGAACAGAAAGCTGAAGCCACCCTGCACACATCGGGTAACGACATCTTCGCCGAGGCCGTCGACGAGGACATGTACGCCGCCATCGACGCACTGGCAGACAAGCTCGACCGGCAGGTCATCAAGCACAAGGAAAAGCTCAAGAACCACCGCGGCAACGGCCATCAACCGCCCCTGGAGGTCACCGAGCTACCCAACTGACGTATGAGCCACCACGCGGACAGGTACGGTCAGCCCATGCCCACCACGGACATCCTCGGTATCGATTCCATACGCCTGGACGACACATCGCCGAGCAAGAAACGGGTGCTCGAGCAGGCAGCGCGCCTGCTCGAGCACCACGATACGGAACTGAGCGAACGCATCTTCGAGCGCCTGCTCGAACGCGAACGCCTCGGCAGTACCGGGCTGTCCGGGGGCATGGCCCTGCCACACGCACGCATGCCTGACATCCCCCGGGCCCGTGGCGCATTCCTGCGCCTGGCCTCTCCGGTGGACTTCGACAGCTTCGATGGCCATCCGGTAGACATGGTATTCGCCCTGCTGGTCCCCGAAGAGGCCACCGAGACCCACCTGCAACTGCTGGCGAAGCTGGCTCGTACCTTCAACGATCCCACCTTGCGCACCCAGTTGCGGCACGCCAGCCCTGCACAGGCGCTGGACCTGCTGACCCGGTGTCTGGCCCACGATGCTGCATAAGGTCCGCGTCCACGATCTCTACGAGACGCTGCGCGACAAGCTGCAGCTGCAACTGATCGCCGGGAAATCCGGTCTCGACATCGCCCTGCTCGACGAGACATTGGACCCCGCGAGCCACCTCGTGGCCGGACCACTGAACGATATTCACCCCAACCGCGTACAGGTCATCGGTCATGCCGAACAGCACTATCTCGAGACCCTGGGAGACGAGCGCGAAGCGATGCTCGGACACCTGTTCCGCAGCCCCACACGCGTACTGGTACTGGTGGACGAGGTCTCGGCAGACCCGGTCATGCTCGCCCATGCCGAACAGGCCGGGATGGTGGTACTGACCAGCCCACTGTCGATGCGCACCGTGCTCGACCATCTCCAGTACTTCACCAGCCTCCGTCTGTCCGACAAGAGTACCCTGCACGGGGTGTTCATGGATGTCCTGGGTATGGGCGTGCTGATCACCGGCGACCCGGCGGTGGGCAAGAGCGAACTGGCACTGGAACTGGTCAGTCGCGGCAACCGCCTGGTCGCTGACGATGCCCCGGAGTTCACCCGTATCGCACCAGACACCGTCAGTGGCAGCTGCCCTCCCCTGTTGCGTGAATTTCTCGAAGTGCGTGGTCTCGGCGTGCTCAATATCCGCACCATGTTCGGTGACAACGCCATCAAGCACAACAAGTATCTGCGCCTGATCGTGCACCTGCACCCCATGAGCGATCAGGAACTGGCCACCATGGAACGGCTGGCCACCCGCCAGGAGATTCGTGAAGTGCTCGGCGTACCCATCCCGCAGATAACCATCCCGGTCGCACCCGGCCGCAACCTGGCCATTCTGGTAGAAGCGGCGGTACGTGCTCACCTGCTGGCCCGGCAAGGCCACGATGCCACCAAGGAATTCATCGCACGCCAGCAGCAGGTCCTGACCGACGCCGAGTGATCACGCCTGTCGGATGTTTCCTCGGAACCGAACCCCTATAATCCCCACCATGAGCGCCAGCACTCCCAGGCTGATCGTCGTTTCTGGCCTGTCGGGCTCTGACAGAAGTATCGCGTTCAATGCATTGGAGGATACCGGCTACACTACAATGGCATCGACAACCTGCCACTGCACCTGTTCGAAACCCTGACCCACAACATGGTTCGCCAGGAGAGCCCAGAGGAAGATCGCGTGTTCCATGACATCAACGACTTCATCCAGCGCTGGATCCCAGGCTTCCGGGCCGAAGGCCGTACCTGCCCGACCATCGTCAGCGGCTGCACCGGCAACCAGCACCGCTGGGTGTACCTGGTCGAGCAGCTCCATCGCAACATGGCAAGGCCGGGCCGCCGGATACCGTGCCAAAACCGGGAACCGGCGTGAGCACCGGCATTCTCATCATCACTCATCCCGGCATCGGCAGCGCCATGTTGTCCAGTGCGCGCCACATCCTGCCCGACTGTCCACTGCGCATTCGCTGTCTCGACGTGCCCAACGATGCGGCCCCAGAACACCTTCAGCGCGAGGCCGCAGATCTGCTCGACCGCCTCGACCAGGGTGAGGGCGTGCTGATTCTCACCGACATCTTCGGCGCCACGCCCAACAACATCGCACGTCGCCTGGCAGAGCCCGGCCGGGTGAACGTGCTAGCCGGCCTCAGCCTGCCCATGCTGGTGCGCTTGTTCAACTACCCCGACGAGGACCTCAACGGTCTGTGCAAAGCCGCCATCCACGGCGTGATGCGCGGAATCGGCCAATGCAATGGAGCCTGACATGCTGGAGAAGAGAGTGATCATTCCCAACAAGCTTGGCCTGCACGCCCGTGCCGCGGCCAAGCTGGTCAACGTGGCCAGCGCACACACCGCCGAGGTGACACTGCTCAAGGATGGACAGGAGGTCAATGGCAAAAGCATCATGGGCGTAATGATGCTGGCCGCCAGCCAGGGGACCACCATCCGCCTGCGCACCAGTGGCCCTGACGGGCAGGCAGCGATGGACGCCCTGCTGACTCTGATCGCCGATCGCTTCGGAGAGGCCGAGTGATCGTCGGCTGCATCGGTATCGAAGTCGGCGCACGCATCGCCATCGGTAATGGCCTTCATCCTGTATCGTGAACCGATCTGCGTCTCCCCGGTCTGGATTCGACTGCACGGGGTCGAAGACGAGATCCTGCGCTTCGAAATGGCCGTCGAGATTGTCTCACAACGACTTCGGATGATCCGCGACGAGATTCTCCCGGGATACCCCGGACAAGATCGGCGAATTCATCGGCAACCACCTGTCGATGACAGAGAACCGCACACTGAGCGCCAGTGTGATCAGCCTGACCGTCAACCCGACCCCAATACCGAATGGACTCTACAACACACGGTGACGCACTGATCGAAGTGTTCTGGAAGATACAGGACGCCTGGTCTGCACACCCGCCCCGGTTGGGCGACCGTCCGACTTACCTGCTAGAATGGCGAATTCTCCCGGAGTCAGCACACCATGAGCGTCGCCATCGACAACCCGGAAGATCTGCGCATGGCGCGACTGCAGGAGATCCTGGAATCCGGCGCCATGCGCTCGGCACGGCGCCTGCTCAAGACGCTCACTCCCGCTGAAATCGCGCATCTGCTCGAATCCCTGCCACAAGCCAAACGCGGCATCCTCTGGAGCCTCATCGACCCGGCCATCGAGGGCGAAGTACTGGTCAGCCTCAGCGACGAGGTAAAGACCGAGCTGGTCAAGGACATGGACGCCGCAAGCTGGCTGGCAGCGACCGAGAACCTCGATCTCGACGACCTCACCGACTTGGTCCAGGACATGCCGGAAACTGTGGCGGACAAGGTGATGAGCGCACTCGACGATCAGCACCGCCACCGCCTGGAGGCCATGCTCTCCTACCCGGAGGACACGGCCGGCGGCCTGATGAACACCGACACGGTGACCGCCCGCCCGGAGGTCGCCCTGGATGTGGTGCTGCGCTACCTGCGCCGTCTGGGCGAGAACATGCCATCAGATACCGATGTCCTGTTCGTGGTCAACCGCGACAACGAGTACCTGGGCGTGCTGCCGCTGTGGAAGCTGGTCTCGGGCAACCCCGAAGACACCGTGGCCGAGGTCATGACCCTGGCACTCAGCCCCCTGCCAGTGGACATGCCAGCCTCCGAGGTGGCGCGCTACTTCGAAACCCACGACATCTCCTCGGCACCAGTCGTGGAAGAGCACGGACACCTGCTCGGTCGGATCACGATCGACGACGTGGTGGACGTGATCCGCGAAGAGGGCGAGCACCGGTTCATGGGTCAGGCCGGTCTGTCCGAGGAAGAAGACATGTTCGCCCCGGTGCTTGCCAGCACCCGGCGCCGCACAGTCTGGCTGGGCGTCAATCTGCTCACCGCCTTCCTCGCCTCCTGGGTGATCGGACTGTTCGAGGAGACCTTGTCGAAATACGTTGCGCTGGCAGTACTGATGCCGATCGTCGCCAGCATGGGCGGCATCGCCGGAAGCCAGACACTCACGCTGGCGACCCGCGGCATTGCTCTCGGCCAGCTCACCGGCAAAAACGCCCGTCACCTGCTGCTCAAGGAACTGGCCGTGGGTATCCTCAACGGCATCATTTGGGCACTGGTGGTCGGCATCATCGCCGGCATCTGGTTCGATGATCCCCGTCTGGCGCTGCTCATCGCCGCGGCCACCGTCATCAACCTGCTGTTCGCTGCCTTCTCCGGCGCAGTGCTGCCGCTCACGCTCAAGCGCTTCGGCATCGACCCGGCGCTCGCCGGCTCGGTCCTGCTGACCACCGTCACCGACGTGGTGGGCTTCCTTGCCTTCCTGGGCCTCGCCAGCCTGTTCCTGGTGTAAACCCAAGAAAGAAACACCCTGACAGGGCCGGGAGACCCTGTCAGGGTGGGTGCCGCGGGTGACAGCGACATCATTCCCCTGTCTTGTCCTCGGGATGCACCGCCAGCACCGCGCTGGGGTCATCCTCGGACATGTCGGGCAACTGGTGAGCAATGCCCTTGTGGCAATCGATGCAGGTCTTGCCCGCATCCAGACCTTCCTGGTGCTCGCGCCGCGCACGCCGCCCCTGGGCCATGTAGTCCATCGAACCGTACTCGTGGCAATTGCGGCACTCGCGCGAGTCGGTCTCCTTCATGGTCTTCCAGACATGGCGGGCCAGTTCCAGGCGCTTGGCCTCGAACTTCTCGCGCGTGTCGATCGAGCCCATCACCTTGTGATACAGCTCGTTGGAGGCCTGGATCTTGCGCTTGATCTTGTAGATCCATTCCTTGGGCACATGGCAGTCGGGACAGGTGGCACGCACGCCGGTGCGATTGAGGTCATGGATACGCCCCTTGTACTCGGCATACACGTTGTCACGCATCTCGTGGCAGGAGATGCAGAACTGCTCGTTGTTGGTCAGCTCCATGGCCCAGTTGAATCCCCCCCAGAAGATCACCCCCAGGACCATTCCGACCAGCAGGGTGCCGATGGCTATGTTGCGTTTGGCCATGTTCAGGCTCCTTCGTGTCTCGTGTTTACCAGCTGCTCACGCTCTCGACCGGCTCGAAAGTGTTGTCCACCAGCGGCAGGGCGTTGGTCTGCGGCACGTGGCACTGCAGGCAGAAGTAGCGGCGCGCCGAGACATTGGCCAGCACCACGCCATCACGACTCTGGAAGTGCGTCTGGCTGATCTTGGTCGCATGGTGCCGGCGGTAGTTCTTCCAGCTGTGGCAACTCAGGCACTTGTTGTGCTTGACCGTCACCTCGTAGCCGTCGATCTTGTGGGGGATCAGCGGCGGCTGCAGCACGTAATTGCGCGGCAGCGGCTGGCCGTCCTTGTTGTAGCGCTTGACCTCCGGTACCTCGGTGGTCTCATCGATGGCGTTTTCGCCGCGCAGGGACTGGATCTCGACCGCCAGCACGGACTGCCCCAGCAGCAGGGCGCACAGGCCGAAGGCGGCGAAAAGAAGCTTCTTCGCAGTTTGGTTCTTCATGGCGAAACCTCGCTCTGATGGGTCGATCCGGCGGTCGCCGGTCGAACCCGATTGTCGAAACGTTGGGTGAATCGGAACACGTCCCTGGCGCAGACATCGATACAGCGCCCGCAGTTGGTGCACAGGCCGGAATCGATCACCGGACCGTGCCCCTTCGCCTCGCCCTTGAGGGCGGGGGCTATGACCTGCTTCTCGGGGCAGACGGCGAAGCAGTCCATGCAGTCGTCGCAGGCGGCGCGATTGACCGCCGAGACCCGCAGCAGAGACCAGCGCCCGAGCAACCCGTAGAAGGCGCCTACGGGACAAAGGTGCCCGCACCAGGCACGCCGCACGATCAGCAGATCGAGCAGGAAGATCCCCAGCACCACGGCCCAGGCCAGGCCCATGCCGAAGATCAGCCCCCGGTGCATCATCGACACAGGGTTGATCAGTTCCCAGGTCAGGGCACCAGTGACCGCGGGCAGCAGCAGCACCAGTCCCAGCATCCACCAGCGCAGGCGCCGCGACAGACTGGCCCCACCCTTGAGGTTGAGGCGCATGCGCAGCCATTCGGCGGCATCGGTGACCATGTTCACCGGGCACACCCAACTGCAGTACACCCGTCCCCCGACCAGTAGGTAGAAAGCGAGCACGATGAACGCACTGACGGCGGCGATGGCCTCGGGCAGGTGACCCGACATCAGCACCTGCTGCAGCAGCAGCGGATCGGTCAGCGGCAGCACGTCCAGGGTCAGGCTGGAAGAGAGGTTGCCCTTGACGATCCACCACCCGAACCAGGGACCGGGAAGAAACAGCAGGAGGATGGCCAACTGGGTGAAACGGCGCGCCAGCAGCCAACGGTTGGCCACCAGCCAGCCCTTTTCGCGCCGCACCGCCAGACCCGGCATCTCGCCCGCTTTCATCACAGGCCTCCCTTGCGGTTGAGGGTATCGAGGGGAGTGTCCGAAAAGGGCGAGTCGGCCGGCTGTTCACGGATCAGGCCCTCGCCCTCGTAGTCATAGCGCATGCCCTCGGGCAGGTTGTACTGGTGCGGCACGTCGGGGGTCACCAGGGCGCCGCCGGCCTTTTCCTTCTCCTTCCAGCCGAGGCGGTAGTGGCGCCCCAGCCTGCCCTTGACCAGGCGGATGGGCAGCACCTTGATCGCCGCCTCCTCGAGGATGCAGGCCTCCTCGCACTTGCCACAGCCGGTGCAGTCCGAGGAGTGCACCATCGGGATGAAGCGGGCGTGCTTGCCGCTGCGCCGGTTGTGCTGCAGCTCCAGGGTGATGGCCTTGCCGCGTACCGGGCAGACGTTGAAGCACACCTCGCAGCGGAGACCCTGAAAGGCGATGCAGGCCTCCTGGTCGGTGATCAGGGCCACACCCATGCGCGCCCGGGTGATATCGGTCAGCGAATGGTCGAGGGCGCCCGTGGGGCAGGCTGCGACACAAGGAATATCCTCGCACATCTCGCAGGGCACCTTGCGCGCCTCGAACCAGGGCGTGCCCAGAGCCACGGGCTCGCCGAACCTGGCCAGCTTCAGGGTATCGTAGGGGCAGTCGCGCACACACAGGCCACAGCGGATACAGGCCCCCTGGAAGGCCTCCTCGTCCAGCGCACCCGGCGGGCGAATGGCGGTGGCGGGCAGGGCCCTGGCCTGGCGCTGCCAGGCGCCGAGCACCGTAGCCACCAGCGCCACGCCGGCGGCGCTGCGCAGCCCCTCGGTCAGGAGGCGCCGCCGCACCGGATCGAACCCCTTGTCACGCCTGCCGCTCATCATACCCTCGTGCGCCCGGTGACCACTCAGGCCCTGACCACCTTGACCGCATTCTTCTTGAAGTCGGTCTCCTTCGACAGCGGGTCGGTGGCGTCCAGGGTGAGCTTGTTGACCAGGCGGCTGGCATCGAACCAGGGGATGAATAGCAGCCCGCGCGGCGGCCGGTTGCGCCCCCGGGTCTCCACCCGCAGGGTAATCTCGCCGCGGCGGCTGATTACCCGCACCGGCATGCCACGACGCAGGCCACGCGCCTTGGCATCATCCGGGTTCATGAACACCAGCGCGTCGGGCATGGCGCGGTACAGCTCGGGCACCCGCCGGGTCATGGAACCCGAGTGCCAGTGCTCCAGCACCCGCCCGGTGGCCAGCCACAGGTCGTACTCGTCGTCCGGCGACTCGTGCGGCGGCTCGTAGGGCGCGGCGATGATGTTCGCCCGGCCATCGGGCCTGCCGTAGAAATAGATCTCCTGTCCTTCCTTGACGAAGGGATCGTAGCCCTCGCGGTAGCGCCACAGGGTCTCCTTGCCGTTCACCACCGGCCAGCGCAGGCCACGCGCCTTGTGATAGGCATCAAACCCGGCCAGGTTGTGGCCCTTCTTCGGCCCCTCGACCCCGAAGCGACGGTACTCTTCGAACAGCCCCTTCTGCAGATAGAAGCCGAAGTGCTCGGACTCGTCGTTGTCGTAGACGTTTCCGCGGTCGTCCTTCACCGTACCCGGAGCATAGGGGAACTGATCCACAAAACCGTCGCGGTAGAGCACCTCGTAGAGTGTCTTGCCGCGATATTCCGGTTTCCTGGCAATCAGCTCCCCGGACCAGACATCCTCGACCCTGAAATACCTGGAAAACTCGACCAGCTGCCATAGATCGGAACGCGCTTCACCCGGTGCCTTGACCTGCTGACGCCAGAACTGGGTGCGCCGCTCGGCATTGCCGTAGGCGCCTTCCTTCTCGGTCCACATGGCCGTCGGCAAGATCAGGTCGGCAGCCATCGCCGAGACCGTGGGATAGGGATCGGAGACCACCACGAAGTTCTCGGGATTGCGCCAGCCGGGATAGACCTCGTTGTTGATGTTCGGCCCGGCCTGCATGTTGTTGTTGCACATCACCCAGTAGCAGTTGAGCTTGCCGTCCTTGAGCATGCGGCTCTGCAATACCGCGTGATAGCCAGGCTTGCCGGGGATGGTGCCCTCGGGCAGTTTCCAGACCTTCTCGGCGAAATCGCGGTGCGCCTTCTTCTTGACCACCAGGTCGGCCGGCAGGCGATGGGCAAAGGTGCCCACCTCACGCGCGGTGCCACAGGCCGAGGGCTGGCCGGTGAGCGAGAAGGGACCACAACCCGGCCTGGAGATCTTGCCGGTGAGCAGGTGCACGTTGTAGCACAGGCCGTTCACCCACACGCCCCGGGTGTGCTGGTTGAAGCCCATGGTCCAGAAGGACACGACCTTCTTGTCCGGGTCGGCATACAACCTTGCCAGTCGCTCCAGTTTCTCGGCGGGCACGCCGGAGAGTTCAGAGACGTACTCCAGCGTGTAGGGCTCGAGCAGCTTCTTGTATTCCTCGAAGCTGATCTTGCTCAGCCTGCCCTTGGCGCGGTTCTTCGCCTTCTTCTCGCGCGGATCGTCGGGACGCAGGCCATAACCGATGTCGGTCGGGGTCTTGGTGAAGTTGACGTGCTTGTCGACGAAATCCCGGTTCACTGCATCGTTCTGCACGATGTAGTTGGCGATGTAGTTGAGGATCGCCAGGTCGGTCTGCGGCTTGAAGACCATGCCGTTGTCGGCCAGCTCGAAGCTGCGGTGGGTGTAGGTGGAGAGCACATGCACCTCGCAACCTGGCTTGGTGAGCCGGGTGTCGGTCAGGCGCGACCAGAGGATGGGGTGCATCTCGGCCATGTTCGAACCCCAGAGCACGAAGGCATCGGCATGCTCCAGGTCGTCGTAGCAGCCCATGGGCTCGTCGGCACCAAAGGCACGGATGAAGGCCCCCACTGCCGAGGCCATGCAGTGCCGGGCGTTGGGATCGATGTTGTTGGAACGGAAGCCTGCCTTGTACAGCTTGGAAGCGGCATAACCTTCCCAGAGAGTCCACTGGCCGGATCCGAACATGCCCACACTGGAAGTGATCTTCTCCGGCGGCAACCCCTTGTTGCGCACCATGTCGCGCTCGATCGCGGTCTTCCACTTCTCGGCCATGATGGAGAAGGCCTCGTCCCAGGAAACCGGTTCGAACTCGCCGTCCTTGTCATACACCCCATTCTTCTTGCGCAGCAACGGCGTCGTCAGGCGGTCCTTGCCATACATGATCTTGGACAGGAAATAGCCCTTGATACAGTTCAACCCCTTGTTCACGGGTGCGTCAGGATCGCCCTGAGTGGCCACCACCCGGCCGTTGCGGGTGCCCACCAGCACCGAGCAGCCGGTACCGCAGAACCGGCAGGCCGCCTTGTCCCAGCGGATGGTTGCCTTGTCGTAACCACCATGGGCGGCGAGTGCCTGACGGACCCCTGGGACGGAAACCCCGGCCGCGGCGATCGTGGCGGCAATGGCGTTGTTCTTGATGAATTCACGACGACTCTGTTTCATTGGGCCAACTCCTGTTGGGATTCACGATCTTCGGATTCGGCGTCGATCTCGTGGTAGACCAGCGAAGTAGAGACGACCCCGTCGACCAGCGCCAGCTGCGTGATGGTGTCGGCGCACTCACGTCCGAACGGACCCTCGACAGTCACCACCAGCTTTCCGCCCTCACCACGGGCATGCACCTCCACGCCGGGCAGCGTCTCGAGATCCTGCTCCACCCGGGGCAGGCATTCGGGACGCACCATCACCAGCACACCGCAGATGTTGTATTCATTCATGCTGCCTCCTCCATTATCAGCACATCCACAGGACAGGCCGTGCAGAAGTGACACCCCGCACGCATGAAGTCGATGCGGGGGGAATCCCCCGTCGCCGTGCACCAACACCCGGGTCTCGCAGGCACCGATGCAGACATCGCAACGGCTACACCGCTCGGCAAGATCTGCCGCCACTCATGGAGCCACCTCGATCAACGTATCATTGAATGCTGAAACTAGAGCAAAATCGCCTGCCTGCACTTGACATCCATCAAGTGGGTACGACATAGGTCGAACGCGATATTGATCCAGACAAACGAGTTTCTGATTCCCGGACAAGCCCTGCCACAAAACCGATTGCTCGCCGTGATCGGCTGGTCCAAGGATTCTGATCCCTCAATGGGGTTACAGCAGGACATGATTCGACCACCGGCGAGGTGGATGCCGAGTCCGGGGCCGCCGACGACTATGGCGCCCGGCCCCCCTCCCCTTCGCGGGCATCCATACTGAATCATCACACATCGACCGCCCCACCCTGCTGGACCAGAAGCAGGGGGCGGTGGCACAAATACAAGGAGATCCTGGCCGTTCACCGAGCCGGCAGCAGCCCGGCGCGGAATCACGGTGACCTCGCGCACCCTGCCGGGCGACCCTCTCCCGGCACAAAAAAAGGGGGGTGCTGCGGGGCACCCCCCTTTCCGAGCTCCGGGAGACCTTCTCGTCAGAGGATATAGGCGCGCTCATCGTGCAGCGCGATATCCAGACCCTCGATCTCTTCTTCCTCAGTGACGCGCAGACCCATCACGACATCCACCACCTTCAAGATCACGAAGGTCACGATGGCGGTGTAGATCAGGGTAATGAGCACACCGGCAGCCTGGGTGGCCACCTGTGCCCCGATGGAATCGATCCCGTCCCCGAAACCGGTGCCACCCAGGCTGGGCGCGCAAAACACACCGGTCAGGATCGCCCCGATGATGCCACCGACACCATGGACACCAAAGGCATCGAGCGAATCATCGTAGCCAAAGATCTTCTTCAGCTTCACGGCACCCAGGAAACAGCCCACGCCGGCGACAGCACCGATGACGATAGAACCCATGGGACCCACAAAACCCGAGGCCGGGGTGATGGCCACCAGACCCGCCACCGCGCCGGAGGCGATGCCCAGTGCGCTCGGCTTGCCGTGCGCGATCCATTCGGAGAAGATCCAGGCCAGAGCGGCGGTGGCCGTAGCGATCTGAGTGACCGCCATCGCCATGCCCGCAGTACCATCGGCGGCCAATTCACTACCGGCGTTGAAGCCGAACCAGCCCACCCACAGCATGCCGGCACCAACCACAGTGAACATCAGATTGTGCGGCATCATGGGGGTGGTGGGATAACCCTTGCGCTTGCCGATCACCAGGACCGCCATCAGACCCGCGATCCCGGCGTTGATGTGCACCACGGTACCACCGGCGAAGTCGAGGACGCCCTTGCCACCGAGCCAACCACCGTCACCCCACACCCAGTGGGCAATGGGTGCGTAGACCAGCACCAGCCACAATGCCATGAACACCAGCATGGCGGAGAACTTCATACGCTCGGCGAAGGCACCGACGATGAGCGCGGGGGTGATGATGGCGAAGGTCATCTGGAAGACCATGAACACCGTTTCGGGGATAGTGCCACGCAACGAGTCGACGCCGACACCAGACAGAAAGGCCTTGGACAGGCCACCCCAGTAGGCGCCCTCTCCTCCGAAGGAGATGCTGTAGCCCACGATCGCCCACAACACCGTCATCAGCGAGGTGATGGCAAAACACTGCATCATCACCGACAGGCCGTTCTTGGCTCGGACCATGCCGGCATAGAACAGCGACAGACCGGGAACGGTCATGAACAACACCAGCGCGGTCGCTGTCAGCATCCAGGCGGTGTCACCCGAGCTCAGGCTGTCTTCGGCCAGTGCCAGGGACGGCGAAAATGCCAGCATGGTGGCCAGCAGGCCACCCTTGTGTTTCGAAGATTGCATGTTGTTGCCTCCTGAGTTCTGCATCAGAGTGCCTCCGGACCGGATTCGCCGGTACGAATGCGAATGGCCTGCTCCAGCGGATAGACGAAGATCTTGCCGTCGCCGATCTTGCCAGTGCCCGCCGCATTGGTAATAGCCTCGATGACCGAGTCGATCCGAGCGTCATCGATAGCGACCTCGACCTTGATCTTCGGCAGAAAGTCGACCACGTACTCCGCGCCACGATACAGTTCGGTATGGCCCTTCTGGCGTCCGAAGCCCTTGACCTCGGTCACGGTGATACCGGCGACGCCGACCTCGGACAATGCCTCGCGGACATCGTCGAGCTTGAAGGGTTTGATGATAGCTGATACCAATTTCATGATGTCTCTCTCCTCGCCGGAACCAATCCCCATCTGGTGTACCGGCATTTGGACTGCAGTTTGAGAAAAGTACCTCAGAACGACCGCGATAACGTCAGCGCCAGATGCCGGCCACACAGGCCGGATCCCTTGCACATGCCCTTGTCATCGGTATCGCTGTAGGTCAGATCGAAACCGAAACCTTCATATTCGGTGGATACCCCCAGACTCCAGTCAGCATAGTCCTGCTTCGTGATACCGGTTTTCTCGCTGATTCTGGTCTTGCCATAGTGTGCGGCAATGGTGGCCATGCCGGCCGGCACTTCCAGGCCCAGATCGTAGTAACGCTCGGAACCCAGGTTGAAGAAGTCCGGACTGTGGTTGACGGTGAAGCTGGCGCTGGCGACACCAAAGTCCCTGGAGACACCGACATGATACTCGTTGGTGTCTGCACTGGGGCCCGTGGCTTGCCCGGGATAGTTATAACGCAGCGCACCAACATCCAGACTCACCGGGCCAAGATCACCGCTCCAACCGATATAGGTATCGAGTTCCATGCTGGAGCCGTTGAAAACGGCGTCATCCACATTCGAGCCCCACACACCGACATAAATACCGCTCTCGTGGCTGTAATCGAAACCACCCTGGATGGCCATATCATTGTCGTTCTGGGAAACACCCCGGAACATGTAGTCGCTTGTGATGGCCACATTGGCGCTGAATTCAGCCTGGGCTGCCGAACCCGCAATCAGGGTTGCCACTCCCATTGCAATGGCAATCTTCTTCATCTTCATTATGCTTGCTCCCGTGTCTTTGCCAGCTGTTGGCTCACCGGTTGACAAGCACGGCTCGTGCCACATTACGTTATTCATTGAGTGAAAAGGATAATTCTTACGATACGAAAAGATTTCACCCTTGCCTTGCGCACCATGACGACACAATTCTGGCACGAACCACAGAGTGTACGCACCAGATTGGTGCGGTGAATCGGATCATACTCAATGCAAGGAGCGACAAATCGCACGACACCCAGAAGGACTGAGCACCAACCGTCGGAGCTGGCCACTCAACTCAGTGAGGGTACGGTCGTGGTCCTGCCCGAAATCGTGCCAGTCATCGATCACCATGCAATCATCCAGGACGTGGGAAAACTGCCGTGCTGCTCGACGATGCGCGCAGCCGGCAGGCTGGCAGAACGATTCGTCGAGTGCCTTGCAATCCCACAGACCGTCCACATCAGGCTTCGCCGACCCAGTGAGCCCTGACGCAGAATGCGGCGGGCCTCGGAGCGTGGGCCTGAATGCCCCAGAGGCAGTCACGCACACCTGACCCGAGCCACCAGCTCCGCCGGAGCCCGAGGTGGCGGACTGCTCATGCTGTTGATCTTCTGGGCCATGTCAAGGGTGATGCAGCCTCTTCATGCCCTGCCTCAGCCTCGCCCAATGGACAGCCCGCCACGCCTGGCCTAACCTGTAGGTTGCCAATCACGAAGGCTGCCATCATGCTCGACCCAAAGATTCTCGACGATCTCTCGCGCCGCGTCGCCGACGGCATACCACGCGGCCTGGCCAGCCTGCAGGAAGACTTCCAGCGCAACCTGCGCGCCGCGCTCGAAGTCACGCTGCTCCGTCTCGACCTGGTGTCACGTGACGAGTTCGACATCCAGCAGGCCGTACTGGCACGCACCCGCGAAAAACTGGAAGCACTGAAGAAACGGGTCGCTGAACTCGAGGCATACCTCGACAAAGACTGAACCACCGAGCCGCCAGGGAGGGAGGGCGGCCTGACCACTCGACGCAGAGAAGCCGCATGTCACTCGCCACCACCTTGTGCCGCGCCGGGCTCGGTATCGAAGCCCCGCTGGTCACCGTGGAAACTCACCTGGCCAATGGCCTGCCGGCCTTCAATATCGTCGGCCTGCCGGAAAAGGCCGTGCAGGAAGCCCGCGACCGGGTACGCAGCGCACTGCAGAACACCGGCTTCGGATTCCCCGCCCGGCGCATCACAGTCAACCTGGCACCCGCCGACCTGCCCAAGCAGGGCGCACGCTTCGACCTGGCGATCGCCATCGGCATCCTCGCCGCCAGCGCACAGCTGCCCGCCGCCCCCTTGGCAGAGATCGAATTGATCGGCGAACTCACCCTGGGCGGACAGATCCGCCCGGTGCGCGGCATACTGCCGGTAACCGTCGCCGCTGCTCGCACCGGGCACCGTCTGCTGCTCCCCCGCGACAATACCGCCGAGGCCTCGCTGGCAGGTGACGCCGAGCTGTTGCCAGCAGACCACCTGCTGCAGGTCTGCGCTCATCTGACCGGACGCGAGCCCATCCCACGCCACTTCCCCAGCCCGCCGACGAGTGACGAAAACACCACGCCAGTCCCCGACCTCGCCGAAGTGCGTGGCCAGGCCCAGGCCCGGCGCGCCCTCGAGGTCGCCGCAGCCGCCGGGCACAACCTGTTGATGATGGGCCCGCCCGGCACAGGCAAGTCCATGCTCGCCGCACGCCTGCCCGGTATCCTGCCTCCCATGAACGAACAGGAGGCACTGGAGACCGCCGCCATTCACTCCGTGACCGGGCTGGAGCTCCATCCCGACCGCTGGCGCCAGCGTCCCTTCCGCTCACCTCATCACACCTGTTCCGGCGTGGCCCTGGTCGGCGGAAGCAGCATCCCGCGCCCTGGCGAGATCTCCCTGGCACACAACGGTGTGCTATTTCTCGACGAATTGCCCGAATTCGACAACCGGGTACTCGAAGTGCTGCGTGAACCGCTGGAGACCGGCCGCATCGTCATCTCACGTGCCGCACGCAGCGCCGAATTCCCCGCGCGCTTTCAGCTGGTGGCCGCCATGAACCCCTGCCCCTGCGGCCATGTCAACGAACCCGACAAGCGCTGTGACCGATGTACCCCGCAGCTTGCCGCACGCTACCAGGGGCGTATCTCCGGCCCCCTGCGCGACCGCATCGACATCCAGATCGAGGTGCCTTCCCTGCCGACCCGCGACCTGCTCGAAGCCCCACCCGGCGAGCCCAGCACCATGGTACGCGCCCGAGTGATCGCCGCCCGCGAACGCCAGCTACGACGCCAAGGCTGCACCAATGCCGAGCTGCAACACGCCGCACTCGAGCGCCACTGCACACTCACCACCGAGGTCCGCCGCCTGCTCGAGACCGCCATCGAACACTTGGGCCTGTCGGCTCGCGGCTACCACCGTATCCTGCGCCTGGCGCGCACCATCGCCGACCTCGACGAGAGTGATACCGTTGGGCCCCGATACATGAGTGAAGCGATCGGGTTGCGGAGGCTGGATCAGCCTCGTCATCCCTGAGAACCTGCTTCGACCTGTATCCTGCCATCTCGAAACCCGCCATACACAACACGCAGGCCGTTTTTAGAAACAGGCACA
>JANEMA010000034.1:0-2723 GCA_024510845.1 Gammaproteobacteria bacterium
GTAGTAAACGAGACCCGACATAAAGGGGATTAAGACGAAGTTTCTCACTAACTTCAGTGCCTCATCGTTAAGACGGAAAGTAAAGAGATATTGCACGGCATTGCCTGGGTGCTCACCGGCCTGCTGTCCAGGGAATACTTCAGTGTGGATGGCACGATGATCAAGGTGCAGGCCTCGCTCAAGAGCTACCGACCGAAAGACGAGGACGGAGTACCTGAAAGGTGGAGGCCGTAATCCCGATGTCGATTTCCACGGAGAGAAGCGGTGCCGGGATACGCACGAATCCAGGATCGACATCGAGGAATGCCTCGGCTGGGCCAGGACGGTTGGCGGGTTGCGCAAGAGCCGGTTTGTGGGGCGTGATAAGACCGGGCTTCCAGTTCGTGCTGAGCATGGCTGCTACAATCTGGCTCGCATGCGCAATCCCGGGGCGGCTTCCTCGTCTGCGCGGCACTGTTGCAGTGGTTGGGTTTCCGTGGTGCAGCTGTGTCTGCTGGCCGGCATGCTGGCGGTGGTATTACTGGTCACCGTCATCCTGTTGCCCCGGGCGTTGGGCAGATGCGTACCAAGTCCCGGTTCGTTCAGGTCTTCTCGAACACATCGGTGATCAACTGGCTGTCGGCAGCGAAATTCTTTCTTTTCGGTTCTCGTGATGTGTGGTTCGTGGCGGCGCTCCCGGTATTCTTGAATGGTATTCTGGGTCGGGACTTCATGATGGTGGGTGGATTTCTGACGCTATGGGTGATCGGTTACGGCTTCGTGCAGGGGGGGTGGCCCCGAAGCTGATTCATCGGCCCTCACTGCTCATGCGGCTGTTTGTCGGGACCCAATCGCTGATCCACCAGTTTCCATTGTGCCTCCAGTGTCCAAGCCAAGAAACAGAATCTGGTTGTCGTTCATGCCGTTTTCCTCGTCACTGATTCTGTGGATGCCTTGGCACAGGTTTCAAAGAGAATGTCATATGAAGCGACGAAGAACCGGAATACGTCACCCTCGAATGGGTGGACTGGTTCAACAATCGGCGACTATTCGAGCTGATCGGCCAGGTGCCACCGACGGAGTCCGAAGCGGCGTATCATCGCCAATTGAAGGAGTCGGCCAAGGTGGTTCGACTCAGGCAAAATGCTCTCCGGGATAACCGGGGCGGTCAAGGGATATCTTTCATGCGAACCTTTTTTCTGCTTCTGTTGTCGCTGGTCGTTGCTGGGGTATTGTTGTCGCGCCCGCTGCGCAATGCTCGTGGTTGGCGAGCCACAGTGACGCCGCTGGCCTCGATCATCGGAAGCGGCTTTCTGGTGGTAGCGCCGGTGCTGGGGCATTTACTGGGGCGTTATGCCATTCTGGGTATGGTGTTGATCGTATCAATAGCGCTGGCGGTGGGTGCGGTGATGCGCTTCAATATCCGTTGCCTTGAACGCGGTACGTTCGATCCCCGTCGTCGCTGGCTGGAACAGGCGGCCAACCTGGTGTTGTCGCTGGCCTATGTGATCTCCGTGGCCTTCTACCTGCGGCTGTTCTCGGCCTTTGCCTTGCGTCCGTTCGGTCTGGAGCAGACTCTCTGGCCGGATGTGCTCACCACATTGGTGCTGGTCTTCATCGGTGGGGTCGGCTGGTGGCGTGGCCTGCGTGCGCTGGAGAGCATCGAGGAGTACTCGGTGTCGATCAAGCTGGCAGTGATAACAGCGCTGCTGGCCGGATTGGTGGCTCATGATCTGCATACCGGTTTCGATCTGTCGGCGGTACATGCCGGGGTGTCCGATCCATGGGAGATCGCGCGGGTGCTCGCCGGCCTGTTGCTGGTGGTGCAGGGTTTCGAGACCTCGCGTTACCTCGGTGCCGAATACGATGCCGGTCTGCGTGTCCGCAGCATGCGTTGGGCACAATGGCTGTCGGGTGTCATCTATCTGGTCTTCGTCGTGCTGGTCACCCCCTTGCTGGGGGGGATAGACGGCGGGCGGGTGGATGAGACGGCAGTGATCAAGCTGGCCGCGGCGGCGGCCTGGGTGCTCGGTCCGATGCTGGTTCTGGCGGCATTGATGAGCCAGTTCAGCGCGGCGGTGGCTGATACCATGGGGGCTGGCGGCCTGGTACGGGAAGAGACCCGGGGCCGCTTGTCCGATCGTCAGGCCTATCCCCTGCTTGCCTTGTTCGCGATCATCCTGGTGTGGCGTGCCGATCTGTTCGAGATCGTCAGTCTGGCTTCGCGGGCCTTTGCTTTCTATTACCTGTTGCAGACCTTGCTGGCGCTGCGTTTTGCCTCTGGCTGGCGGCAGTATCTGGGATTTGGGCTGGTGGCCATATTGTTGGTCTTCGTCGTGCTGTTCGGCAAGGCAGTGGGATGAATCGCATCGAACAAGCGTTCTTTGCCGTCGATGTGCCCTGTTGTCAGAGTCACTTGCCGAGGATGAAGGTGCTGTGGATGTCGTCCAGATCTGAAGTCACATGCCTTGCCCTCGGGGACAGAGGTGTTGGAGCGTAGCCGCCTACCATGCCGGGTTGGTCTTGGCCGAGTGGCCCCGACTCCGGCTGCTGCCGAAGTCGGGTTCTGGCGCTTGAGTGGTGGAATCTCATTGTCCGGTGGGGGAGGAGGTGCTGTCGCCTGTCGGTGCGGTGGGTGAAGCCTGGCTCTGGACCGGTGGCATGGGGCGAGGCGTCGGTATCGGTTCTTGCGCTGGTGGCATGGGGCGAGGCGTCGGTATCGGTTCTTGCGCTGGTGGCATGGG
>JANEMA010000034.1:2823-21706 GCA_024510845.1 Gammaproteobacteria bacterium
CGAGGCGTCGGTATCGGTTCTTGCGCTGGTGGCATGGGGCGAGGCGTCGGTATCGGTTCTTGCGCTGGTGGCATGGGGCGAGACGTCGGTATCGGTTCTTGCGCTGGTGGCATGGGGCGAGGCGTCGGTGTCTGCTCTTGCGCTGGTGGCATGGGCGATGCCGGACGCATGGGATATCCATAACCGTAGCCGTAGGGTGGTGGATAGGGCGGACGCTGTCCACGGAATCTGTTTTTGCGTTTGTCGCGCAGATATTCCATGTATTCGCGGCGGCGTTTCTGCCTGGCCTTGTCTTTGCTCCAGGGTACGTCGAATCCGTTGCGGTCCCAGGGGCGATTGCCCGACCAGGGCAATTCATCCCAGGTATCCGATTCCCAAGGGTATTTGTTGCGGTTGTTCCAGGGCGCCCAATGATCCCAAGGGTTGTTGCTGCCGCTGCCCCAGCTGAACCAGTCGTTGTTGCGGCGTCCCCGGGGGCCGCGATGGGAGTTCCAGTTCCAGCCAGGCGCGTTGGCCCAGGGCGTGTTACCGCCACGCCAAGGTGTGTTGCTTCCGCCCCAGGGTGTATTGCCATTCCATGGCATGTTGCCCCAGCCGTTGGCCTGGAGGCCAGAGCTGGCCAGGATTGCCGCGGTACCGAATGCGAGCAGGTGCTTTCGAATATGCATGGTGCCGTGTCCTCTATCGTTTGGTGGAGGGTCGTATCATGTTCCAATCATAAGGGTATTTTCAGATCTGTCCCCGGGTATTTTCGTCGGCAGCCGGAGCAGCCGATTGGATGTGGCCGGCTCAGGCGGTTGAATCGTGCAGCTTGAGGGAGTTCTTGCCGTGTGGCCTGTCGATGAAGTCAGCAGGTTGCGATGTGTTGTTGAGACGCTTGAGCAGGCGTTGGCACTGACGCAGACTGAGTTCGACCTGGTAGTTGTGTTGCAGGTGTTGTTGCAGTTGCTTGCCATGCCACTGGCCGCTGTCGATACCGAAGTGCGCAGGCGGTGATTTCAGATCATGTGCGACCGAGGCCATGGCGCTGTCAGAAAGTCGAGCCGGTCGTCCCGGGCTGGTATCATTCAGCAGTCCCTCGGGACCATGCTCGTTGAAACGTTTGCGCCAGCGTTCGATGGTGCGGGTGTGTTCGCCCACGGCCTCGGCGATATCGCCGAGGCCGTGGCCTTGCAGGATCATCAACAGGCAGAGGGCGCGGTAACAGGCCTTCTTCTCGCGGGAGTGGCCTATCTGCTTTCGCACCATGTCACGTAGTTGGGCGATCTGGATATCCTTGCTGGGTTCCTGCATCTGCCTGCGTCCGGCCGAGGGAACGTGGCAGAGTATGCAGACCTGCATGGGGATATTGGGCAGTTATTCGCCGGAATATTGATCTCGGTCAGTTTTGCATGGCCGGTCAGAGGAAACGCTATCATGCTGGAATATGTATTTTTCGATCCGCGACCGCGTGATCGTTTTGTGCGCTTCGTCGAACAAGCGGGTCTGGCCCCCAGCCGGGAAGATGATGATGGGCTCTTGAAGGTGCTGTTGCCCGAGGATATCGACGATGCATTGGCCGAACGCATCGAGCATCATTACGACGAGATGATGGAGCTGGGCCGCGAACTCTATGAACAGGAAGGCGATGACGACGAGGTGGGCTACTGTGCTGCCGGCATCACTGTGCAGTTGGCCGACGGCAGCAATGTGTATGCCCAGGTCGATCCGCGTCTGCTCGGGCGTATCATGGAGGTGCTTACCCCGGAGGAATTCAACCTCGTGGTCAATGCCATTGCCGGGGCAGTGGAGAACCCGGACGATCGCTCCCTGTGTCAGCGTATGCGTGATGGTGATGTCTGAGTTTCCGACTGCCAGCAGGCACCGCCTGTTCCGTGGTACGCAGGGGCTCGTCTCATTATGGGTTTCCCGGTCAGTCCGCAGCCCAGTCGATCGCTAACAGTGACCCGCCGGGTGTATCGAATTCGCGCAGCGCGTGGCCAAGCAGTGGTGCCAGGTGTTGTGTCGTGACCAGCTCAGTGGTCGGACCGGTTTCCCAGGCGCCATCTCCCTGGAGCAGCAGGCAATGTGTGGTGATGTGCCGTGCCAGGCCGGGATCGTGCACGACCAGTAGCAGGGCGTGCCGGGTATCCACGAAGCGCCGCCGCAACAGGCCCATGACCGTGACCTGCTGGCCGATGTCGAGCTGATTCAGCGGTTCATCGAGCAGAGCCAGTGGTGGGTCCTGAACCAGCAGACGGGCGATCTCGGCGCGCCGCAATTCGCCTCCCGACAGGGTTTCGGCTGCTTGTCCTGCCAGTGTGGTCAGGCCCAGTTCGTCCAGCGCGGCACGCGCTGTGGCGATTTCCTCCGGTGTGTCCCACCAGTGATGTTTGCGTGCATAGCCTCCGGCCAGCACGAGTTCGAGCACGCGGTTGTGCAGGCCGGGATTGCCCTGTTGCAGCAGCAGGCCGAGGTGGTAGGCACGGGCGCGGGCCGGCAAGGTATGCAGGGGCGTGCCCTGTACGAGGATCTCACCGTCGGATGGGTGGGTCAGGCCGGCGAGTACACGCAACAAGGTGCTCTTTCCCGCCCCGTTGGGGCCGAGTATTGCCCAGCATTGACCTGGTTCGATACGCAGGTGCAGGTCCCGCACCAGAGGACGTCCTTGGTGGCCGATGTGCAATCCGCGGGCCTCCAGCAGGGCGTTCACGAGCGGCTATCCCGATTCAGCAGCCAGAGAAATATCGGCACCCCCAGCAGGGCGGTGAGCACACCGACCGGTAGTTGCACGGGGGCGATGAGGGTGCGCGCCAGGGTGTCGGCCAGCACCAGCAGGTTACCGCCCAGCAGGGCGGAGAGCGGCACTAGCCAGCGGTGATCGGTAGCGCCGAGTAGGCGTACCAGGTGGGGCGTGACCAGGCCGATGAAACCAATGGCGCCGGCGATGGAGACAGCTGCTGCAGTGAGCAGTGAGGAGAGCAATAACAGACTGTGGCGCAGGTGGCGCGGGTCCACGCCCAGCACAGCGGCCTGTGCCATGCCGAAGCCTGCGAGATTGAGCTGCGGTGCCAGCCACAGGGCGCCGGCGGTCCCCACGGCCAGTACACCCAGCGCCAGGCCGGGGCGGGGGGCGCCCCCGAGGTCACCCATCAGCCAGAACAGCATGCCCGGCAGTTGCAGCGGTGGGGCCAGGCTGAGCACCAAACCGATCAGTGCCGACCAGCCGGCGGCCATGACGATGCCGGTGAGCAGCAGGCGGCGGTTGTCTGGGTCTTCACCGCGTTGTGCCAGCAGGAACACCATCAGCATGCTCGCCAGTGCGCCACTGAAGGCCAGCGGTGGCAGCCAGAGTGAGCCGATACCCATGAGCATGGCGGCGAGTACGGCCACTGCGGCACCGCCGGAGACACCCAGCACGTAAGGGTCGCCGAGGGGGTTGCGCAGCAGTACCTGCATCAGCACGCCGGCCACGGCCAGCATGCCGCCGATGCCGAAGGCGGTCAGGGCGCGCGGCAGGCGCAGCTGATCGATGATGCGGTCGGTGATGCTGCCGTCGTCCTGAACCAGCAGGCGTGCCACCTCCGTGGCGGGAATCGCTACTGATCCTGTGAGTAGTGCGATACTCAGTGCAACGAGCGTGATGAATACGACGCCGAGCGTCAACAGGTGTTCAGGCCGTGGTCGCATGATCGCGCAGTGAGATGATCGGCCAGCCGGCCTGTTCGGCGTGAGCGCGTAGTGCCTCGTCGGGGTCCACGGCCACGGGGTGATCGATCAGTTCGAGCAGCGGCAAGTCATTGTGTGAATCACTGTAGAAGGTGGCGCCGGCCAGGGAATGACCAGTCTGTGCCAACCAGTCGTGCAGGTGTGCGATCTTGCCTTCGCGGAAGCTGGGTATGCCCGTAACCCGGCCGGTGAAGCGGCCGTTGTGCTGTTCCGGCTCGGTGGCGATCAGATGTTCGATACCGAACAGGGCGGCGATCGGTTCGGTCACGAAGCGGTTGGTGGCGGTGATGATGAGCAGGGTGTCCCCGGCGCGGCGGTGCGACCCGACCAGTGCGCGTGCGGGTTGGCCGATCAGGGGGCGGATGTGACGTTTGATGAAGTCGGCACGCCAGCGTTCCAGCTCGGCCGGGTCGTTCTCGGCCAGCGGGCGCAGTGAGAAGGCGAGAAAGGCCATGATGTCCAGCCGGCCGGCCCTGTAGTCTTCGTAGAAGCGCTGGTTGGCTGCTTCGTAGGAACTTCCTCCCACCACGCCCAGCTCTACCAGGTGGCGGCCCCATAGGTAGTCCGAGTCCCCGTCGAGCAGGGTGTTGTCGAGATCGAAGATAGTCAGTGGCATGGGGTTCATCG
Source organism: Gammaproteobacteria bacterium (assembly GCA_024510845.1). Classification (GTDB taxonomy): domain Bacteria; phylum Pseudomonadota; class Gammaproteobacteria; order Chromatiales; family Chromatiaceae; genus MONJU. The sequence goes on from JANEMA010000034.1 coordinate 7,159, forward strand.
GTAACTTCACGGATGCGCGGATCATACAGAAAAATATTTATAAGCAATAGTTTATGTGTCATTTTATCGGTCGGTATTTGCTTGCGGTCTGGTTCTCCACTGTGGAAGAATGCGGGCAATGCAATCTCTTGATGAGTGGTGAGTGATGTGATCGATGCGGATGGTTTTCGGCCCAATGTCGGAATAATCCTCGTCAACGACGAGAACCGTCTGTTCTGGGGACGGCGTGTCGGGCAGAATGCCTGGCAGTTCCCGCAGGGCGGTATCAAGGCAAACGAGACGCCGCGCGAGGCCATGTTCCGAGAGCTCGAGGAGGAGGTCGGGCTCCGCCCGGAACAGGTTGAGGTATTGGGGGAGACCTCGCGCTGGCTGCGCTATCGCCTGCCCAAGCGTTTCATCCGCCGCAATGCTCCGGTCTTGTGTATCGGGCAAAAGCAGCGTTGGTTTCTGTTGTGGGTCAATTGTGCAGAGAGTGATTTTTGTCTCGATCGGTTCGACAAGCCCGAGTTCGACGACTGGCGATGGGTGGACTACTGGGTGCCGATAAAGGAAGTCATCTATTTCAAGCGACGCGTCTACGAGTGTGCGCTCGAAGAGTTGGCACCGCTGCTGTTTCCCGATGGGCCACCCGAGCGCCCACCCTGTCGGCCGCATCGGTATCCCCGGCGCCGATGATTGTATGGGGGTGAGGCTTGCTCGATACGCTGCATCGGATCGTCCACGCGGTCAACAAGGCACCCAACTTGCAGGAGGCGCTGGATACCTTGGTCCATGCCGTGCGCGAGGCGATCGACTGCGACGTCTGTTCCATCTATCTGGTCGATGACGATGCCCGTTCCAAGGTGCTGATGGCTACCGTGGGCCTGGAGGGTTCGGCGGTGGGCAAGGTGCGTCTTCCTTTCGGGCGCGGCCTGGTCGGGTTGGTCGCCGAGCGTGCCGAGCCGGTCAACCTGGCGGATGCGCTGGCACATCCGCGTTATGTTCGTGTCACGCATACGGGCGAGACTCGTTACCGGGGATTCCTGGGTGTGCCCATCATCCAGAACCGGCACGTGCTGGGTGTGCTGGTGGTGCGCCAGTGCGAGGAGCGCGAGTTCCAGGACGAGGAAGTGACTTTTCTGTTCACGCTGGCTGCACAGCTTTCCGGGGCTATCACCTATGCGCGTGCCAGTGGTGAACTCGATGCGTTGACCCGCGAGCATCAGCCCTTGCACCGTTTTCTGGTTGGTCAGCCTGGTCACGCAGGCGTGGCGGTCGGTACCGCGGTGGTGAGTTTTCAGCTTTCAGACCTGGAGGTGGTGCCCGATCGAGCAGTCGATGATCCCAAGGTGGAGTGTGTGCGCTTCGAGCGCGCGGTGGCCCGGGTCGAGGCCGATCTGCAGCGCTTGCAGGAGCGTATGACCGATCAACTGCCCGAGGAGGACCGGGCATTGTTCGATGCCCTGTTACTGATGTTGCGCTCCGATGCTTTGGTGTTACAGACCGAGGAGGCCATCCACGGGGGGTTGTGGGCGCCTGCAGCGTTGCGCAACACCATCGCCGCGCATGCGCAGATCTTCGATGAGATGGATGACCCCTACCTGCGCGAGCGTGCCTCGGATGTGCGCGACTTGGGCCGGCGTATTCTCATGCACTTGCAGAACGATGATCCGCGCCCGGTGGAGTATCCACTGCACACCATACTGGTTGGCGAGGAGATCAGTGCCATGCAGCTTGCCGAGGTGCCGCCGGGACAGCTCGCGGGCGCGGTGTCGGCCAGCGGGTCGGGGTCCTCGCACGCGGCCATTCTCGCGCGTGCCATGGATGTGCCGTCGGTGATGGGTGTCTCCGAGATGCCGGTCAGCCGAATGCAGGGGCGGGCGCTGATCGTGGATGGTTATCGCGGTCGGGTGTATATCGAGCCGACTCCTTCGGTGCGTACCGAGTACGAGCGTCTGATTGCCGAGGAGCAGGCACTGGGGGCCGAAGTCGAGGCCATGCGTGGTCTGCCCTCGGAGACCACCGACGGCCATATCGTGCCGCTGCATCTGAATACCGGTCTGGTCGATCAGATGAATGGGGAGGAGCAGGCCGAGGCCGATGGCGTGGGCCTGTATCGTACCGAGTTTCCTTTCATGGTGCGCGATCGCTTCCCTGGCGAAAGCGAACAGGTGCACAATTATCGCCGGGTACTCGAGGCCTTCGCACCGCGCCCCGTGGTATTGCGCACTCTGGACATCGGCGGCGACAAGGCGCTGCCCTATTTCCCGGTGGTCGAGCAGAACCCTTTTCTCGGTTGGCGTGGAGTGCGCATCTCCTTGCAGCATCCGGAGATCTTTCTCACTCAGATACGTGCCATGTTGCTGGCCGATATCGGGCTGGGCAATCTGCAGATCATGTTGCCCATGATCAGTGGTGTGGGTGAAGTGGATGAATTGCAGCAGCTCATTCAACGCGCCCATGACGAGCTGCTCGAAGAAGGGTATGTGGTTGCCATGCCGCGCATCGGGGTGATGATCGAGGTGCCATCCGCGGTCTACCAGGCAGCGGAGATCGCGTGCCGGGTGGACTTCCTGTCGGTGGGGACCAATGATCTTACCCAGTACCTGTTGGCGGTGGATCGCAACAACCCGCGTGTGGCCGACCTCTACGATGAGCTGCATCCAGCGGTGTTGCGCGCCTTGCGTGACATCATATCCGCTGCGGCCGAAGTCAGTCGGCCGGTCAGTGTGTGTGGCGAGTTGGCGGGCAATCCGTTGGCGACCATTCTGCTGATCGGTCTGGGTGTGAACAATCTGAGTATGAGCGTCGGCAGTCTGTTGCGTGTCAAGTGGGTGGTTCGTAGTATCAGCCGCATCCGTGCGCGCCAGATCGTGCAGGTGGCCCTGCGCATGGAGGATGTGGGACAGATCCGGTGTTTCATGGAGGGTACGCTTGATGAAATGGGATTGGGCGGGTTGATTCGACCCGGCAAGTAGGCCGCCCTGTCCCGAGGGTCTGGCCGTGCGCCGTGTCAGTCTTTCGCCGGCAGGGGATGGAGGGTATCCGAGAGGCATGCTCAGGACATGTCTTCGGGATCTTCCACAATCGGGCTCCGGGTCCTGGGTGCAGTCTGATCCGGAAGCACAGGGTGTTCTGTTGTGATGGGCAGGGGTATCGAGACAACCCCAAGGTTCAGAGCATTCCCTCTGTTCCCCTGAAGGTCGCTTTGTCTGGGGTTGTCTCAATATGATGACGGGCATTGCCAGAACGAGGAGGAACGAAGATGTATGACTCCATGAAGATGATCGCGGTTGCCGGCGTTCTGCTGTTGGCGGTTGGCTGTACCCAGGAAACCCAGAACAAGTTGAGCCGGGCGATCCAGAACTGGACCGGCACCAACGGCGTGCTCGAGATCTATGCCGGCGACAAGCTGGTACGCCGTTTTATCGAGATTGACAAGCTGACGACTGCCACTGCCACGCAGGGTTTGGCTTCCCGGCCTTACCGCTTTGGTTACGGGGTGTTCGACGAGAATCTCAATATGCACAGGGATCCGGGGGAGAAGAAGGTCTACTTCGAGATCAGCGATTATTCCACGCCCTACGTTTTCTTCGAGAATCCCTACTGAGTGAGGCCGTGGGTCATTCTCTATGGTCGCCGACCGGTGAGATATCAGGGCCGACGATTGCTCTTGTGGCCGGGCAATGCGGCTTTGTGCTTTTTTCCGATTGCTGTATAGTGCGCGCCTTTCCTGCTGTGCGTACCGGCCGTTTGCCGGTTTCGTCCCTCAGGGGCAGCCTGCCCGGTGTCGATCCTGACGCCGCCTCGCGTCACGACCCCGCCTCGGACCCGCAGCATCTTGAGCGTAGACCCCGATGGTCTCGCAGGGCTGTGAGTCATGAATGATACCTCCGTGATCCGGTTCGCCGAACTGGATCTTCCCGAACCCTTGTTGCGCGCCGTCACCGAGGCGGGCTACGACACGCCGTCCCCCATCCAGGCCGAGTGTATCCCTCTGTTGCTGAGCGGTCGTGACGTGCTGGGCCAGGCGCAGACTGGCACTGGCAAGACTGCGGCCTTTGGTCTGCCGCTGTTGGCGCGTATCGACGTGCACCGATGCGAGCCGCAGTTGCTGGTACTGGCACCGACCCGTGAACTGGCCTCGCAGGTTGCCGGGGCGCTGCGCGGTTATGCGCGGCATCTGCCGGGCCTGGAAGTACTGCCTATTTACGGCGGGCAGGCTTACGGAGACCAGTTGCGAGGCCTGCGCCGCGGTGCGCAGGTGGTGGTGGGGACCCCGGGGCGTGTGATGGATCACATGCGCAAGGGATCGCTCAAGGTCGATACGCTGCGTGCCCTGGTGCTCGACGAGGCTGACGAGATGTTGCGTATGGGCTTCATCGATGACGTGGAGTGGGTGCTGGAGCACATCCCGCAAGAGCGCCAGATCGCCCTGTTCTCCGCAACGATGCCGGACGCGATCCGGCGGGTGGCCGAGCGGTATCTGCGTGATCCGGAGCAGGTACGCATCCGTTCGAAGACCACCACTGCCACCACCGTACGTCAGCGTTGCTGGGTGGCCTCGGGCATGCACAAGCTGGATGCACTCAGCCGCCTGCTGGAAGTCGAACCCCGTGACGGGGTGATCGTGTTCGTGCGCACGCGCTCGGCCACCACTGACTTGGCCGAGAAGCTGCGGTCGCGCGGCGTTGCGGCCGAGGCGTTGAACGGTGACATTCCGCAGGCACAGCGCGAGAAGACCGTGGCGCGCCTGAAGGATGGGCTTGTCGATGTGCTCGTGGCCACCGATGTGGCGGCACGCGGGTTGGATGTGCCGCGCATCAGTCATGTGATCAACTATGACATTCCACACGATACCGAGGCCTATGTGCACCGTATAGGGCGTACCGGTCGCGCCGGGCGTACCGGGGAGGCTATCCTGTTCATCTCCCCACGCGAACGGCGCCTGCTCAAGGCCATCGAGCGTGCCACTGGCCAGTCGATCGAGACCATGCGGATACCGGATGTGGCCGAGGTCAACCGGGTTCGCCTGCAGCGTTTTCAGCAACGGGTGCTCGATACCATGCAGGATGCACAGGCGCTCGCACCCTACCGCGAGGTGCTCGACGAGTTGGTGAGGACAGATGGAAACGATCCCCTGCAGCTGGCCGCTGCACTCGCCGCTCTGTTGCACGAGGGCAAGCCGCTGTTGTTGCCCGAGTCGCGGACAGGGGCACCGCGTGCCGGCAATGGCCTGGAGCACTGTACCGAGCGGCCCCGCCGTGCGTGCAAGAAGGTCACGCCATCAGCCAGGGCACGCCCGCTCGAGGCACATCCAGAGGTCGAGATGGAGCGTTTCCGTATCGAGGTGGGGCATGCGCATGGCGTCAGGCCGGGCAACATCGTGGGTGCCATTGCCAACGAGGCGGAGATCGAGAGCCGCTACATCGGGCATATCGCGATCTTCGACGATTTCTCCACCATCGATCTGCCGGCGGGCATGCCACCCGAGACTTTCCGAGACCTGCAGAAGACTTGGGTCTGCCAGCGTCAGTTACGGATTCGTCGCCTACGGAGTGGCTCAGGGGACAAGGCATCCCGAGGCGAAAATCGCAAGGCCGTCGCAAAACGACCAGCGCGTGCTGGTGCGTCCGGCAGTGGTGGTCGTGCGGCGCGGGCTCGGTTGTCTTTGCGCTCGGAGTGACAGGTGGGTTCAGTACTTGTCTGGGTGGGGTGAGGTCGATCCGTATCAGCAGGGCAAGGGCAGCGAGAAAGTCCAGGGTTCGTGTGGTACCGAGCAGGTTCTGCAGACGGGTGATCAGCCGCAGCATGGTGGGGTGCTTCCTGTCGTTGGAACGTGGATCAGCGACGTGTGCCGAGGAGGATGTTGCGCTCCCGCAGTTCGGTGAGCAGGAGGATGCCGGCCTGGATCACGTCATCGGGTTGCGGGTGCTGCAGTTCGTCGGCAATGCATTTCAGACATTCCAGGCCGGTCGTCTGCAGGTTTTGTCTCAGTAGTGTGAGCAGTCGCTGAGTGACCACGTTGATCTCGAGAAAGTGAACCTTGTATTCACGGTCACGATAGACCAGCAGGTGGGTGGGCTGGTCACCGGGTTCCCTGGGCTGGAATTCGGGCGAAATACGGTGTACCGGGAAACGATAGCTGAGGTTCCAGGTGGTGGGTGCCACCAAGGGGCATCCCGAGAGCAGGTCGCCGTTGGGATCGTTTCCGGATAGTTCGTGGTCGGCGTCGCTCAGGGCCACTGCCAGCTCGACGTATTCGTAGTGGGCCAGCTCTGCCAGGAAGGCGGGATCCCCTTCGGCTTGACGTTCGTTCTGCAGATAGCTGACGAATTCCAGGCCGATCTCGGTGAACAATGGGGTACGGCAGCGGTGACGGATCATGAAGTCGTGCACCATTGCCTCCCAGGCCGGCTTGTCGAACAGGCTGCGCAGCACGGGGAAGTTGCCCGAGAGGTGGCTGTCGAAGCCATTGAAGAACAGCTCGCGATAGACTGCCATGCGTTCTTCCGGCATGTCCGGCGGAACCGGTGCCGCTGGGTCGCGAATAATTCCGGCAAAGCGCTGCTGAATTTCCCGGAAGTTAGCCGACTCAGGCGACGTGCTCATCATGTGCCTTTGCGTGTCGCTGTTGCGCATCGAGGATCTGCGCAATTTCCCTGCGCAGTATATCCAGCGGCGGGATATTGAAATCGCGTTCCAGCAGGGTGGGAAAGACCCCGTAGCGCTGGTAGGCGGCATCGAGAATGGACCAGACTTCGGGGATCACGTCTTCGCCGTGGGTATCGATGCGCAGATCAGGAGCGGCCTCGTGATGACCGGCGATGTGTGCGTAGAGGATGCGTTCGGCGGGAATCCGCGCCAGATAGTCGTAGGGGTCGAAGCCGTGGTTTACGGCATTGACGAAAATGTTGTTGATATCGAGGTGAAAGCCGCAATCGGCCTCTTCGAGCACTGCAACGAGAAACTCGATCTCGCTCATCTCGCCCGGTGGCATGACGTAGGTGGAAACGTTCTCCATACCGATGCGCCGACCCAGAGTGTCCTGCACCTGGCGGATGCGTGCCGCGACGTGATGCACGGCCTCTTCGGTGAAGGGGATGGGCATCAGGTCATAGAGTTGGCCCGAGTCGCCGCACCAGGACAGGTGCTCGGTATAGGTCTGCACCTGGTTGTCATCGAGAAAATGGCGCAGGTCGTGGAGAAAGTCGGTATCGAGCGGAACTGTCCCGCCGATGTTCAGCGACAGGCCATGACAGACCATGGGGTAGCGTTCGAGTACCCGTTCGAAGTCGCGCCGCCGAGCGCCGCCGACTCCGATCCAGTTTTCGGGAGCAACCTCGACGAAGGCGATGTCATCCGGCTGCTGTTCGAGGATCTCGGGGATGAGCTCCTGCTTCAGGCCCAGGCCAGCTCCCGTTACCACATAGCGCGTTTCTGTTGCCTGTCTGGGCACTGGCTTCCCCCCCGGGCGGGCGGAGCCACCCGGGGTTGGACTATGCAGACCTTACTTTTTCATGCCACCACACTTGCCTTCCGTGGGCTTTTTCTCTTCCGTGTCGCTGCCACCTTTGGCCTCTGTGGACTTTTTCTCTCCCACGTCGCTGCCACCTTTGGCCTCTGTGGATTTTTTCTCTTCCATTTGAGCAGCCGCGGTCTGTAGATAGCCGCCGTTCAGTTCGGTCATACCGAAGGGGTTGTCGGCGGCGCCAGCGGCGCCGGCCAGCATCATGGAGCCGGCAACAGCGGCACCGATGGCGGAAGCAACAGGTTTGTGGGTCTTTCTGGTCATGATCTCTCTCCAAAGTGATCAAGTTATAGATTTGTCTTGTTGTCGATTTTCTGATTGGTCCGGGCCCTGGACCACTTCTTGCGAATCCAGTGGGCATGTTTTGTTCCTGCGACTGCCGTATCGGCAAGGGACAACCGGTCCACCCAATGGGCTTGCACCGTGGTGCCGCTTCATTGTATTTCAGGAACGCTGGCCCAGCAAGTGGCGCAGGCAGGCGAGATAGGTCTGCTCGTTGGGCGGCCGGCTGGTGCGTTGAGCTTCCCAGAGGATCTCCCCGAGGCACTCCATCATGTGGTGTTCGGCTCGGTGAGAGTCGCCATTGATCGATACGAAGTGCTGATACAATTTGCGGATGCCGGTGGGGCGGTCGTTGTCCAGTTGTTCGGCCAGAGTGATGTGCATGCCCATGTGCAGAAAGGGGTTGATCTGCCCGCCATGTACCGGAAAGTCGCGTTCGCAGACCTGTGGATCGAGGATTTGGGCATGATATTCGGGATGCTGTGTGATGACCTGAGCCACTTGGTGTTCCAGCGGCTCGAGAGCGTGCCCGTCCAGGTGCTTGCGCCAGGTCGTCTGGTAGAAACGCCGCAGCTGTTCACGGTTCTGTGCGTACATCAGTCGCTGGTCTTGTGACGATATTCGCAGAGGTCTTCGATCAGGCAGGCCCCGCATCGTGGCTTGCGCGCGGTGCAGACGTAGCGGCCGTGCAGGATCAGCCAATGATGCGCATCCTTGAGAAATTCCTTCGGGATGACGCGCAGCAGTTTCTTTTCGACCGCCAGAGGGGTCTTTCCGGGGGCGATGCCGGTGCGGTTGGCGAGCCGGAAGATGTGGGTGTCCACTGCCATGGTGGGTTCGCCGAAAGCGGTGTTGAGAACTACGTTGGCGGTCTTGCGTCCGACCCCGGGCAGTGCCTCTAGCGCCTTGCGGTCGCGGGGTACTTCACCACCATGGTGTTCGATAAGCATCCGGCAGGTGCGAATGATGTTTTTCGCCTTGGTGTTGAACAGACCGATGGTCTTGATGTAGTCCTTGAGGCCGCTTTCACTCAGATCGAGAATCGCTTGCGGGGTGTTGGTGGCGGCAAACAGTTTCCCGGTGGCCTTGTTGACACTGCGGTCGGTAGCCTGCGCCGAGAGGATGACGGCGATCAGCAGCTCGAACGGCGAGTTGTAGCGGAGCTCGGTCGTGGGGTGTGGATTGGCGGCGCGCAGTCGCTCGAAGATGGCGTGCCTCTTGTCGCGGTTCATTGGCGCCGTGTCTCTCGGATGGGTCGGGGACGAAAATTCCCTAATATGCTGGCGGTTCAGGAATGACTGATGACGGGCGGTGTCCGGCAATGCGAAGGCTCAGCCCTGTGGGCACGCATGTCCACACCCTTGTCGATCATGTTCTTGAGAGCGACCAGCAACCCCAGGCCGATGAAGGCACCGGGTGGCAGTATGGCCAGCAGCAGGCCCTGGAAGTCGTTTCCGGCCGAGAATTCCCAGGCGCGAGCCGCCTCGCCGAACAGCAGGTGGGCACCGGAGAGCAGGGTGCCCTGGCCGATCAGTTCGCGCAGCGCGCCCAGCAGGGTGAGCACAGCGGTAAAGCCCAGGCCCATGGCCAGGGCATCGGTGATCGCAGCCGGTACCGGATTGCGCGAGGCGAAGGCCTCGGCACGACCGATGATGGTGCAGTTGGTGACGATCAGCGGCACGAAGATGCCAAGGATCTTGTACAGCTCGTGGAACCAGGCGTTCATCACCAGTTCGGTGGCGGTCACGAATGAGGCGATCAGCAGCACGAATACCGGCAGGCGGATCTCGGCCCGTACCCAGTGACGGATGGTGGAGACACTGAGGTTCGACAGCAGCAGTACCGCGGTGGTGGCCAGGCCCAGGGTCAGTCCGTTGATCGTGGAATTGGTCACCGCCATCAGCGGGCAGAGCCCGAGCAGGGCAACCAGGGCCTGGTTGTTGTGCCACAGGCCGTCCAGGGTGATCTTGCGATAGTCCACCTCAGTCATGGTGTGCTTCCTCCATTGTCTCGGTCTCCAGCAGCCGGTGGCCCCGGTCACGGTACCACAGCAGTGCCTGGCGGATGGCGCGCATCACCCCGCGCGGGGTGATGGTGGCGCCGGTGAACTGGTCGAAGGCGCCGCCGTCACGTTTCACCTTCCAGCGGGATTCGGGGGGATCGCCCAGGCGGCGCCCGGTGAACCCCAGGATCCAGCTACTGCGCTCGACCTCGATCTTGTCGCCCAGCCCCGGGGTTTCCTTGTGGTTGAGCACACGCGCGCCAGCCAGACTGCCATCGTTACGTATCCCCAGGGTGAGTGCGATGTCCCCGCTGTAGCCCTGGGCGATCACCGGACTGAGGATCATGGCGACCGGTTTTCCGTCGTGGCGCGCCAGATAGACCCGGGTGTGTTCGGTGCCGAGGGCCTGGGGCGCGGAGATATCGAGGGTATCTTGCAGCAGGTCGTTGTCGTATTCGTTTTCGGGCAGGATGGCGTTCAGCTGGGCCAACAGGATCTCGCGTTCGTTCTGCTGGATGCGTTCGGCGGTCGCCTGATAGCTGAACCCGACCAGCAGGCTGCCGAGCACCGCGAACAGTCCCAGTACGGCGGCAGCGATCAGTGCAGAGCGAAGGGCAGCAGGCAGTCTAGAGGCCATCGTCGCCCTCCCTGGCGCCGAATACGCGCGGTTGGGTGTAGTGGTCGATGGTCGGAGCTGCCATGTTCATCAGCAGCACCGAGAAGGCCACTGCATCGGGGTAGCCGCCCCAGGTGCGGATCACATAGACCAGCACGCCGATCAGTGCGCCGTAGATCAGCCGCCCCCTTGGTGTGGTGCTGGCGGTGACCGGGTCGGTGGCGATGAAGAAGGCCCCCAGCAGGGTGGCGCCACTGAACAGGTGAAGGAGTGGTGAGGGATGGATCTCGGGATCGATTAGCCAGAAGATGCCGGCGGTTACGAACAGGCTGCCCAGCATGCCGGCCGGAATGCGCCAGCCTATCACGCCACGCCACAGGAGGAACAGACCGCCAATCAGGTACCAGGTGCCGACCGACTCCCAACCCTTGCCTCCAAAGTCACCCCACAGGGGCTCGCGTCGGATCTCGCTGATCATGTGATCGCGCGAAAGTTCGGTGCGCAGGTGGTCCAGTGGTGTGGCGCTGGTGATGGCGTCCCAGCCTTGCGGGTGTGGCGGAATGCCCGGAAAGATCGCCTGCCAGGCTTCGTTCAGGCTCACCAGATGACCGCTGAGCACCGAAGGTTCCAGCCATTGGGTCATGTTCGCGGGGAAGGAAACCAGCAAGAGCGCATAGCCTGCCATGGCCGGATTGAAGGGATTCTGTCCCAACCCGCCGAACAGTTGCTTGGCAATGACGATGGCGAAGGCAGTGCCGATCACGGTCTGCCACCATGGCAGCAGTGGTGGCAGGGCCACGGCCAGCAACCAGGCAGTCAGCAGCCCCGAGAGGTCGGTGATCACTGGACGCAGGTCGCGTCCGCGCAGGCGTATCACCAGCCATTCGCAGACAACCGCAGTGAGGCTGGTCAGGCCGAGGTTGACGATCACCCCCCAGCCGAAATACCACCACAGGGCGGCAATACCCGGCAGCAGCGCGAGCATGACCTGCGCCATGATACGTTGTACGTCGTTCTGGCCCGACAGATGGGGGGAACCGGCAACGGGAAATTCCATCAGTTGTCTCCCTCTCGGGGCGGGGGGGCGGCCTGGCCTTGCTGTGCTGCCTTCTTGGCGGCGACCCGTTTCATGGCGGCTTCGATGGCGGCCTTTTTCAGGTCTTTGGAGGTGGTCCCGGTCGATTTTTTCTCCAGGGCTTCCTTCTTCTTGCGCAGACGCGCCTTGCGTTCTGCTTCCAGGCGTTTGATCCGGGCCTCCCGGAATTCGTGGCGGCGACGTGCGTGTTCGGCCTTCTGGTGTTCGCGTTCGCTGGCCCAGATCTCGGTCTTGGCGAAACGGTAATAATGTACCAGTGGGATGTGTGCCGGGCAGACGTAGGCGCAACAGCCACACTCGATGCAGTCGAACAGGTGATGATCTTGGGCCTGCTCGAAGTCACGGGCGCGCGCGTACCAGTAGAGCTGTTGTGGCAGCAGGTGCGCGGGGCATACCTTGACGCACTCGCCGCATCGGATGCAGGTGTTGGCTGGTGGCGGGTCAGGCGCTTCTTCGATCGTGGCGGCGATGAAGCAGTTGCTGCCCTTGGTCACCGGGACCGTGTCACTGTGCAGGGAGAAGCCCATCATGGGGCCTCCCACGATGAGCTTGTGGATCTGTGATGTGTAACCGGCACACTGGGCGATCAGCTCGGCCACCGGGGTGCCGATGAGGGCGTGCAGGTTGCCGGGATGGTTCACGCCCAGGCCGGTGATGGTGACGATGCGCGATATCAGAGGCTGTCCGTGCAGTACGGCATCGGCCACGCTGGCGGCGGTGGCCACGTTCTGGCACACCATGCCGACATCCAGTGGCAGGCCTTGTGAGGGAACTTCCACCCCTGTGAGCAGGTAGATGAGCTGCTTTTCGCCACCGCTGGGGTACTTGGTGGGGATCACAAGGATCTCGATATCGTCGTTGCCTCCACGCAAGGCGTTGCGTAGCGAGGCGATGGCTTCGGGTTTGTTGTCTTCGATGCCCACGAGGATGCGCGAGGCACCGACGATATGGCGCAGGATGCGCGCACCTTCGAACACCTTTTCGGCCTGCTCACGCAGCAGACGGTCGTCACAGGTGATGTAGGGCTCACACTCGGCAGCGTTGATGATCAGTGTGTCCACCGCCCTGCCGGTGACGTTGGTCTTGACGCTGGTGGGGAAGACGGCCCCGCCGAGGCCGACGATGCCGGTCCGGCGCAGGCGTTCACGCAGATCGGCCGGGTCGGTTTCTGCCCAGTTGGGAATCGGTTCCGGTAATTCAGCCCAACGCTCCTCACCATCGGGTTCGATCACGATGCACGGTGCCGGCAGGCCTGAGGGATGAGCGATGGGCCGCTCCGCGATCTCGATCACCTTGCCCGAGGTGGGGGCGTGCAGGTTGGCGCTGACATAGTTGCTGGCACGAGCGATGAGCTGCCCCTTGAGTACCGGATCTCCGACCTTGACTATTGGTTCGGCTGGCTTGCCGATGTGCTGCTGCAGCGGAAGTTGCAGACGAGAAGGCAACGTAGTCTCCATGATGGGACGGTGGGCAGACAGAGCCTTGTGGTCCGGAATGTGCAGGCCGCCGTGGAAGTCCCATATCGGCGGGGCGAGATCAGCAGCCACTGGATGCCTCCTCGATACAGGGGGTGGACTCAGGGAAGGGCCAGCGCCAGGTTTCCGGTGTCTCCTCGATCGGTTCCATTACGATACATTCTACCGGGCAGGGCGTGATGCACAGTTCGCAGCCGGTGCACTCGGACGCAATCACGGTGTGCATCTGTTTGGCCGCGCCGATGATGGCATCCACCGGGCAGGCCTGTATGCACAGGGTGCAGCCGATGCAGTCGCTCTCGATGATACGCGCCAGAGCCTTGGACTTGGCGGCGGCTTCCTGATCTTCCAGCGGTACCGGATCACGGCCCAGCAGGTCGGCCAATGCGATCATGCACGTCTCTCCGCCGGGTGGGCAGCGGTTGATGTCGGCCTCACCTGCGGTGATGGCCCCGGCATAGGGACGGCAACCGGCATAACCGCATTGACCGCACTGGGTTTGTGGCAGCAGCGCATCGATCTGGTCCACGATGGGGTTGCCCTCGACATGGAAACGCACCGAAGCATAGCCCAGCAGCAGGCCGAACAGCAGGGCCAGCAGCGTGAGGATGAGTACGGCCTGCAGGATGCCCATCAACCCGCGACCAGCCCGGCAAAGCCCATGAAGGCCATCGACATCAGCCCGGCGGTGATCAAGGCAATGGCGTTGCCTTTGAAAGGTTCTGGCACATCGGCGACGGCCACACGTTCACGCACCGCAGCGAACAGTACCAGCACCAGCGAGAAGCCGATTGCGGCGCCAAAACCGTACAGCGCTGATTCGACAAAACCGTGCTGCTCCTGGGTGTTGAGCAGGGCCACGCCCAGCACCGCGCAGTTGGTGGTGATCAGCGGCAGGAAGATACCCAGTACCTGGTAGAGCACCGGGCTGGTTTTGTGCATCACCATTTCGGTGAACTGTACCACTACCGCTATCACCAGGATGAAGGCAATGGTGCGCAGATATTCCAGCTCCAGAGGCTCGAGCAGATAGGCATTGACCAGGTAGCTGCTTACCGAGGACAGGGTGAGCACGAAGGTGGTGGCCAGGCCCATGCCCATGGCCGTCTCCAGCTTGCGCGAGACACCCATGAAGGGACACAGGCCAAGAAATTTCACCAGAACGAAATTGTTGACCAGTATGGTACTGACAAGGATGAGTGCGTAGTCGGCCATTTATGATGTTTCTCCCGGGCAGGCACGCAAGCTTAACAGGCTGTTGAACTTCGCCGGCTGGAGTGGAAGATACCGGTAAGGCAGGAAGAAGGACAAGCGACACGACGCGAGGCCCGGATATTCAGCAAGATTCCCTGTTCAGCACGGTCAGCCCGGAATCACGGGTGCCGAAGGACCCTCCATTGCGCCCGATACGGGCCATGGTCGATGCGGCATTGAGCGAACCCGATGCAGACTTCAATGCCATCTACTCCGAACCCATGGCCGTGACTCCATCCCGCCGGAAAAGCTCCTGCGTGCCCAGCTGCTGATGGCGTTCCACTCCCTTCGCAGTGAACACCAGTGGATGGAA
>JANEMA010000035.1 GCA_024510845.1 Gammaproteobacteria bacterium
GGCTGGCCGACAACAGCCTCTTCATGGAACTCACCCGGCACCTCGTTCAGGTGAGCCCAGTCGATCGAATCCGCCAACTTCACCAGCGGATGGCGCAGAGAGATGATGTTCTCCAGACGGCTTCGGAATAAATCCTCTTGTGGCGGTGTGTCGGTGATGCGAGGCTTCATGGAAAATCTGCAAGGTCTTGGTGACGGGTGCGCGGAAAGGCTGCAGTCACGGTTCCCTGTTCTCGTTGATATTTCATGATGAATCAGAGAGTTTCGGGTTCTTCAGGAGCAACCAGGGTTAACAGCATGGAGGCGGACCGACAATGTCTTTGTTGAGCGTCTGTAACGCAGTGTGAAGTACGAGGATGTGTGTCTGAAGGTCTACGACGGTATGGTGGCTATCCGAGCATCACTGGGCCAGTATTTCGCCTTCTACAATTCTGAGAGACGGCACCAATATATTCGATCGGCGGACACCGGACAGCGTTTACTGCGAATCTTCTGCCAGACTGATAATTTGATCCGAGGATGCACTTGCCACACTGTCCAATTGTTGGGGCCAATTCTGACGATGGAAAGGTGTTCGCCTGCCACAAGCAGATCAGCGGGATGCTGGGATATGATGTATGCTTCGCGCGGTTCTGCAGCCGCCGGGAGCTCGGGACGCACGAGAACATGAACGACGTGATCCGGCAATGTTTCCCGAAGGGGACAGACTGCGTCCAGTGACCAACGTGGCGGTCACGACAGTGGAACGCAAGTTGAACGTGAGGTCGAGGGAGTAGCTTGGCTGCGGGGCCTCGATGATGTGTTCTGTGACAAGCCATAGTGGCAGAATGCCGCACCGGGTGTAATTGCAGTTAATTTGGTTCCTGAATTTCTGGGGTGAAATGCGGGATGAATCGTTCCCTACGGTTCGGGGATCACTGTCTTGGGCATTGGTGTCGCCAGGCCATCCGTCACCTCTATGTGATTGTGTAGAACACCCATTTTCTATCGTAATTATTGCTGGAGACCCCATGGCAGTCATTGAATTGAACGAAGGGAATTTCGAATCGACCATCAGCGAGAACGATTTTGTGATCGTCGATTTCTGGGCGCCGTGGTGCGGCCCTTGCCGTTCTTTCGCTCCCACCTACGAGAAGATCTCGGAAGAATTTTCGGACGTTGTATTCGCCAAGGTCAACACCGAGGACGAACAGGCCATTGCGGCCTATTTTCAGATTCGTTCCATCCCCACGCTGGTGATCTTCCGTGAGAAGGTCATCATCTACAATGAGGCCGGTGCACTGCCCGAGTCTTCCTTCCTCGAGCTGGTGACCAAGGCCGGAGAGCTAGACATGACCGAGGTGCATCGCCAGATCACCGAGCAGCAACAACAGGGACAGAGCGAGGGCTGAATCTTCCTGACTTTTCAGTCGTTTCATGTGGAATTTTCTTTGAAAGTTGTGCCAGGGTATCCACAGAATCAGTGACGAGGAAAGCGGCATGCACGGTAACCAGATTCTGCTCCCTGACCCAGCCGAAGCATTCCCCGATCCGTTTGCGGAACCGTTGACTCATGGCGTAGCCCGAATGGCGGGTGGCGCGTCCATCGATGGCCGATGAACGATTGCTCGTGTTCTGTGCGACATGCGGTGTCGCGTCGGTGCAACGCAGTGCGTCCACACAGCCCCTGGTGTCGTAGTTCTTGTCCGCGCCCAGCGGGGCCTGTTGCCTGCGTGAGCCGGGCATCCACGACCAGGCCATTCCGGTTCTCCATCAGCAGATGCCCCAGACAGGCCAGCTTCGCCACTGTGCCCTGGCTCTTTCCGAACAGCAGGGCATCCTTGTCAGTCTTGGATTCGTGCGTGTCCCGATGGCATTTCTCTCCGTGAAAGTCGATATCGGGATTACGGCCTCCACCTCCAGGTGGATCCTCTTCATCCTTTGGTCGGTAGCTCTTGAGCGAGGCCTGCACCTCGATCAGGGTGTTTCCGCCACATTCCGTGATTTCAGGCACCACGAGGCACCAACCCTTTTCCAAGGCGCGACAAATACGGACGCTGCCTCCATCAGGATAGACGGCTTCGGCCTGTCACGGATGGACATTGGCGATTGTGCGTTCCGTGTTGGCTCTCTATCCCGAAGTAAGGAAACGGAATAGTGGCATGGATGCCGACGACCAACAGAAACTCATCCGCAGGTTTTGGAGGGGCTACCTCGCCCATCCGAAGACACAGGGGTGCAGTCCAGGCAGTTCCCCTGGTATCGCCTGCGCGCCCGGCAGTACATCGAGGCATCGGATATGCCTCTACGGCAGCACACTGTGGCACAGGTCAACGCCTGACACGAACACCTGTGCAAGCAGATCTGCGCATGAGCGGGGATTGCAGAGTTTCCCTGATCCGCCAAGGGCAACCCCGTAAAAGCAGTCGCCCACCGCAAGCCTCAGCCCATCTCTACGATCTAGAGCCTTCGGCCAATGTCGAGCTGACGGAGCCAGAAACCTCAGGTCACAGGTCAGGGGGAGCCTCCGGTTAAGCCACCGGTCACCTGCCACTGCAACCGATACCCCGCAGGCAGGCCGTGCACTGCGCCATCACGTCGACCGGGACGCGCAGGGCCGTCACCGGGTCGCTGCACACCTCGGCAACGCGCGCGGCCCGGGCGAACCGGCTGGCGGCGTGGCGCATGGCGGTGCCTGCATGGCGCTCATGCCCAGGCGCCCTTCGGCCAGCTCGGCAGCACCCTCGTAATCGGCCTGCCCGAGGTGACCGACGATCCCGCGCAGGGTCTCCAGAGGGTCACGCATGTTGTGCAGCATGTGTTCCCGCATCATGGGCGGCAGCTCCACCAGGACACGACCGTCCTCCGCAAGGGCAGCCAACGACAACAGGCACAGCATAATCGGCTTGCTCCATTTCATGGTCTTCTCCAGAGCAGCGACCATCCTGCCCCCGACACACCGGGTCGATCAGCTACTGTTGCACCCCCGTCAGTCGCTCGCTATGGTGCGCGAAACGCAACCGGAGGCAGATTTCATGGCGATCGACGAGAACTGGTTCACCGAGGTCGACGAGGAGATCCAGTCGGCCTTTTCGCTGAAGGTCCGCAACAAGCTCCACGAAGAGCAGTCCGCCTTCCAGAAGATCGAGGTCCACGAGACCGAAGGCTTCGGGTACCTGCTGGTGATCGACGGCTTCACCATGGTGAGCACCCGGGACAATTTCCTCTACCACGAGATGATGACCCACCCGGTGCTGTTCACCCATCCCGATCCGAAGCGGGTGGCCATCATCGGCGGCGGCGACTGCGGTTCGCTGCGCGAGGTACTGCGTCACCCGGGGGTCGAGCATTGCGTGCAGATCGATATCGACGAGCGGGTGACCCGGGTCTCCGAGCAGTTCTTTCCCGAGCTGTGCGAGGCCAACGACGACCCGCGTGCCGAGCTGCTGTTCATCGACGGCATCCAGTGGATGAAGGATGCCGAGCCGAACTCGCTGGACGTGATCATCGTCGATTCCACCGATCCCATAGGCCCCGGCGAGGTGCTGTTCTCCACCGGGTTCTACGCCGCCTGTCATCGCGCCCTGGGCGAGGACGGTCTGATCGTGCAGCAGAGCGAGTCGCCGCTGGCGCACCTGCCCATCCTCGAGCGCATGTACCACAGCTACCGGGCCGCGGGCTTCCGCGCGGTGCAGACCCTGTTCTTCCCGCAGCCCATCTATCCCACAGGCTGGTGGTCTGCGACTATCGGCGGCAAGGCCGACAGCCTGCCCGGGTTTCGCAGGGCCGATGCCTGCGACAAAGCCTTTGCCACCCGCTACTACAACGCGGAGATCCATCGCGCGGCCTTCGCTCAGCCCGAGTTCTTCCGCGAGGCCGTCGCAAGCTGGAAATGAAGACCCTGCTGACAATCACCTTGCTCAACATGGTTCTGGTCACCACCGTGGTGATCGTACATTACGAGTTTCTGATCCGTGCCTCCGACGTCATCCCGCGCCTGTGCCGACATCACCGGCCACGCATCCTGCTCGGTGTGCTGGCGGCCCTGGTGGCACACTCGGTGGAGATCTGGATCTTCGGCCTGGGCTACTGGTTCATGCATCACAGCGAGAACTTCGGACATCTGCAGGGCAACTTCGACGGCTCGCTGCTGGATGCGGCCTATTTCTCCTTCACCACCTACAACACCCTGGGCTTCGGTGACATCGAACCGATCGGACTGCTGCGCTATACCGTCGGCATGGAAGCACTTGCCGGCCTGGTGCTGATCACCTGGTCGGCCTCCTTCCTGTACGTGGAGATGCAGCGTTACTGGAACGAACGCTGAAAGGTGACAAAATGATGGGGGATGGGGTTGCGCTCGTCCACTTGCCCTGCGATGCGCTCGACTTCGCACCACTCGGCACGATCAAAGGCGGGAAAAAAGGCATCGCCCTCGGGTTTGGCGTGGACTTCAGTCAGATAGAGTCGGGCGGCCAGCGGCAGTGCCTGGGCATAGAGCTGGGCACCGCCGATGAGCATCAGTTCATCGACATCGCCGAACTGTTCGATGGCCTGATCCAGAGAATGCACCACCTCGGCCCCCTCGGCATGGTAGTCGGGATCGCGGCTGACGACCACATGGGTTCGGCGTGGCAACAGGCCGGGCAGCGACTCCCAGGTGCGGCGTCCCATGAGAATGGGCTTGCCCAGAGTGAGCCACTTGAAGTGCGCCAGATCAGCGGGCAGGTGCCAGGGCAGGTGGTTGTCGATACCGATCACGCCGTTGTCGGCGACCGCGACGATGATCGACAGCTTGGGAACGACGGCAGGCATACCGCCATCATATCAGGCCCGTCCGGACGAGCCGGGACGGGTCTTACTCATGTGCCTCGTTCAGGCGGCCAGCTCTTCACAGAGTTTTTCTTCGGCCTCGATAAGCATCTCGATGATGACTTCCATTTCACGGCTGTTCTCTTCGGCCAGTTCGCGTATCTGCCCGCAATCGATGGTAAGTGCCTCGATGTTCATGACGGTACCTCCTGTTATTCAATGCATTAGAAGATTATCTAATTCTGATGCACAGATGAGCGGAAAGTTCCCCGTCACCTGATCCGGGTCAACAAAAGAAACCGGATCAGACCGCAACCCTACCCTTGATGTGCGGATGATGCTGGTAGTCGATCAGTTCGATGTCCTCATAACCGAAGGCAAACAGGTCATCCACCGCAGGATTCAGGCGCAGACGCGGCAATCGGCAGGGCTCGCGGGTGAGCTGCAGGGCGATCTGCTCCTGATGATTGCGGTAGATATGAGCATCGCCCAGGGTATGGACGAACTCACCCGACTGCAACCCCGCGACCTGGGCGACCATGTGGGTGAGCAAGGCATAGCTGGCGATGTTGAAGGGAACGCCAAGGAACACGTCGGCGCTGCGCTGGTAGAGTTGGCAGGACAGACACCCCTCGGCGACATAGAACTGGAACAGGACATGGCAGGGCGCCAGTGCCATCTTGCCCCGGCGCACATTTTCCTGCGGCGGGAGGGTCTCGTCGGGCAGGTCGGTCGGGTTCCAGGCCGAGACGATGATGCGCCGCGAATCGGGCGTGTTGCGAATCTGCTCGACCACCTGGGCGATCTGATCGACAGCCCCCCCGTCCGGCGCAGGCCAGGATCGCCACTGATAGCCATAGATCGGCCCCAGTTCGCCGTCCTCGGCGGCCCATTCGTCCCAGATGCGCACCCCGTGGCCCTTCAGGTAGCGCGTATTGGTATCACCACGCAGAAACCACAGCAGCTCGTGGACCACCGACTTGAAATGGATACGCTTGGTGGTGACCAGTGGAAAACCCTCGGCCAGGTCGAAACGCATCTGGTAGCCGAACACCGATTGCGTGCCGGTACCGGTGCGGTCGCCCTTGGACACACCGTGCTCGCGCACGTGACGCAGCAGATCGAGATACGCTTTCATGAACTCACCCTACGCGATCGGTACACCAGATACAGCCCGAACAGGATCATCGGCAAGGACAGCAGCTGACCCATGGTCAGCCAGCCGAGGGCCAGGTAGCCGATGTGCGAGTCCGGCATGCGCACGAACTCGATCAGAAAACGGAACACCCCGTAACCGAGCAGGAACAGGCCCGACAGGAAGCCCGTGCCCGATGGCCGCCGCGCCGCCCACCACAGCAGGGCGAACAGCACCAGCCCCTCCAGCCCGGCCTCGTAGAGCTGGTTGGGATGCAGCGGCGGCGTCCCGGGGATGTCCGGCAACAGACCCAGCTTGTTCAGGCACAGGTCGAGATGGCCGGTACAAGGCACGCGCATGCCCCAGGGCAGGTCGGTGGGCGCCCCCCACAACTCGCCGTTGATGAAATTGCCGATGCGTCCGAAGAACAGGCCGATCGGCACCAGTAGAGCGATGAAGTCGGTCACCTGCAGAAAACGCAGCCCCTGACACCGGGCGAACCAGACCATGGCCACCAGCACCCCCAGCAGGCCACCATGGAAGGACATACCCCCCTCCCATATGCGCAGCAAGATCAACGGATCGTTCAGCCAGCGGCCGAAATCGTAGAACAGGATATAACCCAAGCGGCCACCGACGACCACCCCCAGGGCGCCGAAGAAGATCAGATCCTCGAGCTGCCGCTCGTCGATCACGCTGCCCGGCCGCCGAGCCAGTCGCCGGCCCAGCAGCCAGGCCCCGGCGAAGCCCAACAGGTACATCAGACCATACCAGCGCACAGCGGCTGGTCCCAGGTGCAGAATGACAGGGTCGAAAGCGGGATATTGCATGGCGCGCAAGTGTATCACTTGCCACTGACAGGAAGACCCCGCCCAACGCCCGGACTGTCTCCAGGCGCTGCGGACAGGCACCTGCAGCTGCTGCCACTCGCAGGCCGCTGCCCTTCCTGGCACATCTGCGAGGACGCACCGACCTGGCAAAATACCTTCTGATCCCGATCCTGCTGACCGCACACAACCCGTGCACCCAAAATGAAATGGTCGGGATCACATACCAGGCAGCACCCGCAGATAGAGCGCCTTCAGGTACGCTGTCTCGGGAATGGCAGGATGTATCGGATGGTCAGGTCCCTGCCGACAGATTTCGAGGAGCTGAAGGTAACGATCGCCATGACGTGCAGCCTGCTGCACCACGCGCAGGAATTCGTCCCCGGAAAGATGGAAGGAACAGGAGGCCGTCACCAGCAGGCCGTCACGCGACACCAGACTGATCGCCGCTTCGTTCAGCCGCCGGTAGGCCTGGACACCCTCTTTCATATCCTTGCGCCGTTTGATGAAGGCTGGTGGGTCCAGCACCACCACATCGAAACGCTCGCCCTCGGCCTTCAGCAGGCGCAGGGTATCGAAGGCATCACCCTGCAGACCATCCACGCGATCCGCCACGCCGTTCGCCTGTGCATTCTCGCGAACACCTTCCAGCGCGCGGGCAGAGGCATCTACGCAAACCACTTCGCGCGCACCTGCATGCGCCGCGCGCACACCCCAGGCACCGACATAGCTGCACACATCCAGCACACGCATACCTTCGACCTGCGGTATCAACCGATCACGGCTGGCCGCCTGATCGAAGAACCAGCCGGTCTTCTGCCCCTCGGTGGGCGACACCATGAAGCGACAGCCACCTTCCTCGACGGCCACCTGGTCGGGCACCCGGCCGTGCGCCATTTCGACATAGCGATCCAGACCCTCGATTTCACGCACTGCATTGTCGTTGCGCCACAGGATGGAGACCGGTGAGAGCACCTTGTCCAGGGCCGCCACGATGTCTTCGCGCAATCGTTCCATGCCGGCGGTGCCGATCTGGGCCACCAGGTGGTCACCGTAACGGTCCACCACCAGACCCGGCAGGCCATCGGACTCGCCGAATACCAGCCGATAACAGGTCGCGGGATAACGCCGCTCGCGCAGAGCCAGGGCGATCTTCAGGCGGTGCACCAGCAGTGAGCGGTCCAGCGGATGCTCGCGGTCACGGCTGGTGATGCGCGCGCAGATCAGGGAATGCGGGTTGGCATAGGCATGTGCGATGAAGCGGCCACGCGCATTTTCGATGACCACTGGCTGGCCTGGCTCCAGCCTCTTGATCGGCGTGGCCGCAGTGTCGATCTCGTTGGAATAGACCCACAGATGGCCGGCACGAAGACGGCGATCCCGGTGGGGATTGAGACGCAAGACAGGCAGTGACATGGATCGGTCCGGATAACACGGGGCCGCAAGGGTATCAGATCCGGAGCGACCTCAGCGCAGCTGGATCTCGTCTCACCGGATACCGAACATGCTCCAGAGCCAGTAACAATACCCAGCCGGCAGACAGCAGCCATAACAACAATGTCCTGACTCCGGAACATTGACGCACCCTTGGCTGAAGGACGCAATACCCTGCTCGGCGTGAAGTCACCCGGCACACCACAGTGGCTATGATGTCCACATGAACAGCACAAAAAACCGCCTGGCCGAGGCCACCAGCCCCTACCTCCAGCAACATGCCGACAACCCTGTCCATTGGTGGCCCTGGTGCGAGGAGGCACTGAACCAGGCACGCCGCACCGATCGCCCCATCCTGTTGTCCATCGGCTATTCGGCCTGCCACTGGTGTCACGTGATGGCCCACGAATCCTTCGAGGATACCGCCACGGCCGACGTGATGAACCGGCTGTTCATCAGTATCAAGGTGGACCGTGAGGAGCGCCCCGATCTGGACCATATCTATCAAAATGCCCACCAACTGCTGACACAACGTCCCGGTGGCTGGCCACTGACAGTATTCCTCGATCCGCACGACCTCATACCGTTTTTCGCCGGTACCTATTTCCCTCCGGAATCACGCCACGGACTGCCATCCTTCGCTCAGGTACTCGAATCGACAGCTCACGCCTGGCACGAACAGCGCGAGGCCATCGGCAAACAGAATCACGCCATGCGCGAAGCCCTGGCGCAATTGGAGGCGACCACGACCGGTGAGCGCCCGGGACCTGAGCTCATCGAGCAGGGAGTGCACGAACTGGCACGGCATTTCGACTCCACCCATGGCGGTATCGGGCAGGCTCCCAAGTTCCCTCACCCGGCGACCTTCGCCTTCCTGCTGCACCAGGGTGCACGTCACGGACGAGATCGGGCACGGCACATGGCTCTGTTCACCCTCGAGCGCATGGCCGAGGGTGGCCTCTTCGATCAACTCGGCGGCGGCTTCTACCGCTACTCGGTGGACGAACGCTGGGAGATCCCGCATTTCGAGAAGATGCTCTATGACAACGGCCCGCTGCTGGCACTGTACGCCGAAGCCTGGACGCTGGACGATCGGCGGCCACTGTTCCGGCACGTCTGCGAGCGTACCGCCGAGTGGGTACTGCGCGAAATGCAATCATCCGAAGGCGGATTCTGGTCCAGCCTGGACGCCGACAGCGAGGGTGAGGAGGGCTGTTTCTATCTCTGGGACCACGAGGAAGTGGCCCGCCTGCTCGACGAACCCACCCACGATGTATTCACCGCACGCTTCGGGCTCGATGACCCGGCCAACTTCGAGGGACGCTGGCATCTGCACGTGACCACCACGACCGGCACACTGGCAGAACGCCTTGGCCTGTCCCCGAGTACCGTGCGAAATCACCTGAAGAACGCACGCGAAAACCTGTTCTCCGCACGCGGGAAACGCGTACGACCGGGGCGGGACGAGAAGGTGCTGACCAGCTGGAATGCACTGATGATCCACGGCCTAGCCCGTGCCGGATGCCTGCTCGAACGACTCGAATGGATCGATTCGGCCACACGCGCCCTGGACTTCCTGTACCGGCACCACTGGCAGGACGGGCGGCTGCTGGCTACCAGCCGCGACGGTGAAGCGAGACTCCCTGCCTGCCTGGACGATCACGCCTATCTGATCGATGCCATCCTCGAGCTGTTACAGGCACATTGGTCGGACACTCACCTCGATTTCGCCATCGCCCTGGCCGAACGACTGCTCACACATTTTGCCGATACCGAACATGGCGGCTTCTATTTTACCGCCGATGACCACGAGACCCTGCCAGTGCGCCCCCGCCCCTTCAGCGATAACGCTCTGCCATCTGGCAATGCGATCGCCGCACGCGCCCTGCTGCTACTCGGCTGGCTGCTGTCCGAACCACGCTATCTCGAGGCGGCAGAGGGCGTTTTCGCCGCGGCCGAGACCATGCGCCAGACCCCTCACGCAGCCACCGGCCTGCTCGACGCACTGGACCTCACACTCGACCCACCGACCCTGCATATCGCGCGCGGCGATACCGAGTCGCTCGATGCCTGGCAGTCGGAGTCACTGGCCCCCGGGGACCGGGCTTACCGCATCCCGGATGACGCACGGCTCCCACCGGCGCTCGCTACCAAACGGGCCGAGCCTGGACGGCTGTTGATCTATCGCTGCACCGGCACCCATTGCGAGGCAGCACTCGAACCCGACGCATGAAGACCGCACCCCGCACTGCCCCTCCGGTTTCTCACCAGATCTGGAACGACAGAAAAGTTCATAATCGAACCACGCACGCTTTCCGCTACAATCTCCCCACCTCGGCTACAGCGCCCCCCCATGAAACAGTTCCCCCTGCTCCTCATCGCTCTCGCCAGCATCGCCCTCGGCGTCTGGTTCGGCCTGCAATCAGCGGACGAGAAGGAGAATCCCTATGCCCATCTCGGAGGCGACTTCACCCTGCAGTCCGATCAGGGGCCGGTCAGCCTGAACGATTTCCACGGCAAGGTGGTGGTCCTGTACTTCGGCTACACCCGCTGCCCCGACGTATGCATCACCGCACTCAGCAAGGTTGCGCAGGCGATGCGGACTCTCGACGAGAACGAACGCGAACAGATCCAGCCGATCTTCGTCAGCATCGACCCCGAACGCGACACTCCGAAGATCGCCAGTGAATACGCACGTTATTTCTACCCCGGTGCCATCGGCCTGAGCGGCAGCCCGGAAGAAATCGCCAAGGTGGCAAAACGCTACCTGGTAATCTACGAGAAAGTGCCGATGAAAGACTCCGCCATGGATTATTCCATGGACCACTCTTCCATCATCTACATCATCGGGCAAGACGGAAAGATCCGCTCACTGGTCCATCATGCCGATACCGCCGAGGCACTGGTTAAATACCTGCGCGAAACACTGGCCGGCACTCTACCGAAAAAACCTGCCTGACTCGGCACTTGCCCCCTTACCACCGGGTTTGGGCATACTGTCGGACACCGGGATCGACCGACACCCGGAACACAACCCGAAAAACCTACATTCTCATTGGTGACCGAGCATATGGATCTGTCCTCCAGCAGCGCACACTGATCATTTCACCGGCGGTGTGATCCTGCCGTCAGATCGGTCTTTCGGTTCACTGCGATGATCGAGCACCTGTGCCAGTCGCCACAACGCCAACCCGCTCCCGAGGACGGTCATGGCCGGACCGACCAGCATCATGCCGGGGCGCCGCCACGCCACCGCGCGTCCGGCCAACAGCAGCAGACGCACGCCGACCACCAGCACCACCGCCGGCATGGCTGCGACCAACAGGATCTCGAACAGACGAATCACCGACATGGTGGAGAAGCGGGAAATGGAGCGGGTGATGGGAATCGAACCCACGTTAGAAGCTTGGGAAGCTCCTGTTCTGCCATTGAACTACACCCGCTGTATGTCGACCCCATCAGGGCCTTGCCGCAGGATGCTCCGAAAGGCCGTCCGACCATACTCCCTGCGCGGCAGATTGTACGACATTCGCAGTTCAACCGGCAGGTCGGCCATCGTACAGAGCCTCGATCTCAGCGGCATAATGCTCTATCACCCTTGGCCGCTTGACCTTGAGCGTGGGTGTGATCAGACCATCATCGATGGTCCAGGGCTCCAGCGTGAGGAATACGCGGCGGATCTTGACATAGCCGGGAAAACCCTCGAGCGCCACCTGTACCCGGCGTTGCACGGCCTTGAGTCCCTTCTCGTCGCGAAGCGACTCGGGATCGAGGGGGTCGAGCCCCAGATCCTGGGCGAAGCCAGGCCAATGATCGGCCTTCAGCACGATCAGAGCCACCAGATAGGGCCTGCCCTCGCCAACCACCATCACCTGCTCGAACAAGGAATCGATCTGGATGGCCAGCTCCATGTCACCCGGAGGGATCTTTTCCCCATTGGACAACACCAGGATATCCTTGATGCGACCAGTGATATACAGGTGCCCGGTCTCGCCGATGCGTGCTTGGTCTCCGGTATGCAGCCAACCATCCGGATCGATGACCTGAGCCGTGGCCTTGTGATTTCCCCGGTAGCCCTGCATCACCCCGGGCCCGGTGACCAACAGTTCGTCGTTCTCGCCGATGCGCACCTCGACACCACGGATCGGCAGGCCAACGCTGGCCGGGATATTGTTCTCCAGCGGATTCACGCTGACCACCGAGGAGGTTTCGGTCAGACCGTAGCCCTGCACGATGGGGATTCCCATGGCGATGAATACCTGCGCCACCTCTTCGCTGAGAGCCGCTCCTCCACTGACCGCGGCACGCAACCGCCCACCGAGACGAGCGCGTACCTTGCTGGCCACCAGGCGATCGAGCAGAGGCCACAGCAGTTGCCCCGGTGTCCAACCGCCTCGCCCCTGCTGACGCAAGAAGCGTTGCCATCCGATGCGGGTAGCGGCACGGAACAGCAATGGTGCCAGACCCCCACGTTTCTCTATCTGTCCGGTAAGCCGGGCATGCACCCGCTCGAAGATACGCGGCACCGCGATCAGCACCGTGGGCCGTATCTGTTGCAGGTCTTCGGCCAGTTGCGACACCGAGCGCACATAGGCCACAGTGGAACCGGTCATGATGGACAGGTAGTAGCCGGCCGTGCGCTCCAGGGTATGCGACAAGGGCAGAAAGGAGAGAAAGCTGTCTTCCTCGTAGACATCGAGCATGGTCACCCCGTCATGCGCCACCGAAAGCATGTTGTGATGGCTGAGCATCACACCCTTTGGCCGCCCCGTGGTGCCCGATGTATAGACGATGGAGGCCAGGGCGTGTGGATCGGCATCCTTGCGCACACGCAATTCACCGGCCTGTACGGGCAGCCAATCAGCGATCAGGCACACCCGATCGTCCTCGGCGGCCAGCTGACGCGCGGCCTCGCCATCGTCGAGCAACAGCACCCGCTGCAGAGGCCCCTTGTCCGGAATCACCTTCGACAGACGACGCCAACGTCCGGCATCCTGCACCAGCAGCAGACGCACACACGCCTCCTCGAGGATATAGGCGATATTGTCGGGCCGGTCGTCGGTATACAGCGGCACCGTGACCAGACACTGGCTCATGGCCGCCTGATCGAACACGACCCACTCGGGGCAGTTGCGCAACTGCAGGGCCACGCGGTCACCTTCCTGCAGGGCCTCGCCGGCAAATGCCTGCTGCCAGCGCGCGACCATCCGGCCCATCTCGTTCCAGCTCAGTTCACGCCACTCCCGCACCTTGCGGTCGTGATAGACATAGGCAGGACGCTCCGGGCTGCGCCGGATGCGCAGCGCAAACAGGCCATCGAGTGTGCGCGCGTGATCCGGTGAAATCAGATTTTCGTGAAGTCTGGCCACGTCCCCCTCTCCCCGCCTTCTGGCTGGCCTGGCCACATTCTCCCCCCTTGAATGCACGCAGTTTAGTGTAAGATTACCCCATATTTTCATTTCGCCATCGAAACTGCCCCGAAATGCAGATCCTCCTCAACGGCCAGCCTGAACGGCTCGCCGACGACCTCACACTGACGCAGCTGGTCGAACAGCTCGGCCTCGTCGGCAAGCGCATCGCCATCGAGGTCAACGATGAGCTGGTGTCGCGCAGCGAGCATGGTACACACAAACTGTGTGACGGCGACCACGTGGAGATCGTGCAGGCCATCGGCGGCGGCTGAAGCAGGACTCGCCATGAACGACACCCCGCAAGACCCGCTCGTTATCGCAGGGCGGACCTTCCATTCCCGCCTGCTGGTGGGCACCGGCAAGTACAAGGACATGACCGAGACGCGGGCGGCCATCGACGCCTCCGGCGCCGAGATCGTGACCATCGCGGTGCGCCGCACCAACCTCGGCCAGAACGCCGACGAGCCCAACATCCTCGAGGTGTTGCCGCCGGACGAATTCACCTACCTGCCCAATACCGCAGGCTGTTATGACGCAAAGACCGCGATACGCACCTGCAAGCTGGCTCGCGAGCTGCTCGACGGCCACGACCTGGTCAAACTGGAAGTGTTGGGCGACGAAAAGACCCTGTTCCCCGACGTGATCGCCACCCTGAAGGCGGCCGAAGAGCTGATCGCCGACGGTTTCAAGGTCATGGTCTATACCAATGACGATCCCATCGTGGCACGCGAATTCGAACAAATGGGCTGCACGGCGGTGATGCCGCTGGCTGCTCCCATCGGATCGGGCCTGGGCATTCGCAACCGACTCAACATCCGCACCATCGTCGAGAATGCCAAGGTCCCCGTGTTGGTCGATGCCGGAGTGGGCACGGCCTCGGACGCGGCCATCGCCATGGAGCTGGGCTGCGACGGCGTACTCATGAACACCGCCATCGCCGCAGCCAATGATCCGGTACTGATGGCCTCGGCCATGAAAAAGGCCATCCAGGCCGGGCGCGAGGCCTGCCTGGCCGGGCGCATGGCAGCACGCCGCTTCGCCTCGGCCTCCTCACCGACCGACGGCCTGTTCTTCGGCTGAATGAACGACCAGTCCCGCCCGCACCGGCCGGTGCGCAGCTTCGTATTGCGCACCGGCCGCATGACGCCGGGTCAGCGATGCGCCTTCGAGCACCTGTGGCCACGTTTCGGTGTCGATTACCGCCCCGAGCCACTGGACCTCGCCACACTGTTCGGCAACGCACACCCGGTGTACCTCGAGATCGGCTTCGGCAATGGTAACGCCCTGACGGAGATGGCCCGGCGCCATCCCGCGTGTAACCACCTGGGCATCGAGGTCCACACCCCCGGAGTTGGCCACCTGCTGCGCCGGCTGGAGGAACAGGGCAGCGAGAACGTGCGCGTGCTGCGTCATGACGCGGTCGAGGTATTGGGCGACATGATTCCCGATGGCACACTCGCCGGGACCTGCCTGTTCTTCCCCGACCCCTGGCACAAGAAACGCCATCACAAGCGGCGTATCGTGCAGCCGGCCTTCGCAAGGCTGCTGGCGCGCAAGCTCGTACCAGGTGGCTTCTTCCACGCAGCGACCGACTGGGAGGACTATGCCCTGCACATGCTCGAGGTGCTCGATGCCTGTCCCGCCCTGCACAATACCGCGTCCGACGGCCGCTTCGTTCCCCGCCCCGAAGACCGGCCGCTGACCCGCTTCGAGCAACGCGGGCTGCGCCTGGGGCACGGGGTATGGGACCTGGTGTACGAGCGCCGCTGATGGCCGAGTTGTGGATCGAACGACTGGAACGCCCCGGCTTGCACATCACGGACCTGCGGGTGCCCGGTGGCCACATCCTCTGCCTGCACGGTCCCTCGGGCAGCGGCAAGACCCTGCTGCTTCGCGCCATCGCCGACCTCGACCCCAATAATGGCCAGGTCTGGCTGGGCGATCGGGTCCGCGAGCGCCTGCCCGCCGCACAATGGCGACGCCAGGTGATCTATGTTCCTCCCGTATCACACTGGTGGGCCGAGACGGTACGCCCGCACGCCGCACGCTGGGCCGAAGACATGCTGGCCGCGCTCGGCTTCGAACGTGACGTGCTCGACTGGTCGGTGCGCCGCCTGTCCACCGGCGAGCGCCAGCGCCTGGCGGTGCTGCGCGCCCTGGCGCGCGAACCCGAAGCCCTGCTGCTCGACGAGCCGACCGCCAACCTCGACCCCGCCAATACGGAACACATGGAGAAACTGTTGCGTGACTTCGCCCGCGAACGGCAGGCACCCCTGTTGTGGGTCAGTCACGACCCGGCACAACGCGCACAGGTGGGCGACACCGAACACCGCCTCGTCGAGGGGCGGCTGCAATGAACGGGGGGGTGATCCCGCTCGGGGGATTCGAGCTCGGCCTGGCCGCTTCCCTGCTGGCACTCGCCGGCGCCCTTTCATGGCGCCTGCAAATGGGAGTGGAACGCCGCCTGCTGGTGGCCGCGGTGCGCGCCGCTGTTCAACTTTCGCTGCTGGGACTGGTATTGCAGCAGCTCTTTCACACCCTCTCGCCCTGGCTGATCGCGGCGGTCGCCGGTCTCATGCTGGCAGTCGCCGGCTACGAGGTCTGGTCGCGCCAGGGCCGGCACCTGAAGGGTTGGTGGGGTTATGGCACCGGCATGCTGTCGATGCTGCTCTCCTCGGTGAGCATCGCCCTGATCACGGTACAGGTGATACTGCAGCCGACTCCCTGGTTTCACCCTCAGTATCTGATCCCCCTGCTGGGTATGCTGCTCGGCAACACCATGACGGGCATCGCCGTGGCCATGGACACCCTGGGCCGCGAGACCTGGAACCGACAAGGCGAGATCGAGGCCCGGCTGATGCTGGGAGAACACGCCATCGAGGCCATCGGCGATATCCGGCGTTCGGCGTTGCGTGCCGGGCTGATCCCCATTCTCAACAGTATGGCGGCCGCCGGTGTGGTCAGCCTGCCCGGCATGATGACCGGCCAGATCCTGGCTGGTGGCAACCCCCTGCAAGCGGCACGCTACCAGATCCTGATCCTGTTCCTGATTGCCGCAGGCACTGCACTGGGTACCGCCAGTGCGGTACTCATCGCCTCGCACCGTCTATTCGACAAACGCGAACGCCTGCGCCTCGACCGCCTGAACTGAACGACGGATGAATGTGACACAATGCGGGGATGGCAAAAGCCTTGTTACTGATCGTCGTATTCGCCCTTCTCGCCGGCCTCTGGGCCGACGGAGCCCGGGCACGCGAACTGGCCACACAGCTGGGAGAAACCCTGTGCAGACGACGCAGTCTGCAGTTTCTCGACGGTACCGTGGTGCTGCGCCGCGTGGGCCTGCGCTGGACCCGGACCGGCCTGCGCTTCCGGCGCATGTTCAGCTTCGACTACAGCCGCGAGGGCAGCGGCCGGCACACGGCCTGGCTGATCTTGCTGGGCAGCGAGATCGAACAGGTGGTACTCGACGAACCAGCCCCGGCACCGCACACAGAGGACGGCAAGGTGCTTCCCTTTCATCGCCCCGGCAAGAATCCGTGACCCGCCCCTCCACAGTCCTTGCACGACAAGGAGAGATTCGATCCTGGGACAGACCTCCCACGGACTCATCGAGTGCCTTTGCGTCCTTTGTGGATACCCCTACTTCACCACCTTCAAGGCAGGACGGCCACCGGAGGATGGCTCGGGCGGGGTATCGTCCGAGTGCCCTTCCGGCTCTTCCTCGGGGAACAACATGCCCTGACCATTCTCGCGCGAATAGACCCCCAGCACCGCGCCGGGTGGAAAACTCACATCCATGGCCCGTCCGGAGAAACGCGCGGAGAAGCGGATGAAATCGTTACCCAGATCGAGATCTCGTACCGCGCCCGGCGTCAGATTGAGCACGATACGCCCGTCCTCGACATAGTCACGCGGCACGACCACGTCTGCACGATCAGCATCCACGAGGAAATAGGACGTCTGGCGATTGTCCACCAGCCACTCGTAGAGTGCACGGATCAGGTAGGGGCGATTGGGGGTCATCTCACCCGCCGCGCATCTCGCGCTCGGCCTCGCTGAGGCTGCGAACGAAACTGGGACGCTTGAACATATGTGCGGCATAGGTATTGACCTGTTTGCCGGCCGCACCGCTCAATTCAATACCCAACATGGGAAGACGCCACAACAGAGAGGCCAGGCTAGCATCGACCAGGGTGTACTCCTTGCTCATGAAGAAGGGATTGGCCGCCAACACTGGAGCAACGGCGACCAGACCATCTTTCAGCTCCTTGCGCGCCTTGGTGGCTGCCTTGCCTCCTGCGGTGAGAATGGTGTCGACCAGCGGGTACCAGTCGTTCTCCACACGAAACATGTACAAGCGGGTGGTCGCACGAGAGACCGGATCGACCGGCAACAGAGGCGGGTGGGGAAAGCGTTCGTCGATGTACTCGCAGACGATGCGTGAATCGTACAACACCAGCTCACGATCGACCAGTGTGGGAAGAGTTCCGTAGGGATTGAGATCCACCACGTCTTCCGGCGGATCCAGGGGGTCGACATCGACGATGTCGCAGGTCACGTTCTTCTCCGTGAGAACCAACCGTACCCGATGACTGTAGATGCTGACCGGGTCGGAAAAGAGGGTCATCGTGGCTCTTCTGCTGGACACTACGGTCATCCTCTCATCTCCTTGTCATCGTAGCCGAAGGTCTACGCTTGCGTCACAAACCACAAAAAGGCGCACAGTATAGCAAACTGCACGCCTTTCCTGATGTTGTCACCCTGGCCGACCCCGAAGAAGCGGACCGGGGCCAGGGCGACGATCAGTGCACGTCCTTCCACCACTCCTTCTTGGTGATGTAGGCCAGTACGGTGAAAACCACCAGGAACAGCAACACCCAAACACCCAAGCGCTGCCGCTCGAGCTTGACCGGCTCGGCAATGTAGGTCAGATAGGTGGCAAGATCACGCACCACCTGGTCGAACTCGCCCGCACTCTTCGTGCCCGGACGGACCAGATTGAAATGGCCCACCACCTTTTCAACACGGGCATCTTCACCCAGTTCCCTGGCCTTGACCCTGGCTTGGGCCTCGGATTCGAACTCGGCGACAACATGCCCACCTTCGTGCACCTCGTAGCGATAGACCGGATCCTTGATGCCTTCGAGCTCCCACAGCACGTTCGGCATGCCAACGTTGTGGAATACCGTGTTGTTCACACCAGTCGGACGCGACGGATCGGTATAGAAACCCTTGAGGTAGGTATAGATCCAGTCGGCACTGCGACGCCGGGCCTCCAGCGTGAGGTCCGGCGCTGGTGCACCGAAGGCATTGGCCGCGTACTCACCAGCCATGGCGTTGGTCATCAGGTCGCCCACATTGCTGCCATTGAAGATCAGATTGTCCTTGATCTGCTGCTCGCTCAGACCGCTCTTGGTGAACAGCTTGTAACGGACGTACTGAGCCGAATGACAACCCATGCAGTAGTTAACGAAGTACTTGACACCACGCTGAATGGCCGCCTCGTTGCCCAGGTCGATATTGGCCGACTCCAGCTTCATGCTTTCACCTGTATTGGCCATCGAAGCAACCGGCAGGATTGCCAAGGCAATTACAGCAATCAGTTTTTTCATTGGGTCACCCTCTCCGGCACCGGCTTGGTCTTGTCGATTTTCGAATACCAGGGCATCAACAGGAAAAATGCGAAATAGACGCCCGTGAAGATGCGGGCCAGCAAGGTCTTGGTCGGCGTTACCGGCTGCAGCCCCAGATAGGCCAACACCACGAAGGTAACGGCAAACATGGCCAGCGAAAACTTGAAGATTCGCCCCTTGTAGCGCACGGACTTGACTGGCGAGCGATCCAACCAAGGCAGGAAGAACATGATGAGGATGGACGCGAACATCACCAGCACACCCGGGAACTGCGAGTTGAACAACGGCGGAACTGCCCGCAGCATGGCGTAGAAGGGGGTGAAGTACCAGACCGGCGCGATATGCGGCGGGGTCTTCAGCGGATTCGCTGACTCGAAGTTGGGTGCCTCGAGGAACAGGCCACCGAGGTCAGGCCAGAAAAAGATTACCGCAGCAAAGAATATCAGGAACACACCCACGCCAAAGATGTCCTTCACCGAATAGTACGGATGGAAGGGAATGCCGTCGGCCGGCGCGTCCGAACTCCAATGGTTGCCCCTGGGGCCCTTCTTGATCTCAATGCCGTCCGGATTGTTGGAACCCACCTTGTGCAGCGCCACGATATGAATGAATACCAGCGCGGACAGAATGAACGGCAACAGGAAATGCAGCGCGAAGAAGCGGTTGAGAGTGGCATCCGAGATCACGTAGTCCCCCCGGATCCACAACGAGAGATCGTCACCCACGAAGGGCACCGCCGAGAACAGATTGACGATCACCTGGGCACCCCAGTAGGACATCTGTCCCCAGGGCAAAAGGTAACCGAAGAAGGCAGTGGCCATCATCACCAAGTAGATGATCAGACCGATGATCCACAGCAACTCACGAGGCTTGCGGTAGGAGCCATACATCAGGCCACGGAACATGTGGAGATACACCACGATGAAGAAAGCCGACGCACCGGTGGAATGCATGTAGCGCAACAGCCAGCCGTAGTCCATATCACGCATGATGTATTCGACCGAGCCGAAAGCCAGACTGGCATCCGGCTTGTAGGCCATCGCCAACCAGACACCGGTGGCGATCTGGTTGACCAGCACCAGCATGGCGAGCGAGCCAAAGAAATACCATGCATTGAAGTTCTTGGGCGCGTAATACTGGGCCAGGTGCTCGTTCCACACCTTGGTCAGCGGAAAGCGCTCATCAATCCAGCCAATCAAGCTCATGCTCATGCCTCCTGGTCGACACCGATCAAGATCTTGTCGTTCAACAGATACTTGTGCGGTGGAATGTGCAGATTGGTCGGTGCCGGCGAGCCCTTGAAGACACGACCGGCCAAGTCGAACCGCGAACCGTGGCAGGGGCAGAAGAAGCCACCCTTCCACTCCGGACCGAGATCGGCCGGACCGATCTCGGGACGGTAGCTCGGAGAGCAACCCAGGTGGGTGCAGATACCCACGGCAACCAAGTATTCCGGCTTGATCGAACGCGTGGGATTCCTGCAGTACTCGGGCTGATGCGGCACATCGGAAGCCGGATCGGACAGCATCGGATCGAGCGTCGGCAGATCCTTTATGTTCCCTTCGGTGCGATGCACCACCCAGCACACCTTGCCACGCCACTTCACGCGCAACAGGGCACCCGGCTCCAGGCGACTGACATCCGCCTCTTCGGGCGCACCGGCAGCCTTGGCCCGCTCGGACGGATTCCAGTTGGCAACGAAGGGGACTACAGCAAACCCTGCACCCACTGCTCCGACGACTGCCGTGGTGGCAGTGAGGAAGCGGCGTTTCTTGAGGTCTACACCTTCTGAACTCATGAATAGCTCCCCACGGTCCAAGCCTGAACGGCAGGCGGGGCGACCCGGACCGAATCAAGTTTAAGAATATTCTTATATACCCCGGTTGAGCAGGGATTTTCGCCCAAGGCGTATCCTCCGGTCAAGACTTGTGTGTGCAGGAGTGTTCGGCACCAAGTGGAACTGTTCGAACATGTAGCACATGATTCATCGAGCGTCCTGATCACCCGGGGAGGTGCGCCATGAGCCTGGACAGAACGGCTGCAGGAAATCCGGAAAATGCGATTTTCACAGGAATCTGTTCGACCCGGACCGGAAAACGATTGACACGGAAGGATATGGCTAAGCGACAACATCAGGCACTTCATATCTCTCTGCCACGAGTAGCATGCGATCGGGCTCCCATACGATAGGCACGAGGCACCACCAGGATGACCCCATGATCTGCCTGCGATGGGTGCTCGGCAGTATCCCCGGGGCGTCTACCCAAGGTGCTGGCCGCCTGGAGCATCACCAACCACGGAAGGGATCAACCGCCACCTCCGGAAAACGCTGCCTGCCGATTTTCGATCGGCAATGGTCCCGGCATCCTGACCTTCAAACGCCTCAAGGCAAGTGAGC
>JANEMA010000036.1 GCA_024510845.1 Gammaproteobacteria bacterium
GCTCCAAGGGTTTGGTGTGCCTGGAAACAGGCGAATCGGGCCAGATTGGCCAATTTCCGGCCAGAGGGTGGGAGCCACCGTGCTTCATCCGCTGCTGGCCGCCAGAAAGGCACCTTCAGTCGGGTTGTTTTCAACGACCTGCTAGAACGTCATGCTGGAACCTGTCGCATTGGCGTCACTTTTTTGGTGGGGTCGGTGGGTTGGGTGAGTTGGGCACGATCGCCACCTCGTCACCCGGGTCGATGCGGGTGAAGGGCTCGGCGAATTGCTTGTCGACCGTCACCTGCACGTGCTCTGGCGCCAGCAGGTAGCCGCGTTTGCCCTTGAGCTTCTGCAGCCAGGCGAGCAGCGACTCGACATCGGTCACACTCGGCGGCAGAGTGAGTTTCTCGGCCTCGCGGCGCATCATACGTGCCAAGTAGTTGAAGTAGATCACGGAGATCCGGCGTTGCGCCCCGGGTCGATCACCCAGGCGGCCGCCTCGGCGGTTGTAGCCGGCAGTGGTCAGACGGTCGAGATAGTCCTGCCAGTAGTGCTCCTGGTTGATGCCCAGGTCGTAGAGCGTCCCCCATGAGTAGATACTGGTGTCGTGACCGTCGTCGAATACGATACGCGCGCCATAGGTGCCCTGAGGCTCGATGCGCTCGATGTTGACCTGCTCTTTGCCGGTTACCGGGGCATCGCGTGTGACCTCCTCGGCGGCGCGTGAGTACACCCGCAGATATTCACAGGGGTAGGAGAAGGACTGTCCGTTCGAGAAGGTGATGTTGAGCAGGCGGGACTTGCGGTGCAGGTTGATCTCGGTAGGGACCGGGTGTTCGTTTTCGCTCATGGGTTCTCGTCTGACGGGATGGGACAGGGGGCGAATGCTGGCATGCCGGGGGGACCGGTTCAACCAGTGGCGGGGGGCGGAGCCGAGTTGAACTGTCCGGGTTCGTGGCACGTAATTTGTCGGGTTTTCTGGTCGAAAGAAGGCGCTGCAGGACTCAAGCCCCGCAAGCGGAGTCGTCCCACTGGTGCTGGCCGGATGCTGACTGAGGCAGACAATCTGCTGGGGAGACGAGACGGGGATGCACAATGACTGTCAACACGAGCGGGGTATGCCCCCAAAGGGGAAACACCGGTGGTGCGACTCAAAGCCAAACGGATATCCACCAACCTGCTGTCGGCCGGCGTCAACCAGGGGAAGGTTCGGTTCAAGGTGTTCGAAGGCAGTATGAACACAGGGATCAGTTTGTGGCTCCGGCAGGTGGACCTTGTGGATGTTCGCATGAGCGGGGAATTTTTCAGAGTCTCTTGAGCGATGCCTGCTGGTCTCTCAGGTGAATTTTCGTTGTAGTTCGACAATGTTCAAATTTCCCCCCGCTACATTCCTGGGATGGTCGCA
Source organism: Gammaproteobacteria bacterium (assembly GCA_024510845.1). Taxonomy (GTDB): domain Bacteria; phylum Pseudomonadota; class Gammaproteobacteria; order Chromatiales; family Chromatiaceae; genus MONJU. The sequence continues at coordinate 1,388 of JANEMA010000036.1, forward strand.
GCGATGAGGCCTTTTTTCGTGTTGTGGTGGCTGATTCCGCGATAATTCAGTTGGTCGGTGTGGCGTTCTTATCGCGAACTGGCAGTCCTTTCGGTTCCCGGTGCATGTCAAAATTTGACCCGAAGAGGGCCAAATTCTTCCCGATCCGCAGTCACCGCGTGCGTAATGATCGAGCCAAGTCACTGATTCTTCTAGGTTATCATGGGTTCGTGACGCAGAAAAAACCGTTTGACTCTATTGCTCTTCGAATCTTACAATGCGGGCCATCTTGAGTCTCGAAACAGCGTAGGGCTGGTGACTGGGATTTTTCGGCGGCTCGTCGGTGGAAAGGTAGTTCAAGGCCCCGTTGACGGGGTTTTTTTATATTCCGAGTGCTCGGCTGAGGTGGCTGGGTACGTTTTCCAGGAAATGGGCCTTGAGCCCATTTTTTGTTTTTCGGGTGTGATGGGCAAAGTTTTGCAGCAGTTGCAGTCGCTGGTCGAAGGCGTGGTAGAACCCCTGGGGTACGAATTCTGGGGCGTGGAGTCGCTGGCGCGCCCCGGTGCCGGACAGCTGCTGCGAGTCTATATCGAATCTCCTGACGGCATCGGCGTGGACGATTGCGAGCGGGTTAGTCGGCAGCTTGGTGCGGTGCTGGATGTCGAGGACCCGATCGCTGGCGAATATGTGCTCGAAGTGTCTTCCCCCGGCATGGACAGGCCTCTGTACCGACTGGACCAGTTTGTGCGGCATCTCGGTGATGTGGTGCGGGTCAGGTTGTCTTCTGTGGTCGCCGGACGCAGGAATTTTCGTGGTGAGTTGTTGGCGGCCGATGGGGAAAAGGTACAACTGTTGGTGGATGGCGAGACGGTCACCCTGGCAATGGATGAGATCGATACGGCACGCGTGGTGCCGCAGTTCCAGGCAAGAAGGTAGCGTGATGAACAAAGAGATTCTGCTCGTGGTGGATGCCGTGTCCAACGAAAAGGGTGTGGACAAGGAGGTTATCTTCGAGGCCATCGAGGCGGCATTGGCGTCGGCCACCCGCAAGAAGCATGGTGGTGACATCGATGTGCGCGTCGAGATCGACCGCGAGACCGGAGATTACGAGACCTTCCGGCGTTGGCTGGTGGTGGACGATGCCGAGACGCCGGTGCTGGAAAATCCCAGGGTGGAGATCACGCTCTCGGCCGTGCGCGAGAGCGATCCGGATATCCAGCCGGATGATCATGTCGAAGAGCAGATCGATTCCATCGGTTTTGGACGCATCGCGGCGCAGACCGCCAAGCAGGTGATCGTACAGAAGGTACGAGAGGCAGAGCGTGCCAAGGTGATTGATGCTTACAAGGACAAGATAGGCATGCTTGTCACCGGGATCGTCAAGCGTGCCGACAAGGGCACCATCGTGCTCGATCTCGGCGAGAACGCCGAAGCATTGATTCCGCGCAGTGATGTCATCCCGCGCGAGGTGGTACGGGTGGGAGATCGTCTTCGTGCCTATCTCTGCGATGTACGCGCCGAGATGCGAGGCCCGCAGTTGCTGGCTTTGCGCACGGCACCGGAACTGCTGATCGAGCTGTTCCGGCTCGAAGTGCCCGAGATCAACGAGGGGGTCATTGAGATCATGGGAGCGGCGCGCGATCCGGGACTTCGGGCCAAGATTGCGGTACGTGCGCTCGACCCGCGTGTCGATCCGGTGGGTGCCTGTGTCGGCATGCGTGGTTCCCGGGTGCAGGCTGTATCCAACGAACTGGGGGGCGAGCGAGTGGATATCATCGTCTGGGATGGCAATCCCGCACAGTTCGTCATCAATGCGATGTCGCCGGCCGACGTGGTGTCCATCGTGGTGGACGAGGACAGGCATGCGATGGATATCGCGGTGCGCGAGGAGAATCTCTCGCAGGCCATTGGTCGTGGCGGACAGAACGTGCGTCTGGCCAGTCAGCTCACCGGTTGGGAACTCAACGTGATGAGCGAGGAGCAGGCGCAGGAGAAGAGTGAGGTCGAGGCGCAGGAGTTCATCCAGCGCTTCATGAAGGAACTGGATGTTGATGAAGAAGTTGCAGCTATTCTGGTCCAGGAGGGATTCACCTCGGTCGAGGAGATTGCCTATGTGGACGAGGCCGAGTTGCTGGCGGTCGAGGAGTTCGACGAGGGGGTTGTCGAGGAGTTGCGTAATCGTGCCAGCGACGCGCTGCTTACCCGTGCTATCGCACAGGAAGAACAGCTTGGTGACACTCCGCCGGCCGAGGATTTGCTGAACATGGACGGCATGGATGAGTCGCTTGCATGCCAGCTTGCGGCGCGCGGTGTAGTTACCATGAACGATCTGGCTGAATGTGCCATCGACGATCTGATGGAAATCGAAGGTATGAACGAGCAGCGTGCTGGTGAGCTGATCATGACTGCGCGAGCCCCTTGGTTCGCCGAAAAAGAGAAGTGACGAGGAGTCGGCATGAGTGAAGTAACCGTCAATCAACTGGCCTCGGATGTGGGCATCCCGGTTGATCGCCTGCTCAAGCAGTTGAATGGTGCGGGCGTGGTCAAGCAGTCGGGTGACGATGTGATCACTGAACAGGAAAAGGTCGCGTTGCTCAAGCATTTGCGGCGCAGTCACGGCAAAATCGACAAGAAGCCCGCGGATTCGACCAGGAAGGTGGCGCTCAAGCGCCGTACCACCACCGAGATCAAGGTGCCGGCCAGTGGTGGACGGGCCGCTCGTGCGACCCGTGTCGCGCCCAAGACCGTGGCGGTCGAAGTGCGGCGCAAGCGTGTGATTCGAAAAGACACCGCGCAGTCTGAGAGCGAGAAGGAGCGTGCCCTGCGCGAAATGGAAGAGGTCCAGCGTGCACTCGAGGAGCAGCGTCGCCAGCGCGAGGGGTTCGCTGCGCAGGAAGAGGCACGCCGCAAGGCGCTGGAAGAGAAACGCAGACAGGAAGAGGAAGAGCGCAGGCGTGCCGAAGAGGCGAAGGAGGCTACTGAGGAGAGCGTGCGCGGGCAGAAGGAAGAAGCCGCTGCTGTGCCGGCAGAGCCCAAGCCCACACGGGCGCAGGCCGAGGAGCCGAAAAAGCCCAAGCGTATGCGCGCCGTGCCTTCGCGTGACAGCGAGGACCGGGTCAAGCGAGGTGCCGCCGGTCGGCGCCGCGAATTGCATGTGTCCAGCGACAAGCGTGGCAAGCGGCCCAAGGGCAGCAAGCGCGTGCGCCGTTTGGCCGAGACCGAGGATCAGCAACACGGTTTCCAAAAGCCGGTGGAGCGTAAGTCGCTCACCATCGATGTGCCTGAGAGCATCACTGTAGGTGATTTGGCACAGCGCATGGCGGTCAAGGCTTCGGAGGTCATCAAGACGCTCATGGGCATGGGTATGATGGTCACCATCAACCAGCTACTCGATCAGGAAACCACTATGCTGGTGGTCGAGGAGATGGGGCATGTCGCAGTCGAGGAAAAGGCCAAGGATGCCGAGGAAGAGGTGTTGGCCGCGGTCGAGGAAGAACTGCAACAGGGTGAACAGGTGTCGCGTGCGCCGGTGGTTACCATCATGGGGCATGTCGATCACGGCAAGACATCGCTGCTCGATCATATCCGCAAGAGTCGTGTGGCGGCTGGCGAGGCTGGAGGTATCACCCAACACATCGGTGCCTACCATGTGAATACCGATCACGGCATGATTACCTTCCTCGATACACCCGGGCATGCCGCTTTCTCGGCGATGCGTGCACGTGGAGCCAAGGCCACCGATATCATCGTGCTGGTGGTGGCCGCCGATGACGGGGTGATGCCCCAGACCAAGGAGGCAATTCAGCATACACGTGCCGCTGGCGTCCCGTTGGTGGTGGCGATCAACAAGATGGACAAGCCGGAGGCCCAACCCGACCGGGTGATGCAGGAACTCGTGTCCGGGGAGGTGGTGCCCGAGGAATGGGGTGGCGACACCCAGTTCGTGAAGGTGTCGGCGCATACCGGTCAAGGCGTGGACGATCTGCTGGATGCCATCTTGCTGCAGGCCGAGTTGCTGGAGATCAAGGTGGTGGCCGATGGTCCGGCCAAGGGGATTATCGTGGAGTCCAGTCTGGACAAGGGCAAGGGACCGGTGGCCACGGTGCTGGTACAGTCCGGCACGCTGAAGCAGGGCGATCCCATTGTTTCGGGCATCGAGTATGGGCGGGTCCGGGCGATGTTCGATGAGAATGGCCAGAAGGTGAAGGCAGCCGGACCCTCCACCCCGGTACAGGTGTTGGGCCTTTCGGGTGCGCCGCATGCCGGTGACGACATGGTGGTTGTCGCCGATGAGAAGAAGGCGCGCGGGGTGGCCGAACTGCGTCGTGAGCGTCAGCGTGAGGGACGGTTGGCCGAGCAGAAGGCAGCCAAGCTCGAGCAGATGTTCTCGCGAATGGCAGAAGGTGAGGTCGCCTACGTGAATCTCATCATCAAGGCCGATGTCCAGGGTTCGGCCGAGGCGCTCAAGGAGTCGTTGCAGAAAATTCAGGCCGACGAAGCCAAGGTGAAGATCGTTGCTGCCGGCGTTGGCGGTATCAACGAGTCGGATGCTAATCTGGCGCTCACTTCGGGTGCGGCCATCATCGGCTTCAATGTGCGCGCCGATGCCTCGGCTCGTCGGGTGATCGAGGAACACGGTATCGATCTACGCTACTACAGCATTATCTATGAAGTGATCGACGATGTGAAAAAGGCGGTCGCCGGTTTGCTCAAACCCGAGGTCAAGGAAGAGATTATTGGCTTGGCAGAGGTGCGTGATGTGTTTCGCTCCTCCAAGTTGGGTGCGATCGCCGGTTGTATTGTGCTCGAGGGTGTTGTCAAGCGTCACAATCCCATCCGCGTGCTGCGCGACAACGTGGTCATCTATGAGGGCGAACTCGAATCGTTGCGTCGTTTCAAGGATGACCTCAACGAGGTCAAGGCTGGCATGGAGTGCGGTATCGGTGTGAAGAATTACAACGATGTGAAGGTGGGTGATCAGGTCGAAGTCTATGAGCGCTACGAAGTGGCGCGCAAGATCTGAGACGGCGATGGCAGGATGGGATTTCGGCCGGGAGGAACGGGTCGGTGCCGAGCTGCATCGCGAGCTGGCGCTGGTCCTGCGTGACGAGGTGCGTGATCCACGCCTCAATCAGGTCACGATCCAGGAGGTGCGGGTGACGCGCGATCTGGCGTACGCCAAGGTGTATTTCACGGTGCTCGATCGCGACCAGGTACGCAAGACCGAGCAGGCGCTCCGTAAGGCTGCCGGCTTTCTGCGCAAGCGACTGGGTGGGCGGGTCGTTCTGCACAGCACTCCCGCCCTGCATTTCGTCTATGACCATTCGCTGGAGCGCGGTATGCATCTGTTTTCCCTGATCGAGCAGGCGGTGGTCTCCGGCAGTGACCGGGACACGGATGGCCAGGAAGACAACGAAGAGGATTGAGCCATGGGACGATGCAGGCGTCCGCGAGGCCGTGCGGTAAACGGTATCCTGTTGCTCGACAAACCGGTGGGCATCTCGTCCAACGATGCCTTGCAAAGGGTCAAGCACCTGTTCCACGCGCAGAAGGCCGGGCATACCGGCAGCTTGGATCCGCTCGCCTCCGGGTTGTTGCCGTTGTGCTTTGGCATAGCGACCCGCCTGTCGGCCTTCCTGTTGGATGCGGACAAGCACTATGAGGTGCGGGTGCGCCTGGGCGTGACGACGACTACCGGCGACGCCGAAGGTGATGTGCTGGAACGGTGCCAGGTGGAGGGCTTTGGGCGTGAACGGATCGAGGCAGTGCTGCCACGATTCACCGGTGTGATTTCACAGGTGCCGCCCATGTACTCGGCGATCAAGCACAGGGGTGAGCGCCTGTACAAGCTGGCGCGCGAGGGTATTGAGGTGGAGCGCAAGCCGCGCGAGATCACCATCCACGCCCTGCGCCTGGGCGATGTCGAGGGCGAGGAATTCGATCTGTATGTGCATTGTTCCAAAGGCACCTATGTCCGCACCCTGGCAGAGGATATCGGCCAGGTGCTGGGTTGTGGGGCGCACGTGGTGGCGTTGCGGCGCAGCGGAGTGGGACCCTATGCCGGTTCCATGGTCAGTATGGCGCAGATCGAAAGGGCCGCGGTCGAGGGCAACGCCGTGCTGGATGCCCTGCTGCTGCCGGTGGATACTGCGCTCGGTGACTGGCCAGCAGTGCATCTGAACGTCGATACCAGTTATTACCTCAAGATGGGACAGCCGGTGGTGGTGCCGCGTGCGCCTACCGATGGATGGGTGCGGCTCTACGAAGATCCGGACAGTTTCATCGGTGTCGGCCAAGTGCAGGACGACGGGCGTATCGCACCGAAAAGGCTGATCGCTGGCAGCTGACTTTTTACGGGTTTTGCGGCAGAATGCCGCATCTTCACAGGGAACCTGTCGGGCAGGTTCCTTTATTTCGTTAAACGGCCGGGGCCGCCTGAAGTCATTGTCGGGTACCCCTGAAGACTTCGTCTTCCGACAAGGCCATCGATGACAGGAGACATGTCATGGCAATGAGTGCAGAGCAGAAGGCCACGATCATCGTGGAATATGGCAAGGGCCCCAATGACACGGGTTCTACCGAGGTGCAGGTCGCGTTGCTGACCGCACGTATCGCGGATCTCACCCCGCACTTCCGGCAGCACAGGAAGGATCATCACTCCCGCCAGGGTTTGGTGCGTTTGGTCAACCAGCGTCGCAAGTTGCTGGACTACCTCAAGTCGAAGGACGTGGAAGCTTACCGCGACCTGATCAAGCGACTGGGACTACGCCGCTGATCCGCGGCATCACAGCTAAGGTTGAGGATTTCCACGTGAGTCTTGTCAGAAAAGAGTTCCAATACGGTGACCACAAGGTCGTGCTCGAGACCGGCGAGATCGCCCGCCAGGCCGATGGTGCGGTGATGGTCAATATGGGTGACACCGTGGTGCTTTGCACAGTGGTGTACGAAAAGAACGCCTTGGTCGAACGCGATTTCTTCCCGTTGACCGTCGATTACCAGGAAAAGGCCTATGCCGCCGGCGTTATCCCCGGCGGCTTTTTCCGTCGTGAGGGTCGGCCCTCGGAGAAGGAGATCTTGACCGCGCGCTTGATCGACCGCCCCATTCGTCCACTGTTTCCGAAAGGGTTTGCCAACGAGGTACAGGTGATTTGCACCGTGATGTCGTTGAACCCGGCAGTGGACCCCGAAGTGCCTTCGTTGATCGGTACTTCGGCCGCGTTGGCCATCTCCGGCCTGCCCTTCGAGGGGCCTGTCGGTGTGGCACGAGTCGGCTACAAGGACGGCCAGTACCTGCTCAACCAGCCCAAGACCGGCCTGTGTGACATCAGTGACCTCGATCTGGTGATTGCGGGTACGAAAGAGGCGGTACTTATGGTGGAGTCCGAGGCCCGCGAGCTGTCCGAGGAGATCATGCTTGGTGCCGTACTGTTCGGCTACGAACAGATGCAGGTGGTCATTGATGCTATCGAGGGACTCGCTGCCGAGGCCGGCAAGCCGCGTATGAAAGTTCCGGAAAAGGCCGAGAACACCGCGTTGGCCGAGGCCATCGATGTCACCATCGGCGAGCAGTTGCGCGCTGCCTATCAGATTGCTGACAAGATGGAGCGTTATGCCGCTATCGATGCGGCCAAGATCGAAGCGAAGGAGAAACTCTGTGGCGGTGAGGAAGCACAGTTCGGCGAGGCTGAGGTGGGTGAGGCCATCGAAAAGCTGAAGAAGCAGATCGTGCGCGGACGCATCCTGGCGGGCGCCCCCCGTATCGATGGTCGTGATACCAGGACGGTGCGCCCCATCAGTATCCACCCCCGGGTGCTGCCTCGTACCCATGGCTCGGTGCTGTTCACCCGTGGCGAGACACAGGCGTTGGTAGTCACGACCCTGGGTACCGAGCGCGATTCACAGATCATCGACGCGCTCAGCGGTTCCTACAAGGAGCCGTTCATGCTGCATTACAACTTTCCACCTTTCTGCGTGGGCGAGACCGGTCGCGTCGGCAGTCCCAAGCGCCGCGAGATCGGCCACGGCCGCTTGGCCAAGCGTGGCGTGCTGGCGGTCATGCCAAACATGGAGGAGTTCCCGTACTCGATCCGAGTGGTCTCCGAGATCACCGAGTCCAACGGTTCCTCTTCGATGGCGTCGGTGTGCGGTACCAGTTTGTCGCTGATGGACGCCGGCGTGCCGCTGAAGGCGCCGGTGGCCGGTGTGGCCATGGGCCTGATCAAGGAAAGTGATCGTTTTGCGGTGCTCACCGATATCTTGGGTGATGAGGACCATCTCGGCGACATGGATTTCAAGGTGGCTGGCACAGAGCAAGGCATCAATGCCCTGCAGATGGATATCAAGATCAACGGCATCACCCGCGAGATCATGGAGATTGCGTTGGAGCAGGCGAAGGAAGGCCGGTTGCACATTCTCGGCGAGATGAGAAAGGTGATTTCGGCACCGCGTGAGGAGATGTCAGAGCACGCACCGCGTATCGTCTCGTTCAAGATCAAACCCGAGAAGATTCGCGACGTGATCGGCAAGGGTGGGGCGACCATCCGCTCCATCACCGAGGAGACCGGCGCTACCGTGGATATCTCCGATGACGGTATGGTCAAGATCTTCTCGGTGGACAAGGCCGCCGGTGACGAGGCTCGCCGCCGCGTCGAGCAGATCACTGCTGATATCGAAGTAGGCAAGGTCTACGAGGGCAAGGTAGTGCGCCTGATGGACTTCGGGGCCTTCGTCAACATCCTTCCCGGCAAGGACGGCCTGGTGCATATCTCGCAGATCTCGGAGGAGCGTGTGGCCAACGTGGCCGATGAACTCTCCGAAGGCCAGGTGGTCCATGTCAAGGTGCTCGAGGTGGACAAGCAGGGGCGTATCCGCCTGAGCATGAAGGCCGTGCAGGACGGCGAGGGCTGAATCCCCCGCCGCGCTGCAGGAAGGGGCCGCCAGGCCCCTTCTTGCGTTTTCCTCAGTCGCTGTTGGACCAGGTAGCCATGCAAGAGAACGATTCGCTTTCGGTGGTGATCCCGCTTTACCACGAAGAGGACAACGTCCTGCCGCTGGTGGCGCGGGTGCACGAGGGACTGGCCGATTATCCCGGTCCCTGGGAACTGATCTGCGTGGACGACGGCAGTACCGATCGCACCGTCGAACGCCTGCGCGAGGCGCAGCAGCAATACGGAGATCATGTGCGCATCATCCGCATGCGGCGTAACTTCGGCCAGACCGCTGCCATGCAGGCCGGTATCAATGCCGCGCGGGGGCGCTACATCGCCACCCTCGATGGCGATCTGCAGAACGACCCGGCGGATATCCCGCGCATGCTCGAGGAGCTGCACGAGCGTGATCTCGACCTGTTGCAGGGCTGGCGCCGCGAACGCCATGACGACGAGGTGCGCAAGTTTTTCTCGCGGGTGGCCAACCGCTTGATCGCACGCGTGACCGGAGTCGATCTGCACGACTATGGTTGCAGCCTCAAGGTGTATCGCACCGAGGTGATCAAGCGGGTCAAGCTGTTCGGCGAGATGCACCGTTTTATCCCGGTGTGGGTGGCGGGCGTGACCTCGCCACGGCGCATCGGTGAGACCGTGGTCACCCACCATGCGCGGCAGTTCGGCAGTTCCAAGTACGGCCTGTCGCGTACTTTTCGGGTGATCGTGGACCTGCTCACGGTATTCTTCTTTCTGCGCTTCCGCGCCCGCCCGGGGCACTTCTTCGGTTCCATCGGCCTGGCCTTCGCTGCCTTGGGCGGTGCCGGCATGACCTGGCTGGGCTTCGTCAAGTTCGTGCTCGGCGAGTCCATCGCCGGGCGGCCGTTGCTGATCGTCTCGGTGCTGCTGCTGATGATGTCCATCCAGATGCTCACTACCGGGGTGATGGCCGAAATGCTCTCGCGCACCTTCTTCGAGAGCGGTGGCGGGCGCGCCTACCACATCCTCGAGATAGACGGTGACGAGGCGGGCTGGCACGCGCCAGGCGAGGGCGCAATGGTGGCCGGGGACTGATGTCGCAGTACCTGTCGCGGTTCTCGACCCGTCCAGCGGCACTGGTTCTGGCGCTGGTGCTGATGGTCTGGGGGTTCTGGTCGGCGCCGCTGTACGACCTGGACGAGGGCGCCTTCACCGAGGCCACGCGCGAGATGCTGGCCTCGGGCAATTACGCATCCATCTACCTCAACGGTGCGCCACGGCACGACAAGCCCATCCTCATCTACTGGTTGCAGGCGGCCTCGGCGAAGCTGTTCGGCCTGAACGAGTTTTCCCTGCGCTTGCCTTCGGTGCTGGCTGCCCTGGCCTGGGTGTGGGCACTGTTCGCTTTCGTGCGCCGGCAGGTCGACCGCGAGACGGCCTTCGTCGCAGCCCTGTTGCTGTCGCTGTCGCTGTATGTGGGGTTGATTGCACGCGCGGCGGTGGCCGATGCACTGCTCAACCTGTTCCTCGCGCTGACGATGTTCGACATCTACCGTTACTGGAAACAGCCCGCGCGCGGCCTGCACCTGCGCATCTTCCTGTGGCTGGGGCTGGGTTTTCTCGCCAAGGGACCTGTGGCGGTGTTCTTTCCGCTGCTGGTCAGCGGGCTGTTCTATGTCAGTCTGGGTGCCTGGCGCGACTGGCTGCGCGCGGTGTTCCACTGGCCGGGCATCGCGCTGTTCCTGGCGATCGTGCTGCCCTGGCACATCGCCGTCTACCTGGATACGGGCTGGGCCTTTTTCGAGGGCTTCTACCTGCATCACAACCTCGATCGCTACAACGGGGCGATGGAGGGGCACGGCGGCAGCCTGCTGTACTTCGCGGCGGTGGCCCCGCTGGTGGTGATGCCCCTTGCCGGCTGGCTGGTCGCCACGCTGCGACGGCTGCCCGAGGCCCGGCGAGATCCGCTGGACCGTTTCGCCTGGCTGTGGTTCTTCTGTGTGCTGCTGTTCTTCTCCTTCTCGGCGACCAAGCTGCCGCACTACCTGCTGTACGGTATCATCGGGGCCCTGATCCCCATGGCACGGTACCGGGGCAATCTGCGTCGGACCTGGCCGCACTTCCTGCCGGTCTTCATCCTGATGGCGCTGTTCGCCCTGCTGCCGCAGGCCCTGGACTGGGCGGCAGGGCAGACCGACCGGCTCTACGAACTGACCCTGTTCCGCGAGGGCACGGCGCGGTTTTCGGGCACACCACAATGGCTGCTGACCGCTGCGCTGGTGCTGCTGGCGGGGGTAGCCCTGCTGCGCCTGCCGGTCTGGCAGCGCCTGTTGCTGGCCGGTTTCGTGCAGGGGGCGGCCGTGGCCTTCATCGTGCTGCCGGGGGTGATGGGGGTGTTGCAGGACGGTCCCCGCGCCGCCGGGCTGCTCGCCCGTGCGCAAGGCAAGTCCGTGGTCTTCTACCGCGTCCATCAACCCAGCGTGAGCGTCTACGCGCAGCAGGTGAGTCCGAGGTTGCGTGATCCGGCCGCGTTGCGCCCGGGGCAGTGGGTCTACCTGCGGATCGACAAGCTGGACGATTTCCTCTCCCTGCCGTTGCCGTGGGAGCGGCGCGTGGTGTTCCGCCAGGGACCTGCGGTACTGGTTGCCATCGAGGCGCGGGAGTCCGGTGATGGCTGAGTTTGGCGTGCGACTGGCATCGGTGATGCGATGGGCACGCGAGTGCCAGCGGCGCTGTTTGCCGGCGGGGATCGATACCCTGTTGCTGTTGACCATTGCCGTGGCCTGGCTAGGCATTCTGCTGGCCTGGTCGGGGGGGTATCACTCCGGTTTCTCTGTCCTGCATCCCTTGCTGGGTGCCTTGTTGCCCGACCTGGCCTGGGAGGCCATCACCCGTTTCGGTGACGAACGGTTGCTGCTGGCGCTCACTCTGCTGTTTGCTCGCCGGTCTCCCGAACTGTTCTGGGCCATGGTGCTGGCCGTCGTGCTGGGCGCGCTCTACAGTCGTGGCCTCAAGCACCTGCTCGATGCCCTGCGGCCCCCCGCGGTGCTGTCGCCGGAAGCGCTGAGGGTGATCGGTCCGGTGCTGCATTCGCACAGCTTTCCCTCGGGTCATGCCACTTCGGCCTTCGTGTTCTTCGGCGTGCTCGCGGCCTGCACGCGCAGCGGACACGTACGGGCAGCGGCGTTGCTGGCCGCCGCTCTGGTGGGCCTGAGTCGGGTGGCTCTGGGCGTGCACTGGCCACAGGATGTGCTGGCTGGCGCCTTTGGTGGCATGCTGGCTGCAGCAGTGGGCACCTGGCTCAGCCTGCACTGGCGGGCCGGCCTGCGTCCGCGCGTGCATCTTGCGCTGCTGCTGTTGCCGTTGGGGGCCTTGCCGGTGCTGCTGTTGTCCGATGCAGGCAACCCGTCTGCCGACTGGCTGGTCTGGCCGCTGGTGTTTGCCATGGCGGCCCAGTTCGCACTGGATTACCTGTCCGATCGCCGATGAGCAGGGCAGGGGACAGGGTGTTCTGGCTGCGCCTGGCCTGGTGGGGGGTCTCGGGGCTGGCCCTGTATCGCCTGGCGGTGCTGCTCTGGGGCGACATCCCGCTGGACGTGGAAGAGGCCTACTATCTGGACTGGGCGCGTCACCTGGAGGCGGGGTATTTTTCCAAGCCTCCCCTGCTGACCTGGGTGCTGGCCGGGGCGACGGCGCTGCTGGGCGATGGGCTGGTGGTGATCAAGTCGGTCGCCGTGTTCTTCTACGCTGTTGCGGCCCTGTTCGTGTATGGCATCGGTGCGCGCCTGTTCGATGCACGCACCGGCGCCTGGGCTGCGATCGCCTTCCAGTCGCTGCCGCTGGTCGGGGTGCTGTCGGTGTTCGCCAGTACGGATGCGCCGTTGATGTGCTTCTGGGCGGCTACCCTCTATGGCTTCGTGCGTGCCGTCGAGCGCGACGTGCTGCGCTGGTGGCTGTTCACCGGGGCGATGGCCGGGCTGGGCCTGCTCTCCAAGTACACTACCGGGGCCCTGGCGGTGGGACTGGTGCTGGCCCTGCTGGCCGATGTGCGCTGGCGGTCGAGGATGGCCTCGCCCCGGCTGTGGGTGGGTCTCGGGGTCGCCGTACTGGCCTGGTTGCCCAACCTGTGGTGGCTGGCGACCCACGACTGGGTTACGGTGGATCACACCCGCCATATCACCGTGGCGATTCCCCGGGCAGGCGACTGGGGAAACCTGGGAGAATACCTGCTGGGGCAGGTCGGGGCCTTCGGTCCCTTGCTGGCACTGTCCCTGCCATTGTGGATCGGGCGGCCCGCCCTGTGGCGTGATCGGGCGGCCCGGCTGCTCCTGCTCGCCTCGTTGCCGTTGTTCGATCTGGTGATCTGCCAGGCCTGGTGGCATGAGGCCAATCTCAACTGGGCAGCGCCGGCCTATATCGGCCTCACCCTGGTGGCGGTGCACTGGTTGCTGACCCACGCACGGCGCTGGCTGTTCGCTGCCATTGGCCTGAACCTGCTATTGGTGAGTGGTCTCTATCACTATCACGCTGTGGCAGGTGCACTCGGTGTGCCGCTCACGCGCAGCACCGATCCGTATTTCAAGCGCCTGGGCTGGCGTGAACTGGGGACGCAACTGGGGGATGTCCGCCGACGTTACCCGCGCGCGGCGCTGTTGTCCGATTCGCGCAAGCTGCTGGCCCTGCTGGGGTATCATGCGCGCCTGGATGGGCGTCCGCCGGTGTTGCGTTCGTGGAATCCGTCACACCGCTGGCGCCATCAGTACGACCTGCATGACGACATCGCCGATCATGCGGATGGCGAATTCCTGTTCGTGAGCCGCCGGGCGCTGGACGACAGTGTGCTGACGCGTTTCGCGCAGCGCGAGCTGGTCGCCATCCTGCGGGTCGGGGTCTATCCGGACCTGATCCGACGTCTGTATGTCTATCGTCTCACCGGTTTTCGGGGGTATGCCTCGCCATGAAGTGGCTGTTGCGGTTCTGGCCGATCCCAACCCTGCTGGCCCTGCAACTGTTGTTCTGGCAGGCGCCGGCCATCGACCTGACGGTCAGCGGCTGGTTCTGGGATGCACAGGAGGGGTTCTTTCTGCGGGAACTGCTGCCCGTGCAGTGGAGTTACGCGCTGTTTCGTGATTTGCCCTATGCGGCAGTGCCGATGCTGGTGTGGCTGTTTTTCGCGAGCTGGTGGTGGCGGGGCAAGGCCGAGGCCGGCCTGCGGCGGCGCCTGTTGTTCCTGTTCCTGGTGATGGGTATCGGTCCGGGCCTGCTGGTCAACGAGGTGTTCAAGGCCGAGTCGGGTCGCGCACGCCCGGCTACCGTGGAGCAATTCGGTGGTGAGCGCCGGTTCACCCCGGCCTTCGAACCGGCGGATCAGTGCATCTCGAACTGTTCCTTCGTCAGCGGACATGCTGCCATGGGGTTCTGGTTCCTGGCCTTTGCCTGGGTGCTGGGTGATTGCCGCTGGCTATGGTGGGGCGGGGCGATCGGCCTGCTGGTCGGTGGCGGGCGCATGATCCAGGGCGCGCACTTCCTCAGCGACGTCCTGTTCGGTTACCCGATCGTACTGGTGACTACCCTGGTGGTGGCGCGGCTGCTGCTGGGGGGCTGGTGGCCGCCGGCGGGCAGCATGACCGCTCAGCCGCGTCGCTGACTGGCGCGATCGCTGTGGATGGCTTCGTCCACGGCATCCCGGATGGCTTCCTTGATGATGGGCTGGAGCTGTTGCTTCAACGATTGGGCCAGTTCCTCGGCGCGAGCCGGGTCGAGCAGCACATCCGCTCCGGCCTCCTCGCCTCGTTCTCCATCACTTCCCTGCTGTCCCTCAAGACACTCCTGATTACTGGAATGTGCTTTTGTTCAACGTAATGGTCCCCTCTATTCCCAGGCAATCTCGTGCATCTTCAGGGGATAGCCCCTGTCACGATAGAAACGATACCGCTGGCGGCTCGCTTCACGCACGGCCTGTTCATTGTCTACGCATTCTGCCAGCCGTTGGAAACGGCTGAAGAATGTCGGCACCTCCGTGGCCAGGTTGATGAGGACATCGTGTTCCTCGATGGCTTGCGATGCATCCCCGATGAGGATCGGGTTATAGGAAGGGTCGGTTTCCCCCAGCAACAAGCCGTGCGGGACGAAGCTCTGGTCCTGGAAGGTCCAGAGCAGGCGGTCCATGTGTCGCGCCTCCTCGGGTGATGGCGTGTGGATCACCACGCGATGTCCGGTCCTGCGGGCCTTGTCGGCCACCCGGCAGGCCAGCACATGGCGATTGCCGCGGACATGTGCGGCGACCACGTAGAAGTCGACTCTGGTCACCTTTCTGTCCTGTGACGTGGTCGCTTGTTTTTACTGAGTGTCCAAGGCATAGACCATCAATCAGTGACTTCACAGCGTTTCATGAGAAATTGGGTCAACAAGGGGACGGGACGCCCGGTGGCCCCCTTGTCGTTGCCCGAGACCCAGGCGGTGCCGGCGATGTCCAGGTGCGCCCACTTGAAGGACTTGGTGAAACGCGAGAGGAAGCAGGCGGCGGTGATGGTGCCCGCGGCGCGACCGCCGATATTGGCCATGTCGGCGAAGTTGGAGTCGAGCTGCTTCTGGTAGTCGTCCCAGAGCGGCAGGCGCCAGCTCCGGTCGTTGGCGGCTTCGCCGGCGCGGGTGATCTCCTCGGCCAGGCAGTCGTCGTTGGCCATCAGCCCGCTGGCATGGTGGCCCAGGGCGATGATGCAGGCCCCGGTCAGCGTGGCGATGTCGATCACTGCCGCCGGTTCGAAGCGCTCGGTGTAGGTCAGCGCATCGCACAGGATCAGGCGGCCCTCGGCGTCGGTATTGAGCACCTCCACGGTCTGGCCGGACATCGTGGTCACGATGTCGCCAGGCTTGTTGGCGTCGCCGTCGGGCAGGTTCTCCGACGCGGGCACCACGCCGACCACGTTGATCGGCAGATCCAGTTCCAGACAGGCGGTGAGAGTGCCGAACACGCTGGCACCACCGCACATGTCGTATTTCATCTCGTCCATGGCCTGTGCCGGTTTGATGGAAATGCCACCGGCGTCGAAGGTCAGTCCCTTGCCGACCAAGGCGACAGGCTTGCTGTTGTGTTTGTCTCCCTGGTATTCCATCACGATGAGCTTGGCCGGTTGGCAACTGCCGCGTGATACCGAGAGCAGGGCGCCCATGCCGAGCTTTTCCATGTCATTTTCTTCGAGCACGGTGACCTTCAGCTTGTGCTGACCGTGTGCCAGCTTGCGTGCCAGATCGGCAAGGTAGCTGGGGGTGCAGATATTGCCCGGCAGATTACCCAGGTCGCGCGCCAGTCGGGAGCCGTTGGCGATAGCCTGTCCGTGGGCACAGGCCTTCTGCAGGCGCTTGAGGTGACGCCGGTCGTTGGTGACGAAGGTCGCTTGGCGCAGTGGCTTGCGCGGTTTCTCGACTTCGCTCTTGCATTCGTCGAAGCGGTACACCGCGGCCTCGATGCCGGCGATGGCCTCGCGCACCAGGGCATAACCGTCCTCGTCGTCGGGCAGGCAGATGGCCAGTGAGCCGATATTCGCCTGATTCAGTGCGGGAGCCGCCTTGCACAGTGCCTCACCGAAGGTCAGTGCCGAAAAGTCTTTCTGCTGTCCCAGACCGAGCAGGAGTATCCGTGCAGCGGCGACGCCTTCGAATTGATAGAGCATCAAGGTTTCGCCTGTCCTGCCGTGGAAATCGCCCTTGCGCAGGACACGAGACAACAGGCCGCCACTGGTCTGGTCCAGTGTATCGAAGGCTGTACCGGTACGGTGGCGTTCATGTACACCGACGATCAGGCAGGATGTCTTGAGATCGCTAACCGGGACGTGCTTGCTGTTGTACTTCATCGGTATCCTCCTGGTGGTGGTCCGGCGTACCCGGCGCTGATTTGCTAGCATGCCGGGCGGTGTTGCCCATTGTGGTGATGACAGGAGACCGAGTGTAGCAAAGGCCGGCCCAGCGCGGTCCCGGCGTGATATCCCCAGGAGGTTCGGTGACCCTTATCGACAGATTGCTGATGCGTGAGGTGTTCAAGGCGTTGCTGGTCACCTTGCTGATTCTGATGCTGGTGTTGCTGGCGAGCCACTTCGTCAAGTTGCTCGGCAAGGCTGCGGCAGGCAGTATCAGCTCGCATGTGGTGCTGAGTCTGCTCGGGCTGCAGGCGATCAAGGTGTTGGGTGTGTTGTTGCCACCGGCCTTCTTTTTTTCCCTGCTGTGGGTACTGGGCGGCATGTACCGTGATGGTGAGATGGTGGCCCTGCAGGCAGCGGGTGTGGGGCCTGTGCGGCTCTATCGGTCGGTCATGCTGCTCGCAGTGCCGCTGGCGCTGCTGACGGCGATCCTGTCGTTCGATGGCCTGCCCCAGGCCAATGCCGCTATCGAACGGATCAAGCTTGCACAGCGTGATGTGCTGGATATCGGCGGTATTCGCCCCGGCCGCTTCAATGATTTCGATAAGGGTCGGTTGGTGATCTATACCCGGAGCATGTCGGAGGATGGCCGCCGTCTGCAGGGTGTGTTCATGCAGGATCGGCAGCACGGGCGTGCCGGCATCGTAGTCGCCCGCGAGGCCTACCAAGCGTTCGACGAGGCCAGCGGTGATCGCTTCGTGATACTGGCCGATGGCCGTCGTTACGAGGGGCGACCGGGACAGGCGGATTATGCGGTAGCCACCTTTGGTGAGTATGCCTTGCGCCTGCCACGGCTGGACCTGGGAAAGCGGCGTTTGCGGGTGGGCGCACGCGCAACGGAGGAGCTCTGGCATGAGGACAGTCTGCCTGCCCGTGCAGAGATCCAGTATCGGCTGTCGGTGCCGACCGGTGTGCTGGTGTTCGCCTTGCTGGCGGCACCGCTGGCACGAATCCGGCCACGTGGTGATGTCTATGTTCGGGTTGGGCTGGCGGTTCTGGTGTATTTCGTTTTCATGAATCTGCAACGAGTGGCCGAGCGCTGGATGGAGCTGGGTGTGTTACCGGCCTGGCTGGGTATGTGGTGGGTGGCCGTGGTGATGATCGGCGTTGGTGGTTTGGTAATGCTTGTCGATTCCTTCTGGCTGGCCGGTTGGCTACGGCGCTGGCGTGAGCGACGGGCGGCATGATGTTTGGCATTCTCGATCGTTATATCGGCTGGACCATCGCGCGATCCAGCGCCATGACCATCTTGGTGCTGGTGATTCTGCTGTCCTTCGTCAATCTGGTCGAGGAGCTGGAGCAGGTCAACCACGGCGGCATCACTATGGGGGATGCCCTGCTGGTTGCCCTGCTCACCGCTCCGCGCTATCTGTTCGAGGTGTTTCCCGTGGCCGCGCTGCTGGGCAGCTTGCTCGGTCTGGGGGGGTTGGCGACGCGCAGTGAACTGGTGGCGATGCGCACGGCGGGATTTTCACTGGGACACATCATGCTGGCCGTACTCAAGGTGGGTGTGCTGATGGTGTTGGTGGTGATCGTCTTCAGTGAATTTCTGGCACCGTCCGCCGAACAGTATGCCCAGGAACTGCGTACCGGCAGGTTGCTGGGCCAACAGGCCCTGACCAGCCGTTATGGCTTCTGGGCACGGGACGAACAGGCCTTCATCAACATCCGTTCTCTCGGTGATGGCCGGCATCTGCGCGACATCACCATCTACGAATTCGATGGTGACGATCGGCTGTCCCTGACCACCCATGCCACGCGTGCAGGTTATGAGGGCGATCACTGGGTACTGCGAAACATCGTGCAGAGTGAACTGGGTGAGAGTGGCGTGCAGATCCGTTCGTTGGCGTCGATGCGTTGGGATTTCCCCCTGGATCCTGCCCTACTGAGTGCCGTGGTGGTCCGTCCCACCATGTTGCCTTTGTGGGAGCTGGCCGACTACATTGCCCTCATGCGTGAGAACGCCCAGTCGGCCATCGATTACGAGGTGGCCTTCTGGCTGAAGATTATCAATCCCTTCGCTACCTTGGGGATGCTGTTTCTGGCCGTTCCGTTTGTGCTGCGGGCGGGGCGCAATGTGGGGGTAGGACAGCGCATCTTTCTGGGCGCAGTGGTGGGTGCGGTATTTTTCCTGCTGACCCGGGCACTGTCGTACGTGGTAGTGGT
Organism: Gammaproteobacteria bacterium; assembly: GCA_024510845.1. Taxonomy (GTDB): domain Bacteria; phylum Pseudomonadota; class Gammaproteobacteria; order Chromatiales; family Chromatiaceae; genus MONJU. The sequence goes on from JANEMA010000036.1 coordinate 20,349, forward strand.
GTATCGAATAAATCCGGCAGTCACGGCTGTGGTGCTGGCCTGTGTCTTTCTGGCCCTGTTGCTGTTGCTGTTGCAGCGGGTACGGTGATCGAGTCTTGGTGACGGGGCCTTGCGGCCTGTTCAGAAGGTTTTGGGTTCAGGCGTCCTTGCAGGTCATGACCAACCAGGTGTTCGACAGGCGGTCGTGCCAGGTGGCACGATCCCGGTCGAACAGCACCCAGAGATAGCCTACCCCCAGGGCCATCAGGGAGAGCAGGGCCGCCAGACAGCGCAGCAAGGCTTGGCGCAGCCCGATGGGATCGCCGTCGGGACCGACCACGCGCAACCGCCAGGCGCGCATACCCAGTGTCTGGCCGCCATGAGTCCAGAAGCCGCAATAGAAGACAATGGGTGTGGCCAGCAGATAGAGCTGGAGCAGCCAGTGTGTTCCCTCGCCAGGATGGCCGCCCAGTGCCGAGCGGATGGCCGCGTCGACCGCTGCGCCGATCAGCCACAGCGCCAGGATCAACCAGGCATCGTAGAAAATGGCAGCGAGACGCCGGAGCAGTCCGGAGCGACTGGCCTGTTCGAGTGACACGGGCATGGAGCGGCTTCTCAGGGTTTCTACCGAGCGGATGCGCAGGATCCAGGATTCGTGGGCATTCTTCCATAATTCAGTGCCCATCGTCGACTGTC
>JANEMA010000037.1 GCA_024510845.1 Gammaproteobacteria bacterium
GGGCACTCGGGAGCTTCTCCGGCGGAATGGAGTCACGGCCAGAGTCGGAGTAGATGGCATTGAAGTCTGCATCGAGTTCGCTCAATGCCGCATCGACCATGGTGCAAATCGGGCGCAATGGGGGATCCTTCGGACCTTACCGGTATTTCCCCCTTCAGCCGGCGAATTTCAACAGCCTGTCAGGAGATCATTTGGGGGCTTGTGCGTTGCGCCGGTAGACCACACGCCCGTTGAACAGGGTATGGGTGACCTGGCCCTCGAATTCCCAGCCGTCGAAGGGAGTGTTGCGGCCCTCGCTGCGCAGTGTCGAGCGATAGAGTGTCCAGGGGGCCTCAGGCTCGAAGATGCAGACGTCCGCAGGACTGCCCGTGTCGAGCCGTCCGTGAGGTAGACCGAGCAGATCGGCCGGGCCGCAGGTGACCCGTGCGATGGCTTCGGTGAGCGATAGCACCCCTTCATCCACCAGGCGCAAAGTCAAGGCCAGCAGGGTCTCGAGACCAGAGATGCCGGGGGCAGTTTCGGGAAAGGGTGCCTCCTTGGCATCCAGCTCGTGGGGCTGGTGATCGGAGCAGATGGCTGCGATGGTGCCATCGGCCACTGCTTGGCGCAGGGCCTCGCGGTCGGCTAGGGTACGCAGTGGTGGCGAGATGTGGCAGTCGGCATTGAAATCCTCGATGTCCATCTCGGTCAGGTGCAGCTGGTGGGCGGCGACATCGGCACTGACCGGCAGTTTTGCTTTCTGGGCATCGCGCAGCTGACTGGTGGCGCCGGCCGTGGACAGGGCATGGAAATGCACCCGGGCGCCGGTATGCTCAGCCAGTGCCAGGTCGCGTGCCACGGCCACCGTCTCGGCGCAGCTGGGGATGCCGGGCAGGCCCAGTCGGGTCGCCACCGCGCCCTCGTGGGCGCAGCCGCCGGCGTGCAGGTGGTGGTCCTCGGGACGCAGGATCACGGTCAGCCCGAAGGTGGTCGCATATTCCAGGGCGCGCCGTTCCACCAGAGTGTTGGCTAGCGGGCGCCCGGCGTTGCTCAGGGCTACTGCGCCGGCTGCCTGCAGGGCAGCCATGTCGGCAAGTTGCTCACCGTCCAGGCTACGGGTGAGGGCAGCGGCAGTGAGCACTCGGCTGCGGCGCAGCTTGCGCGCGGTGCGGTGGATCAGCTCGATCACTGCGGGGGTGTCGATCACCGGCTGGGTGTCCGGGGTGCATACCAGCGTGGTAATGCCGCCACGTGCGGTTGCGGCTGTCTCGCTGGCCAGGTCGATACGTCCGGGACCGGGGTCGCGCAGCGAGGCGGAGATGTCGACCAATCCAGGACAGACGATGCAGCCGCTGGCATCAATGGCTTCCTGTGCCTCGAAGCCATCGGGCGCCGTACCGATGGCGAGGATCTGCTGCCCCTGGATATGAAGGTTCAGGATGTCGTCGATGCCATTGGCCGGGTCGATCAGTCGGCCATTGAGAATGCTGATGTTCATGCCTCTCCCCGCTCTTCGGCGTGGGTCTGCATGCACAGGCTCATGATTGCCATGCGTAGCGCAATGCCATAGCTGACCTGTTGCAGGATCACCGAGCGCGGTCCGTCGGCCACCTCGGAGTCCATCTCGACGCCACGGTTCATGGGGCCGGGGTGCATGACGATGGCATCCGGCCTAGCGGCCTCCAGGCGCTCGTTGGTCAGGCCGTAGAGGCGAAAGTATTCGGATTCGCTGGGCAGCAGAGCGCCATCCATGCGTTCCTTTTGCAGGCGCAGTATGATGACCACGTCTACGTTTTTCAGGCACTCATCGAGGTTGTGATAGACGTGTACGCCCAGCGTCCGTGCCTCGGTTGGGATCAGGGTGCGTGGACCGACAACGCGTATCTCGGTCACGCCGAGGGTATTGAGGGCGAGGATCTGCGAGCGTGCTACCCGAGAGTGCAGGATGTCGCCTACGATGGCTACCCGCAACGGGGTGAAATCGCCCTTGTGACGGCGGATGGTGAACATGTCCAGCATGGCTTGGGTTGGGTGGGCATGGCGGCCGTCGCCGGCGTTGATCACGCTTACCCCGGGGGCGGCATGACGTGCAATGAAATGTGCCGCACCCGACTGACTATGGCGTACCACAAACATCTCGCTGTGCATCGCCTCGATGTTGCGCAGGGTGTCCAGCAGGGTCTCGCCCTTGGCGGTGGCCGAGGTACTGACGTTGAAGTTGAGTACGTCGGCAGATAAACGTTTGGCGGCCAGTTCAAAGGTGGTGCGTGTGCGTGTGCTGTTCTCGAAGAACAGGTTGGTGATGATGCGCCCGCGCAACGCGGGGACCTTCTTGACATGACGGTCCGGCAGCGGGGCGAAGGACTCGGCGATATCGAGAATGTGAGTGAGCAGCTCGCGGCTCAGGCCCTCGATGGTCAGAAAATGGCAAAGGCGGCCATCCGGTGTCAGTTGGATGTTCTGTCGTCTCTCGTTCGCCATTGCACGAATTGTAACAGCCCGTACAATGGGGCGCATCAGCGTCGGGGGACGGCCTCGGGCGGACGGCGGGTGATTTCCAGGGAGAAGGTGTCTGGACCTGTGATGCGGATGTGTTCGTGTGCCTGAAGCGGCAGGTTCAGGCCGACCACGTCGGGCTGAATGGGTAGTTGGTGGCCACCTCGCTCGATCGGGGTGAGTAGTGTGATGCCTGCCGGTCGGCCGAAGTCGAAGATCTCGTTCATTGCCGCGCGGAGGGTGCGTCTGCTCTGGATCACATCGTCTACCAGCACGATGTTGCACTCATCCACGTCAAACTCGATGTATGAGGGGCGAACCTGTGGGTTGATCCCGATGCGTGTGAAATTATCGCGGTAGAAGCTGATGTCCAGCAGGCCGGGTGGATCGGTGCAGTCCAGTCTTCTGGTGCAGTTCGCGGGCGATCCAGGCCCCATCGGTATGGATGCCGATGATTGCGGGATTGTCGATTTCACGATCGCGCAGGTCAATGGTGCGGGATGCCGGTCGTGCTATCGATCAGATCAATGATGCTGTCGTGCTGCATGACGATATGTCGTGGTGCCTCGGTCATCGTCTCAGCCAGGTTTCGAGTATCAGTTTGGCGGCCCAGGCGTCGACTCGGGTGGGGTCGCGGGCAGCTTCCACACCCAAGTCGAGCCAGGCCGCGCGGGTAGTCAGGCGCTCGTCGATTAGATGCACTGGCATATGGTGGCGTCCGTGGAGTTGGCGCGCGAATCGCTTGGCGGGTTCGGCATTGTCGGCTTCGCGGTCGGTCATCTCGAAGGGATGCCCGACCACCAGTGCGTCGGGTTGCCATTCCGCAATCAAGGTGCTGATACGCTCCCAGTCGGGCCTGCCGCGCCGGTTGCCCAGGGTGGCTAGGGGATTGGCGCTTTGTGTCAGGGTCTGGCCGACTGCTACGCCGATCTTGTGGCTTCCGTAGTCGAAGCCGAGCAGGGTAGCCATCAGGCATGGCCGCTGTCGGTGCTCAGGTGGCTGAGATCTACACCGACCAGCCGTGCTGCAGCCTCCCGGCGATGAGGTGGTGGCAGTTCGAAGAGGATGGTGTGATCGGCTGGGGTACTCAGCCAGCTGTTGTCGAGGATCTCCTGTTCCAGTTGCCTCGGGCCCCAGCCGGCATAGCCCAAGGCCACCAGGGCGTGTGCGGGGCCTTTGCCACAGGCCATGGCCTCAAGGATGTCGCGCGAGGTAGTGACACTGATCTGGTCGTTGATGCGCAGGGTGGATTCCCATTCTTGGTCGGAATCGTGCAGCACGAAGCCACGCCGTTCCTCGACCGGTCCGCCCAGGTAGACTGGTGCTTCCTTCACACTCGGATTGTCGCTCGGGATCTCCATCTGTTCGAGCACTTTGCTGACACGGATGTCGATCGGGCGGTTGATGACGATACCCATGGCACCGTTGGGACTGTGCTCACAGATATAGGTCACCGTGTGTGCAAAGTTGGTGTCCCGCAGGCTGGGCATGGCGATCAGCAGATGGTTGGTCAGGTTGCTGGTGTCCACGGTACGAGTATCCGGTGGTTGAGTGTTTCTCGCAATAGAGATTCGGGCTCAGGGCGCCGAGAACAAGCGGTTGCCGTTGCGGAATTGCCAGGTGCGGGTGATATCGAGCACATCCACTTCTTTGAGGATCTCTGGGGGAAAGGGAGCGAAGGGCGCGGCCAGGCGGACGATGCGCACGGCTGCATCGTCGAGGATCTTGTGGCCGGATGGATGCAGCAGACGGATCTGTTCGATGCTGCCGTCGGCGCGCACGGCCACGTGCAGGATCAACGTGCCGTACAGGCGTTTGCGCTTGGCCTCGTCGGGGTAGTTGAGGTTGCCAATGCGTTCTACCTTGCGTCGCCACGCATCGAGATAGCTGGCGTACTTGTATTCCCGGGTGCTGGCGTTGAGCACTTTACGACGCTTATATCTGGAAGCGCTCTGGATGTGGCGGTCGAGTTCCGCGGTCAGGCGGTCGATTTCCTTCTGGGTGCTTGCCAACAGTTGGGCAACGCGGGGGCGTGGTGTGGCCTTGACGGTGGGCTTGGGCTTGCGCACGGTCTCCTTGCGGTTGGTATGCCGGGTGGTGATCACTTGCTTCTGCCTGCGTGGCTCGGGATGGATCGTGCCGGCACGCACCAGCTCGGGTGTCGGCTTCTGCTGCTTGCGGATCGTCCGGGGATTGCCCAGCGGGTTGCTGGGACGGTTCTTTTGTACCTGCTCGCCACCGCCGGGCTGTGGTGCCTGGGCCAGGAAGTCCGGTTTCTCCACCTTTTCGGGTTTCTTTTCGGGGACTACCAGGGTGATATCCAGCGTGTGCTCCGGTGCAGGTGGATTGTTGCGTTGGATGTCGAAGCCGATGGCGAGGGTCACGAAGGCGTGCACCACCGTGGCACCGAGCAGGGCCAGACCCAGGGGTTCACGGGCGATCTTTCCGGCCAGCCGCTCCTTCATGGTTCAGGCCTCAGAGTGGTTTGCTGACATGGATGTCTTGTACGGGCTTCTGCAACTCGATTCGCTTCCGCATTGCGGGATTCATGTGCACCTTCCCTTCGGTGTCGATCAACAAGACGTACTTGATCCCCATCTGTCGCGCCACCCGGTACCAGTTGTCCGGGCCTGCGATGAACAGCGCGGTGGCCGCGGCATCGGCGGTGGTGGCGTCAGGGTGCAATACGGTCACCGAAGCAGTGCCGATGGCCGGTCGTCCTGTACGTGGGTCGATGATGTGATGATAGAATTTTCCTTTCCAGGTGAAGTTCCGCTCGTAGTTTCCGGAGGTGAATACCGCCTCGTTACCGATGACCGGGAGCAGCGCGAAGATACTGCCGCCGTCGGGGTCTCGGATAGCGATGCGCCAGGGATTGCCGGCGCGCGAGCCGATAGCGCGCAGGTCGCCGCCGGCATTGACGATGGCGTCGGTGATGCCCATCTCGCGCAGGCGCTCAATGGCACGATCGATTCCGTAGCCCTTGCCGATGGCGCCGAAGTCGAGTTTGACCGCGGGATTGCCGCAAGAGAGGTGGAAGTCTTCGATCCTCACATCGCGGATGCTGGGATGTCGTGCGATCAGTACCTCGATCTCTTCATCACTGGGCGGAGCGTGCGGCCCGAGGTCGCTGTCGTGAAAACCCCATAGCTCGACCAGGCGGCCGATGCCGGGATCGAACAGGTAGTCGCTCTTGCGTGCCAGTTTTTGCGAGACTCTCAGCAAAGGTAGAACCGACGGCGGTGCGGCGATGGTTCGGCCGTCCGCAATCGCCTGGTCGATGCGGCCAAGCGGGCCAGGATCCCAGGCATGCCAGGCTTTGTGCATGAACTGGAAGTCCTGTTGCAGGGTCTGGTAGGCGGCTTGCGCCTTGTTCCGGTCCACGCCGATGATTTCCAGTTCCATGACAGTGCCGAAGGTGATCATGCGGAAATACTGCGATGGCAGTTGCCGCGAACAGCTTCCGCCAAGCAGTATCACCGACAGCATGCCGAGTATGATGGCGAGGTGGAAGCGGTAAGGTCTCGGGTGATTCATGCGGCGATCGTCTGCTCGATCCGGTCCATCAGTGTGCCGGCGATATTGAGTGGGTAGATGGCCTCCAGTTCGCGGATGCAGGTAGGACTGGTGATGTTGATCTCGGTGAGATAGTCGCCGATCACATCCAGCCCGGCGAACAGGATACCTGCTTCACACAGAAAGGGGGCGATGGTGGCGACGATTTCGCGATCGCGATCGTTCAATGCCACACCGACGCCTCGGCCTCCGGCAGCGAGGTTGCCACGGATCCCGCCTTTGGTGGGGATGCGTGCCAAGCCCCAGGGAACCGCTTCACCATCGATTACCAGGATGCGCTTGTCGCCATCGCGAATCTCCGGAATGAAGCGTTGCGCCATGATCTGGCGGCGTCCGTAGTGGGTCAGGGTCTCGAGGATCACCCGGTGGTTGGGGTCATCTGGATGCACACGGAAGATCGAGGTGCCGCCCATGCCGTCGAGCGGCTTGAGAATCACGTCACCCTGTTCGTCCACGAAGCGTTCCAGTGCCGCCATGTCACTGGCTACCAGTACGGGCGGACAGAGTTGCGGAAAGCGGGTGGCTGCCAGCTTCTCGTTGTGATTGCGCAGGGCCTGTGGGTGATTGACGATCAGGGTGCCATTTGCTGCGGGTTGATCGAGCAACCAGGTGGTGGTGATGTAGTCCAGGTCGAAGGGGGGATCCTTGCGCATCAGCACCACGTGGAAACGATCGACAGGTCCCCCTTCGGTGGTCTCGAGTTCGAACCATCCGGTGGCGTCGTCCTTGACGCGTAACGGCCTCGATTGCACCAGGGTGCGTCCGTTGCGTTGCGACAGGTTGCGTTGTTCGGCATAGTGCAGAGTCCAGCCGCGTGCCTGCGCCTCAAGGAGCATGGCAAAGGTGCTGTCCTTGTGGATCTTGATTTGTGCAATGGGGTCCATGATGACCAGCAGTGCCGGTACCATAATTGTGAAGTCCTTCGGGTCTGGCAAGCCGTCGAGGGGCACAAGATACTCGGCTGTCGCAGGTTTGCAAGGCAGAGTGTATCGGTCACAGGTTTTTCGGGAACTGTGCGCTGGTGCTTGTCAGTCTGGGATAGTGAGTCGCAGTGGGAGCCGTTTCCATCTTGCGGCTCAGTGGTTTGGCTGCTACTTTGGGAACGGATTGTGCCACGTTGACAGGGGAACCGGATAAAGACGTGGAACAACGCCAGCTGTTACCACTATTACCACTGTGGGAGGTCACCATTGAGATCACTTTCTTGCAATGTCATGGGTCGATAATGGGGGTTGTATACCATGGCTGAAAAGGGAGGAAACGGTTTTTTTATGTCGGTTCTGGGATTTCTTCCGGTCATCGGAATTCTGGGATTCAGTACAATCGCCTCGTCTGCCGATGACTATCTCTCCGAACTGGAGGTGGAGGCCGGCAAAGTCGATGCCGAACGGATTGACCCGGGTCGAGCAACGGATCCGGGGGCAGCCAAGCAGTCTGCCGAGGGCGAGCAGGCATCGCAATCACAAGAGAAGTTGGATTTGGCCGCACAGCGAGCCAATTTCGAATCCTTGCTCAAGAAGCATTACTTCGGCACCTATGGTTTCTACCGCAAGCTCCCCGAACGCAGCCGCCAGGAGGTGTTCGGGGAATATCGTCGTGGCGTGGGCATGGACAAGATCCGCAAGAAGATCGTGAGTCGCTTGCTTCAGCATTGACGATAGACAACTTGGAAGGGACTGTCAGGATGCTGGTTGTTGTGCGCCAGTGACTTGGCCGAGAACATCGAGCATTTGGGGGAGATATGTCGAAGAACGTTCGCCTGGTACAGCAAGCGATGGTGGTGTTTACCTTGCTGGCAGGGTTTCTTTCTGCCGGATCGGCTTTTTCCGATAAGGTGAAGTTGGACAGCGACTTCATTCCGCTGACCAAGGGAAGGCCTTATATTCATGTCCTTCACGAAGGGCGCTCGATCCGTGTGCAGCGTGTCCAGGACCCGGACTACGAACTCAGGGGCTACTTCGCCAAGACCGCACGCAAGTGTCCATCCTTCTGCATTCAGCCAATCACTCCGGCGCCGGGTATCCAGGTCATCGGCGAGATCGAGCTGTTCGATTTCATGGAGACCGAACTGCGAGATGGCAAGGGGTTGCTCATCGATGCACGTACCCCGGCTTGGCACAAGAAGGGGGTCATCCCTGGTTCGATCAATATTCCCTTCACGCATTTGACCAAGACGGCCGATGATCCCGAGGTGCTGGACGCTTTTGAACTGTTCGGTGTCAGGGAACGGGAGGAGCCGGTGTTCTACGAGAAGCTGCTGGAGGAATGGGGCTGGTCCAGGCCCCCCTACCTGACGGACAAGTGGGACTTCACGAATGCCAAGACGCTGGTGTTGTATTGCAATGGCCCTGCCTGTGGCCAGTCGCCGCGGGCGATTCGGGGGTTGCTCAGGCTGGGTTATCCGGCAGACAAGATTCGTTATTACCGGGGTGGCATGCAACTGTGGCAGCTGTGGGGACTGACTACGGTGGTACCCAATGAGTGAACGTTAGTATCAGGATGGGTTGAAGATAGTGAGTGACAGTGGCGATATCGATCTCCAGGGCTTGAAAGTACTGGTGATCGACGACAGCAAAATCATCCAACGGACTGCCGGAACCCTGCTGAAGATGGTCGGATGCGAAGTGTTGACGGCAAATGACGGCTTCGAGGCGTTGTCCGTGATTGTGGACAGCAGGCCTGACCTTATCTTCGTCGACATCATGATGCCGCGCCTTGATGGGTATCAAACCTGTGCGCTCATCAAACACAACGATCTATACCGGGATGTGCCGGTCATCATGTTGTCGAGCAAGGATGGCCTGTTCGATCGTGCCCGAGGACGTATCGTCGGTTCCGACCAGTATCTGACTAAACCCTTTTCTCGCGATGAATTGCTCGATGCAGTTCGTCAGTTTGCCAATTGCCGATAAGGTAGCGTGAGAATGGCGAAGGTACTCGTAGTGGATGATTCTCTGACCGAACTGCATGTACTCACCCAGTACCTGCACAAAGCAGGCCATCAGACTCTGACGGCCTCTGAGGGTCAGGAAGGGCTCGAGACTGCAAAGAGCGAAAAGCCTGACCTGATCCTGATGGATGTGGTCATGCCGGGACTCAATGGCTTTCAAGCGACTCGCAAGATCGGTCGCGATCCGGAAACAAGGCACATTCCGGTTGTCATGATCACCACCAAGGACCAGGAGACCGATCGCGAGTGGGGCCTGCAGCAGGGCGCCCGAATGTATCTGGTGAAGCCGGTCAGCGAGGAGCAGCTGCTCGGAGTAATCGCCGAGGTGCTCGGCTGATGCGCATGGGACGAATGGCGGTCCAGGCGCCGGCTCCGGGGGAGCTGATGGCTCTGCTGGTGGAGATCGAATGTCAGAGCCGTGTCAGTGCGCCCAGCATGCTGCAGGTCACGGTGGCCGAGGATACATGGGAGGGGCTGGCCTACAGCATCGCCGGGGTACGCGTGGTTACGGCGATGAGTGAAATTCGTGAGATGCGGCCCTGTCCTGTGCGACTCACTCATGTGCCAGGTGCGCAACCCTGGATGAAAGGTCTGGCCAATATCCGGGGCAACCTGCTGCCGGTGATCGATCTTCAGGTCTTCTTGGGTGGAAAATCCGTGATGTCGGGAAAGAGTGTGCGTGTGTTGATCGTGCGCATGCGTGGTCTGGAGTGTGGTCTGCTGGTGTCGGCCGTGTTGGGCATGCGGCACTTTCCGGAAACGCGACGCCTGCCCAATGCGCGCATGACGGGAGCCTTGGGGCGTTATGTGTTTGATGCCTTTTCCGTGGAAGACGAAGTGTGGCCGGTGTTCAGCTTGTCGGCGTTGACTGCCGATCCAGCATTTCGTTCTGCAGGTCGATGAGGTACGAGATGAAATCCGAGGAAGTGTCCCACGAGTCGGGATACGGGTTCGACGAGGAGACCCGATGAGAGCAAGAAAAAAGGATAAGGGGGAGGACAGGTCCATACCGTTGCTGACGGTTGCCCTGTTGGTGGCGATCGTGGCGACACTGGCTATCTTCTTCATCGTGGACCGGCAGAAGGAATTCCAGCAGCAGTATCTTCTGATGGGAGCCGAACAGCAGGTACTGGGGCAGAAGATTGCCAAGTTCTCGCTGGAGGCCCTGCGGGGTAACGAGCCTTCTTTCCAGCAGTTGCTGGTTGCCCGGAACCAGTTCTCGACATTGATCGATGAGCTCAAGAACGGAAATCCCGAACAGGGGCTTCCGCCATCGCCAGAGCAGGCGTTGGGTATCCTGCGCAAGGTCGAGAACAGCTGGCTGGAGTTGCGCTCCTACGCGGACGAGATCTTGCGCAATCGCGAGACCATCCTGTCCATCGGAGAGTTCATTGGCGTGATCAGTGAATTGATCCCGCAACTTCAGGAAACCTCTGACGAGGTAGTCCGTCTGCTGGTGCGTGTCAATGCGCCTTCACGGCAGATCTATGTCGCTGCCCGCCAGCTGATGTTGGCGCAACGTACCGACAACAGCGTAGCCAGGGTGCTGCTCGGTGGCGCCGATACCGCGGTGGCCATCGACCAGTTCGCTCAGGACGCCGGCCTGTTTGGGCGAGTACTCGAAGGCATGCTCAAGGGAGACAATCAGCTCAACATCCGCAAGGTGACCGACCCTGCGGGACGCAAGGCCCTCGAAGAAGTGGCTCTGCTGTTCGCCACGGTCAACGATCATGCGGGGGAGATCATCGAGGCGATGCCTGCTCTGCTGCCGGCACTCGAGGCGATCGACGAGATCACACCGTCGTCGGAAAGGCTCGACCGTGATACGGCAGCGCTGATAGCGGTGTATCGCGAACAGGCAGGTGTGGTGCGTGTCGGTCCGGTTGTGCTGGGTCCGGCCGTCGTTACTGTGCTGGGTGTAATCTCCCTCGGCCTGTTGATCCTGCTGGGTGCGGCGTTGCTGCGTGATGCCAGGCGCCGCGAGGCCGAAGCCGGGGAACAGAACCGGCGCAACCAGGAGGCCATTCGTCGCCTGCTCGACGAGATGATGGACCTGGCCGATGGCGATCTGACTATCCGGGCCACGGTGTCCGAGGACATCACCGGTGCCATTGCCGACTCGGTCAACCAGGCGGTGGAAGAGATGCGCAATCTGGTGGCAACCATCGACGAGACATCGGTACAGGTGTCGAGCGCTGCCCAAGAGACCAAGGCGACGGCCATGCACCTGTCCGAGGCTTCGGAACACCAGCGCGAACAGATCGTCAACGCTTCGGACATCGTGCGCAAGATGTCCAGCACCATGGACGAGATGGCCACCGAGGCCAGCCACTCGGTGAGCGTTGCGCGGGAATCGCTCGAAATCGCTCACGAAGGTGGGGAAACGGTGCGCCGTACCATCGATGGCATGGATCGGATTCGTGATCAGATCCATGAGACTTCCAAGCGGATCAAGCGCCTTGGCGAGTCTTCTCAGGAGATCGGCAATATCGTGGAACTGATCGAGGATATCGCCGACCAGACCAACATCCTGGCGTTGAATGCCGCCATGCAGGCTGCCATGGCTGGTGAGCAGGGCAGGGGTTTTGCCGTCGTGGCCGATGAGGTGCAGCGGCTGGCTGAGCGTGCCACCGATGCCACCAAGCAGATCGAGGCTTTGGTGAAGACGATTCAGGCCGATACCAACGAGGCTGTCATCTCCATGGAGGCCAGTACCAGTGAAGTGATCTCCGGAGCAGCACGGGCCGAGGAGGCCGGCGAGGCACTGAAACGGATCGAGGAAGTATCGTGTCAGATTGCTGAAGAGATCGAAAAGATCGCTGCCGATGCCATAGGACAGTCTGATGATGCGAAGTCCATCAACGACACCATGAGCGTCATCCAGGAGATTACCCACCAGACGTCCGAGGGAACCGGACAGACGGCGAGCTCCATCGATGTGCTGGCCAAAATGGCGCAGCAGTTGCGGGAAACGGTGGCGCGTTTCAAGCTGCCGGCCGAATCTGACGAGGAACGGCGCGGCAGATTGCCGCAAGGATGCCAGCGCAAGCCAGCATGATGACCACAGAATCGTCCCTGGACCACAGCGGCCTGCACTGGATACGCCGGGAGGTGGAGGAAGGTCTGCGCCAGGCCTGCCTTGTGCTGGAAGACTTCGTCGCCGGCGATGCCGAGGACTTGGAGCCTGCGATCCGCTCGTTGCACCAGGTTCGGGGTGCGTTGACGTTGACCCGGATCCATGGCGCAGCCATGTTGGCAGCCGAACTGGAATGGCTCGCCCGGCGTTTGAACGAGGATCGTGTCGGCAGTCGTGAAGCTGCAGTCGAAGTCTTCATGTGCGGTATCGCACAGTTATCGGCCTACCTCGACCGTATCGAATCGGGTGAATCCGATATCCCGCTGATCCTGCTGCCAATGATGAACGATTTGCGGGCCGCGTACGAGGCGCCTTTGGTGTCCGAGATCTCGTTGTTTGCACCGTGTCTGGATGCCCAGCTCGAGGCTGAGCCTGTGAAACCGGGCAGCGGCAATCCGCAACTTCCCGAGCTGATTGCAGGACTGCGCATGGATTACCATCGTGCCCTGCTCAAGTGGTTCCGCGATCTGGATACTCCTGGAGGACTCGAGTCGCTGCGCGATCTGATCGATCAGGTCTCGTCTGCCGCAGGAACAGCGCGACTGCGGCGCCTGCTGGATGCCGCCGAGGCCTTGCTGGTTGCCATCGCCGAGGGAAGTGTGAAGACGACCTCGGCCGTCAAGCTGCTCTACGGGCAGCTCGATCGGGTGTTCAAGCGGGCGATCGATCGAGGGGAGGAAGCGATTGCCCAGGAATTTCCCGTCGAGCTGCTGAAGAACTTCCTCTACTACATCGCCCGTTCCGATTCTGTCGATCCCGTAGTGCTGGCAGTACGCCACACAGCCAATCTGGAGAACAGCTTCCCGGATCTTTCGGAAGAGGATCTGTGCGAGGGCCGGTTCATTGGCGCAGGACACGAATTGTTCGAGAGTGTCGCTCAGGCGCTGGAAGAGGATCTGCAGTGCATCAAGGACCAGCTCGATCTCTGCATGCGGGGTGATCGACAGGATATTGAGCGTTTTTCCTCGCTTGCCGAGTCTGTCCGCCGTATGGCAGACACGCTGGGGATGATCGGTCAGGGGGGGCTGCGGAGCCGGCTGGTACCGCATGCCGACATGATTCGTGATGCGGTGGGAAATGGTGAACTGCCCGATGATGTCTGGCTCGACCAATTGGCCTGGGATCTGCTGTCGGTTCAGTCGGCCTTGCCGACGCTCTCGGAGTCGGGGTTTTCGCGGGATGAAGAGGCTGCCAACAAAGCCATCGTGCTGGAAAGCGAATACAGACACACACTGAAGGTCGCGCTCGAACAGGCCTTGGTCGAACTGGCTCGGTTCAAGGAGGTGCTGAGTACTTATTTCGATACCGGCGAGCTCGGTATCCTGGAATCGGGGTCGACGATCCTGCATCGCCTGTCCGGTGTATTCAGCGTGCTCGATCGACAGGTGGTCGGCGATCTGTTTGTGGGCCTGCATGGTTATGTAGAGGCGCTGCTGTCCGGACAGCGGGGAGCGCCTGATGCAGGTGAACGCGATCGCTTGGGAGACATGGTCAGTGGTATCGAGGTACATCTCGAATCGCTGCTCGAGCCTTCGCCTGATCGCCAGTGTGCCTTGCAGGTGGCCGGTGAGGCGGCCGGTCACATGGGATTGGTCGAGCTGTCCGGTACTGAAGATGGATGCGAGGCAGTTTCCAGGGATCCGGTCGCTACGGACGCGCTGGAGGAGCACGAGTCAGGTGCCGAGCCATTGGCACCGACGACGGAAGCAGCGGAAGTCACCGGAGCCGAGGTGGTGAACGTGATCGAGCAGTCCGTGTGCGAGCCTGTAGAAGCGACGGGGGAGCCGATGTCCGAGGTGGACGATGATGGCTCTTCGGTGCTGGACTCTGAGACCCTGTCGATCTCCGTCGCGGAGGCACGTGATGAGTTGCAGACGCCTTTCCCTGTGTGGCGGGAGGATCCTGCCGATCGTGAAGAGCTGACACGTATTCTCACCACGGATGAACATCCCCCCATCGAGCTGGACGAGACGCTGCACCAGATCTTCATTCGGGAGGCAGAGACCCATTTGGCGACGATGAAATCCTTTATTGCCCGTTGTCGCGGCATCGCCAATGGCTGTGTCTTCGATGACGCGTTGCGGCGCGCGTTGCATACCTTGCATGGCAGTGCCCACATGGCTCAGATTGTCTCGGTGGCCGGACTGGCCGGTACCTTGGAACACTTGGCCAGTCTGTGTCACGAGTTGTCGCATCGGACCGACCAGGCAGCCATAGACTTGTTCGAACGCGGGTATTTCATCATCAGTGCATTGTTGGCGGTAATCAATGTGCCCGGGGCCCGGATGCCTTCCTGGCAGGCCTTGATGAAAGAAATCGAGCTCGAGATCAAGGCCTTGGAAGATGCCAAGGAGCCAGAAACAGGAGAGGCAAACGTCCAGTCTGGAAACCAGGCGGCTTCGCTCTACGATGAGGAGCTGGTTGCCATCTTCGTCGACGAAGCGAGAGAGCTGCTCGATCGCCTGGAATCCGGCATGGCGGACTGGGAGGTGCGGCCAGATGATTTGTTGCCCGTGGTCCACATGCAACGGGGGTTGCATACCATCAAGGGCGGGGCGCGGCTCTCGGGGGTGTCGGCCATCGGTGATCTGAGCCACGCGATGGAGTCCTTGCTCGAGAGCGTGGTCGATCAGCGGGTACATCCCACTCCTGATATTGTCCGCATTACCCGGCAGGCACTGGATGTCCTGACGGCGCAGATCGAGGCGCTCGAACAAGACGAGGCGGTCGAAGTGCAGGAAGCCCTGGTCGAGAATCTCCAGGCTGTGGCACGGGGTGAATCCTTTGCCTTGTCGGCGCAGGAACCCGGTGAGGCAGGTGACGACCGGTCGGCCCGGCTCAATATCGAGGAAGATGCCAGTGAGCTGGAGTTGCTGGACGATACGGAGCTGGATTCGCTGGAACAGGCAGCCTCTGGCCTGTCGCAGTCCACCTTGTTGACCGATTCCCAGTTGCTGATCGAGTCGGACCTCGTTGCCTCGTCGTCCATGGTCGCCACCGGCGACAGCGAGTCATTGTCGGGAATGTCGGCGGACTTGCCTGTCATCCAGTTTCCTGCTCGTGGTCGGCTGGCCGAGGACGAGCCTCCACGCCGCCCGCCGCCACCCGAAGAGGAGAAGGGCACTACCCCAAAGGAACGGGTTCGGGTATGTGCCGATCTGCTGGACCGTATGGTCAACAATGCGGGCGAGGTCGGTATCTGCGGTGCCCGCCTCGAGCAACAGAACAAGACGCTCGGTTACAACCTGGACGAGCTGGCCCAGACCATCGGTCGCCTGCGCAAACAGTTGTGCAAGCTGGAAAACGAGACCGAGGCGCAGATCCTGTCGCGTCACGAGCGAGAGAACGAAGGCGAGTTGCCGGACGGTTTCGATCCACTGGAGATGGATCGTTATTCCACCATCCAGCAACTGTCTCGTGCCTTGGCCGAGACGACCGAAGACATGAACAGTATCTGTGTGACCCTGCAGGAGCAGAGTCGGGATACCGATACCCTGCTGCAGCAGCAGTCGCGGATCACCAACGACCTGCAGGATGGCTTGCTGAGGACACGCATGATCCCGGTTGGCTCGCGTGCTTCGCGTCTGCAGCGTGTGGTACGGCAGACTGCCGAGATGCTCGGCAAGCAGGCTGAATTCGCTTTGACTGGCGCCGCGGGCGAGATGGATCGTGCGATACTGGAGCGCATGATGGGGCCACTCGAGCATCTGTTGCGTAATGCGGTGGTCCACGGCATCGAGGCGTCGAACGACCGCAGGGCCGCAGGCAAGCCTCCGGCCGGCAAGGTGTCGCTGGTCGTGAGTTGGGACGGTCCGAACATGGTACTCGAAGTCAGTGACGATGGTCGAGGCCTGGACAAAAAGGCCATCCGTCGCCGGGCGGTCGAGCGCGGTTTGCTCGATCCCGAGGCCCATATCGATGATGATGACCTGAATGCTTTCATCCTGGAGGTGGGGTTGTCCACTGTCCACGAGGTAACCCAGGTGGCGGGCCGTGGTGTCGGCATGGATGTGGTGGTCAACGAGGTCAAGCAGCTTGGCGGCACGCTGGATATCGATTCGCAGCCGGGCCTTGGAACCCGTTTCACCATTCGTCTGCCTTTCACCCAGGCGATCAGCGACGCCCTGCTGGTCGGAATAGACGACGAGGTGTTTGCTGTACCCCATGGCAGGCTGGCCGGTATCGCACGCATTTCGCGGAGTGATCTGAAGTCCTGCTACCGGGGTGAACGTGCGACCTTCTCTCATGGTGGGCATGAGTATACGGTGCGCCATCTTGGTCGCTTGTTGGGTATCGGATCTCCTCGTCTGCCTCGAGGCGAACGCTGGATACCCCTGTTGCTCGTGCATTCCGGTGAACATCGCACGGCCATCCAGGTCGACCGCCTCCTTGGCAACTATCAGATCGTGGTCAAGTCGCTGGGTACCCAGCTGGCCGGTATCCACTGGTTCACGGGAGGTACTATTCTGGCCGACGGGGGAATCGCGTTGATTCTCGATGTTGGTGCCCTGGTGCGCATGGAGTCGGCGTACCAGGCGATGCTTGAGCCCCTGGCAGAGTGTGAGGAGGAGGTGGCCGGGGTCAAGATCATGGTTGTGGATGATTCGATCACGGTGCGCAAGGTGGCCAGTCGCCTGCTCGAGCGTCACAATATGCGCGTCATCACTGCGCGTGATGGTGTGGACGCGATGGCACTG
The DNA here is from genome assembly GCA_024510845.1 of Gammaproteobacteria bacterium. GTDB lineage: Bacteria > Pseudomonadota > Gammaproteobacteria > Chromatiales > Chromatiaceae > MONJU. The sequence continues at coordinate 16,835 of JANEMA010000037.1, forward strand.
TTGCAGACCGAACGGCCTGACGTGATGTTGCTGGACATCGAGATGCCGCGCATGGACGGCTTCGAGCTGGTGAGATACATGTGCAGTACCGAGGCGCTCAAGGATATTTCCATCATCATGATCACCTCGCGTACCGGGAGCAAGCACCGGGAGTATGCACAGGAGCTGGGCGTGCGCCACTATCTGGGCAAGCCCTACCGAGAGTCGGAATTACTGGAGAACATCCATACTGTACTCGCCGAGGTGACGTCGTGAGCGATACTTCGGTCTATCCACGGGAGGTACACGGGCTGGTGATCCCCCTGCAGATGGAAGTCTCGCTGTTGCTACCGAATGCCGCGGTGGCCGAAATCATGGATTCTCACGGTGTTTCCGCCTTGCCGGATAGCCCCGAGTGGGTTGTGGGCGAGATGGACTGGCGGCAGCGGCGGCTATTGGTGGTGCGTTTCGAGATGCTGTTGGGTGAATCCGTGGTGGCGAAAAGTACTCGGCAGTGTATCGTGGTCTGCCATATGCTGGACCGGCAGGCGCGGCGTCCTTTTGTGGGTATCGTGGCGGCAAACATTCCCCGCCTTGTCCGAATTCAGGAGTCGATGCTGGAAGGTATGATGATGCCCGAGAACTGGAGTGACCGACCGCTGCGCGCTGCGTTGCGTTTCGATGGGCAGGCGGCCGTCATTCCTGACCTGCCGGCACTGGAGCGTGAGTTGGAGGTCGGTGTAACGGCCTGAGTTCTGTACCACTCAACGAAAGTCTCCCCACAATACCTGGATCGCTGACAGTGCAGCCAGCGGTGCGGTCTCGGTGCGCAGGATGTGTGATCCCAGGCGTACCGCAGTGAATCCTGCAATACATGCCACCTTGCGCTCGGTATCGCTCAATCCCCCTTCTGGTCCGATCAGCAGGGACAGGCGGTCTCCCGGTGGAGGCAACCGAGGCAGTGAGCGTGTTGCACGGTGCTCGAGCAGCAGCCCCGGCAACGGTGGTGCGTACAGCCAGTCGCCCAGGTGCCGCGGTGGGTGCAGCAGTGGTAATCGCGCGCGGCCTGATTGTTCGCAGGCGTGTTGGATGACCCCCAGCCAATGCCGTCGGCGTTTTTCCTGCCTGTTGCCGGACAACTTTACCTGGGTGCGTTCGGTAAACAATGGGCTGATCTCCGCCACACCCAGCTCTACCGCTTTCTGTACCGCATAATCCATTCGCTCACCGCGGGAGATACCGATGGCGAGGTGTAGATGTAGCGGAGGTTGGGGTTCTTCATGCCACACGGAGACTACTTCGGCCACGGCCTGGTGTTTGTCCGTGACACGCAGCACGGCGGTGAAATCGCGTCCGCTGCCATCGAAGAGCAGGATTTGGGCGCCATCGTCCAGGCGCAGGGTGGCCAGCAGGTGGCGCGCGGCATTTCTGTCCAGCGTTACGGTCTGGCCGGTCTCCAGATGTGTTGGGCTGTAGATCCGGTGCTCGCGCATACGGGGCTCAGAGATCCAGCCGGTCCCAGATTGCCAGCGTGGGCTCGGCCTGATTCATGGTGTAGAAATGCAGTCCTGGCGCACCGGCGGTCAGCAGTTGCTCGCACAGCCCGGTGACGACTTCCAGACCGAAAGCGCGGATGCTCTCCACGTCATCGCCATAGGCCTCCAGGCGCTTGCGGATCCAGCGCGGTATCTCGGCGCCGCAGGCGTTGGAGAAGCGCACCAGACTGCTGTAGTTGGTGATTGGCATGATGCCGGGCACGATGGGGATCTCGATCTCACGATGCCGGCACTGCTCGACGAAGTGCACATAGGCGTCGGCATTGTAGAAATATTGTGTGATGGCCGAGTTGGCCCCAGCCTCGATCTTGAGTCGGAAGTTGCCAAGATCGATCAGAAAGTTCGGTGCCTGAGGGTGCATCTCGGGATAGGCGGCGACTTCGATGTGGAAGTGCTCACCGAAATGCTCATGGATCAGGGTTACCAGCTCGCTGGCATGTGCGAGGTCGCCGCCGCCGACACCGGTCCCCGAAGGACGGTCGCCGCGCAGCGCCACGATGCGGTGGATGCCCTGGGCCTTGTAGCGTTTCAGAATGGCCAGTGTCTCCGTGATGCTGTTGCCGATACAAGTGAGATGCGGAGCGGTGTCGATACCTTCGCTGCGCAGCCAGTCCACGGTAGCGAAAGTGTTGTCCCGGGTCGAGCCACCGGCTCCGTATGTGCAGGAGAAGAAGGCTGGCTGGCGCTCGTTGAGCGTGCGCACCGTGGCCTTGAGTTTCTCGAAGCCTTTCTCGGTCTTGGGTGGGAACAGCTCGAAGCTGAAGGTCTTGTCTTCATTCATGATTCTGTTCAACCGCGAAGAGCGCCACGAGGTTCACAAAGTTCTTTTTGTTGCCATGGGTTCATCCCGAATCTTTCACCAGATGTTTGGCTCGGGACGCAAGAAAGCGATCGTCGAGGAAAGGCAGACCAATTTTCGGGTCGCAAGATGCCATTCTGCCAATTGATCGAAGCGTCCCCGAATTCTTTGCGTCATCTGCGGTTTGCATTCCTGACCTCAGTAACGGTAGTGGTCGGGTTTGTAGGGTCCCTCGATGGGAACGCCCAGGTACTCGGCCTGCTTCGGCGTCAGTTGGGTGAGCTTGGCGCCGATTTTGTCCAGGTGCAGGCGGGCGACCTCTTCGTCCAGCTTCTTTGGCAGGATGTAGACACCCACCGGGTACGGGTCGGTCTTGGTGAACAGCTCGATCTGCGCCAGCACTTGGTTGGTGAAGGAGTTGGACATCACGAAGCTGGGGTGGCCGGTGGCGCAGCCCAGGTTCACCAGCCGGCCCTCGGCCAGCAGGGTGATGCGGTGGCCATCGGGGAATATGATCTGGTCCACCTGGGGCTTGATATCGATCCACTCGTATTGGCGCAGCGAGTCCACCTGAATCTCGTTGTCGAAGTGGCCGATGTTGCACACGATGGCCTGGTCCTTCATCGCCGCCATGTGGTCATGGGTGATGATGTCCTTGTTGCCGGTGGTGCTGACGAAGATGTCGGCCAGCGGCGCGGCCTCTTCCATGGTCACTACCCGGTAGCCCTCCATTGCTGCCTGCAGGGCACAGATGGGGTCGATCTCGGTGACCCAGACGGTGGCGCCGAGGCCGCGCAGCGATTGCGCCGAGCCCTTGCCCACGTCGCCGTAGCCACAGACCACGGCGATCTTGCCGGCAATCATCACGTCGGTGGCGCGCTTGATACCGTCCACCAGCGATTCGCGGCAACCGTAGAGATTGTCGAACTTGGACTTGGTGACCGAGTCGTTGACGTTCATCGCCGGGAACAGCAGCTTGCCTTCCTCCATCATCTGGTAGAGGCGGTGCACCCCGGTGGTGGTCTCTTCGGTCACGCCGCGGATATCCTCGGCCATGCGCTTGTAGCGCTGCGGGTCCTCGGCCAGGCTGCGACACAGGGTGTTGAGGATGACGCGCCATTCCTCGGCGTCGCCTTCCTGCGGTTCGGGCACGCCGGTTTCGGTGAACTCGGCGCCCTTGTGCACCAGCAGGGTGGCATCACCCCCATCGTCGAGGATCATGTTGGGGCCCTGGCCGTCCGGCCAGCTGAGTACCTGCTCGGTGCACCACCAGTATTCCTCGAGGGTTTCGCCCTTCCAGGCATACACCGGGATGCCTGCGGCGGCGATGGCGGCAGCGGCATGGTCCTGGGTGGAGAAGATGTTGCACGAGCACCAGCGTACCTCGGCGCCGAGTTTCACCAGGGTCTCGATCAGCACCGCGGTCTGGATGGTCATGTGCAGGGAGCCGGTGATGCGCGCACCGGCCAGCGGCTTGTCGCGTCCGTACTTCTCGCGCAGGGCCATCAGGCCCGGCATCTCGGTCTCGGCAATGGTGATTTCCTTGCGGCCCCAGTCGGCCAGGGACAGGTCGGCTACCTTGTAGTCGGTGAACTCACTCATGGTTCTACTCTGTGAAGTCAAAACATCGAGTGAGCGCCGTTGGAAACATCGTCTGTGGCGGATCCGAGCCTGGCCCCGGCGGGTTGCAGCGCTCCTCGGATCGGCGTTGTGTGCCTGCCGCCCCTCCGTGTCGGCCGGTGGTGGCGCGTCTTGAGTGGCGGATGGCGGATTCTACCCGGATTCCGGGGTGGCCCGCCAGCCGC
>JANEMA010000038.1 GCA_024510845.1 Gammaproteobacteria bacterium
GGCATGGGCGGCATGATGTAAGCAGCTGCTCGATCGTCTCGATCCGAAAGAAGACCCCGCGTCTGCCCGGCGCGGGGTTTTTTACGTCCGCTGGATCACTATGAGGACACAAGGAGGCATTCACGGCCTCCTGGCAGACTGTATCGCCTGTCTCGATCTTGATCGTCGAGATATCGTCCGATCTCGGAGCGAGATTGGTGAATTCCAGGATCTCGGTTCTGATGTGTTCGGGCGTGGGCTCCGGTCCCTCGGTCTCAGCCAGCAGGCAGCCATTCCACAACTCGAGGCCACAATGTGCGGGATTCACCTGCATGGTGATGGCACAGTAGAAGTAGCCGGTGGGCAACAGCGCAATTTCCAGTCCCTTTTCGGCTACGATGCGGAATACTGTGTGGGGGTGGGCGCTGCGCCCAGTGCGGCCGGCAGGCCGTACCGAGGGGGAGCCTGGAGGCGATGCCGGAGTAGAGTGTCGTTATTCCAGGTCGATGGTGCAGGCGCTTGTAGCGTTCACTATTGGCTCCATCTTTCGCTTCGGGCATCCCGTTCTTTGGTGTTTCTCTGACTCCAGGATGGGGTGGTGTTCGATCCACTGCGTGGCGAGTTTTTCAGCGCCCTGCGGGACCATGGGCTTGGTTAAACGGCATTTTCCTGCATCTTCCCGGTGAGGGTCCGGAGTTGGCACCGGTGATGGCCATGGTAGATTTCAAGCGTCTTCCTGGGTCACTGAATAGAGCGCCTAGTGAGCCTGGTTTGGGCTGATCAGACTGTTTCCAGGTCGCGGGCGAGCAGCACCAGCCAGTGCAGTATCGGCGGACCCTGCTCGTCGTGCAGGTGGCTCAGGCATCCGATGTTGGCGGTGACGATCAGGTCAGGGTGTTCCATGGTCAGTGCCGTGCGCTTGCGTTCTCGCAGACGCTGCGAGAGCTCTGGCTGGGTGAGCGCGTAGGTGCCGGCCGAACCGCAGCACAGGTGGCTTTCGGTGACCGGTACCAGCCGATAGCCCAGTGACTCTAGCAGGATCTCGATCCGGCCGTTCATGTGCAGGCCGTGTTGCAGGGTGCAGGGGGTGTGCACCGCGATGCGTTGTGGGTTTGGCCGCAGGGGCAGGCGCGAGAGGTCTTCCTGCTCCAGTATTTGAATCGGGTCGCGCAGTCTTTCCTCCAGTTGCCGGGCGCGTTCGGCATAGACTGGGTCTTCGGCCAGCAGGGCTGGGTAGTCGTGTAGGTGAGCGCCGCAGCCGCTGGCAGTCGCCAGTAGGGCCTCGACGCCGTCTTCGAGTAGTGGCAGCCAGGCGTCGATGTTGCGACGGGCTAGGGTGCGGGCCTGTTCCGGTGCATCCAGGTGTTGTGGTAGGGCGCCGCAGCAGGTGGCTTGAGGGGCGGTCTCGATGGCGATGCCGAAGTGGCCAAGCAGGTGCAGGGCTTGGTCGATGTCGGGCGAGAGTGCCGGCTGTACGCAGCCCTCGAGGCGCAGCATGCGGCGTTCAGTGTTTGTTGGTGTAACTGGCAGAGGGGGTGGACGGGGCAGGACCTTGCGCCGCAGCGATGCCGGCAGCAGGGGGCGCACCCCTCGTGCCAGCCCCAGCACGGGGGCGAAGCGGCGGGTGTGACCGAACAGCCAGCGCATCAGGCTTCGCTGTATGCGCTGGGCCGGTGGACGGGGCAGTTGTTCCTCGAGTATCTCGCGGCCGATATCGAGCAGGCGGTGATAGTTCACGCCCGAGGGACAGGTGGTCTCGCAGGCGCGGCATACCAGACAACGGTCCAGGTGGTTGCGCATCACCGCTGTTGGCGGTGTGCCTTCGAGAAGTTGCTTGATTTGGTAGATGCGGCCGCGCGGACCGTCCAGTTCGTCACCCAGCAGCTGGTAAGTAGGACAAGTGGCGGTGCAGAAACCACAATGCACGCAGGTGCGCAGGATGCGGTCGGCCTCGCGGCCTTGCGGGGTGTTGCGGATGAGGTCGGTGAGCGCGGTCTGCATGCCGGGTTGGTGCCAAAGACTTCGAAGCGGGCAGAATAGCAGGGGGGACAGGTGGGTGCATGGTCATGGTCCTCCGAACGGGAGGGTGACAACCACGGAAATGTTGCGGTCGGTGTATTGATCTCAGGTGATATAAGTATGTTCCGACGGCTCGGATTTTCGCCTGCACGGTGTCTGAAGCGGTATCCACCCTTTCATGTCATGTCGGTACGGGTTCTGGAGCAGGCGGAGGACTTGTGGATGCGTGTGATGCATATCGATTTCCTGCACGAGGAAGGGTGACTTCGGCCTTCGAAATATGGGTTTTACGACCAATATGGGCGGTGTTGCGCGCAGGTCGTCAACATTGCGGCGATATAGGACCGGCCGGTTATCGGCCACGACACGGGAAAGAACAGAGATGAGTGAGCAAGACATGAGCGGGCCCGATATGGAGCTGGGTTCGGGCATTGCGGCTTTCGAAGCCAGGGACTTCACCACTGCTGCGCGCTTGCTGGGACCGCTGGCCGATGCCGGTAATCCCGAGGCCCAGTATCGCATGGCCATCGTGATGCAGAATGGTCTTGGCACGGTCAGGAATGAGTTGCAGTCCTTCGGGTACATGAAGGCCGCAGCCGAGGCAGGCCTCGGCTTGGCGCAGCACGGCCTGGGTTTCATGTACATGCAGGGCGAGTGCGTGGATCAGGACCCGAAGAAGGCGATCGCATGGTTCGAGAAGGCCGCCGAGCAGGGCCTGCAGGGTGCCATGACCACGATCGGCATGATGTATCGTGAGGGCAACGGTGTGGCGCGCGACGAGGAGAAGGCGCGCGAGTGGTTCCGCAAGGCAGGCTTCGACGAGGTCTGATCGGGCGTTGGGTGTTGCCGGGCGGTTCCCGGAGTGAGTGGCAGTCCTATCCCCGGTTTGCCGCCTGCAGCGACAGCCGGCCACCTTCGTTGACCAGTTGTCGCTCGCCGCGCAGCAGGGCCTGCAGGGGCTCGCCGGCCACCGCGCGGCGCCAGCCCTCGAGCAGGGGGCAGTCTTCTTCGCCGCGTACCAGTTTCTGCAGGTCCTTGTGAGTGGCGATGGCCTGGGGCGAGAGCTGGTGCTCGGCGGCGAGCAGGCGCAGGGCGGCGGTCAGGTAGTCGACCATGGCCTCCTGTTCGGGGGCCAGCGGGCTGGGCCGGCGCTTTTCGCTTGGCCAGGCCTCCCGCGGCAGTGCGGCAGCCTTCTGGACCAGCGTCAGCAGGTTCTTTCCCTCCTTGTGCGCCAGGCCGGCCTCGACACCGCGTATCTTCGTCAGGGCCTCGATATTGCGTGGCAGGCGCCGGCAGATCTCTACCATCACGTCGTCCTTGAGCAGCCATTTGCGTGGCAGGTCGCGTGCGCGCGCCTCGGTCTCGCGCCACTCGGTCAGCACGGCGAGTACCGCAAGCTGGCGGCCGCGCAGGTGCTGGCGGCCCTTGACCCGTTTCCAGGCCTCGCGCGGATCGGGCTCGTAGGTGGCCGGGTCGGTGAGGGTGGCGAAATCGGCGGCCAGCCATTGCAGGCGCTCACGATCCGACAGGCTGCCACGGATCTCCAGGTAGAGCTGGCCCAGGTAGATCACGTCGTCGAGGGCGTAGCGGATCTGCTCATCGTTCAAGGGGCGCGCCGACCAGTCGGTGCGCGACTGGTCCTTTGGCAGTTCGACGTTGAGCACCCGCTTGACCAGGTTGGCATAGCCGATCTGGTCGCCGTGCCCCAGCAGGGCGGCCGCTGGCTGGGTGTCGAACAGGGGCAGGGGAAAGCGGCCCCAGTCGTGCCAGAAGATCTCCAGGTCCTGCCGGGCGGCGTGGAAGACCTTGAGGATGCTGCCGTCGAACAGCAGGTCGAGGAAGGGTGCCAGCTCGTCATCCAGAGTCAGCGGATCGACGCAGGCGGCTGTCTCGCCGTTGCTCACCTGGATCAGGCACAGCCGTGGATAGTAGCTGCGCTCGCGGATGAACTCGGTGTCCACCGCCAGCCACTCACTGCCGGCGAGTTCCCTGCACAGGGCCTGCAGGGCGTCGGGATTGTCGATCAGGTGTTCTTGCATGGCGAGTCAAGGGTTGCGGGGCGCATAGCATAGCACTGCACGGCGTAGTAGATTGTCGGTATGAACGCCCTTTTGCGACATTTCCGCGCGCTGGTTCTCGCGCGTCTCGGTCCGCAGGACATGCCGGACTCCGCTGCCCTGATGGGCATGCTGCTGGCAGTCAACCTGCCGCTTCATACCCTGTTGACTCTGGAAGTGTTCCCCGAGGTCTGGCGTGCGCTGGTCGCCGAGTTGCTGGATCTGGGACTGGGAGCGGGCCTGTTGTTCGCCGCGCTGCAGGTGCGGGGTCATCCCGGGCGCTGGCGACAGACCTATATTGCCCTGCTGGGGATGGGAGCCCTGTTCGGCGTGGTGGCGCTCGTCTATCGATTGCTTGCTCTGGCGCTGGGCCTGGAGCCGCTGGCGGACCTGCTCGATCTGCTCTTGCTCTTCTGGAGCCTGCTGGTCATGGGGCACATCCTGCGCCAGGCGCTGGAGATCCCGCTGCTGCTCGCGATCCTCATCGCGGTCGCCTATACAATGTTCCTGCTGGGCCTGTTGGCCCAGCTGTTGTTGCCCGAGGCGGCCGGGCAGCCGGTTTTCGAGTGAGTTGGGAGCAGGATCTTCATGCACATCCACATCCTGGGCATCTGCGGTACCTTCATGGGGGGCATTGCATTGATTGCGCGCGAACTGGGCCACACCGTGAGCGGTTCGGACGCCAATGTCTATCCGCCCATGAGCACCCAGCTCGAGCAGGCCGGTATTGGCCTGATGGAAGGCTGGGCCCCGGCTCACCTGCAACCGGCGCCGGACGTGGTGGTGATCGGCAATGCGCTCTCGCGCGGCAACCCGGTGGTGGAATACGTGCTGGAACAGGGTCTGTCCTATACCTCGGGGCCGCAGTGGCTGGCCGAGCAGGTGTTGCGCGATCGCTGGGTGCTGGCGGTGGCCGGCACCCACGGCAAGACCACCACCAGCAGCATGCTGGCCTGGATACTGGAGCAGGCTGGTCTGGCGCCCGGCTTCCTCATCGGCGGGGTGCCGCGCAATTTTGGTGTCTCGGCGCGTGCGGGGGAGAGTCCCTTCTTCGTGGTCGAGGCCGACGAGTACGATACCGCCTTCTTCGACAAGCGTTCCAAGTTCGTGCATTACCGGCCGCGCACCCTGGTGATGAACAACCTGGAGTTCGATCATGCCGATATCTTCGACGACATCGAGGCCATCCAGCGCCAGTTTCACCACCTGGTGCGCACCGTGCCCGGCAACGGGCTCATCCTCAGCCCGCTGAACGACGGCAATCTGCACGAGGTGCTGGACATGGGGTGCTGGACCCCGGTCGGGCACTTCGACCCGGTGTTCGAGGCGACCTGGCATGCCCAGGCGGTCGCTGCGGATGGTTCCGTCTTCGACGTGGTGTGCGAGACCGAACGGGTCGGCCGGGTCGAGTGGTTGCTCGGCGGTCGGCACAACATCGCCAACGCACTGGCCGCACTGGCTGCGGCGCGTCATGCCGGGGTGCCGCCAGCCCAGGGTATCCAGGCGCTGTGCCGTTTCGAGAATGTCAAGCGACGTATGGAGCTGCGCGGCGAGGTGGGTGGGGTGGCGGTGTACGACGATTTCGCCCATCATCCGACCGCCATCACCACGACTCTGGATGGATTGCGTGCGCGTGTGGGCGAGCGGCGTATCCATGCAGTGTTCGAGCCGCGTTCCAACACCATGCGCCTGGGGGTGATGGCCGACCGCCTGGTCGACGCCCTGCGCGTCGCCGATCGGGTTTATCTCTACCAGCCACCCGGTCTGGCCTGGGATGCCGGTGCCACCCTCGGTGCGCTGGGGGCGGCACTGGTGATGAGTGACAGCACCGAGGTCATTGTCGATCGCCTGGCCGCCGGGGCCCAGCCCGGGGAGGTGGTCCTGGTAATGAGCAACGGCAGTTTCGAGAATATTCATCAGCGCATTCTCGATGCCCTGGCGCGGCGGGGGACGGTGGCATGAGCGATACCATCGCGGTGGCTATCACCGGCGCATCTGGGGCGATCTATGCCTTGCGTTTGGTCGAACAATTGCTGGTCGCCGGGCGTGAGGTGCAATTGATGCTGTCCCGGGCGGGACAAGTGGTGATCAATCTGGAGACCGACCTGTGCCTGCCGTCGGACACTGCCGGTCAGCAGCAGGTACTGGTGACCCATTTTGGCTGTGCGCCGGACCGTCTGTGGGTGTTCGGACGTCAGCAATGGCTCGCTCCGGTGGCCTCGGGAAGCAATCCGCCAGCGGCCATGGTGGTCTGTCCCTGCACTACTGGCACCCTGGCATCGATCGCCAACGGGATTTGCGACGATCTCATTGATCGTGCCGCCGATGTGGCGCTCAAGGAACGTCGGCCGCTGATCCTGGTGTTGCGCGAGACGCCTTATTCGGCCATTCATTTGCGCAACATGCTGCGCCTGACCGAGGCGGGAGTGATCATCCTGCCAGCGAATCCCGGATTCTACTTTCGTCCGCAGACGGTGCAGGATCTGGTGGATTTCGTGGTTGCCAGGGTACTCGACCACCTGGAGGTGCCGCACGAACTGACCGCCCGCTGGGGTGAGGATAGGTGATTAAAGCATCCGCCATTCGTGGACCCGTCATATTCCGGGATGGTCTCATGGGGTACAGGCGACTGCCTGAATGAACGTGATGATTCATTGATGGACTCGGACTCCCCTCGGTGATTTCGCCGGTTTTCCGACAGGGAGTGTCGGCTCGGCTTTTATGTGCATCAGGATGGCGCAAATTAGGTCACAATGCACCATTATGGAGTGCCGTGCGTCGCCTGAATATTGGGCGTTGTGTGTCAGATGGGCCGTAAGTCTTTGAACTGACAATGCTCCAAAATCGTGCGCTAAAATTGCTTGTGGTGCGCGCTCGAAGAACATCATCGACCTACCATCGGGGAATCTGAAATGACGATACACAAGAGCTTGAAAGCATCGATCCTGCCGGTCCTGCTGTTGCCGGCCTCGGCATTGGCCGGAGATGCCATGAGTGGGGCGGATACCGCCTGGATCATGGCTTCTACCGCGCTGGTGCTGTTCATGACCCTGCCGGGACTAGCCTTGTTCTACGGAGGCTTGGTGCGTAGCAAGAACGTGCTGTCGGTATTGATGCAGTGCTTCGCCATCGCCGGGTTGGCTTCGATTCTCTGGCTGGTGGCTGGCTACAGCCTGGCCTTTGGCGAGGGCAATGCCTGGATTGGCGACCTGAGCAAGGTGATGATGGCCGGCATCGGTCGCAAGACACTCTCGGGCAGTATTCCCGAGTCGCTGTTCATGATGTTTCAGATGACCTTTGCCGTGATCACTCCGGCGCTGGTTATCGGCGGTTTCGCCGAGCGCATGAAGTTCTCGGCCATGCTGCTGTTCTCGGCGTTGTGGTTGATGCTGGTCTATGTACCGGTTACCCACTGGGTGTGGGGTAATGGCTGGCTCGACGAGATGGGTCTGTACGATTTTGCCGGTGGTACCGTGGTACACATTACCGCAGGGGTGGGCGCCCTGGTGGCCGCGCTCGTATTGGGGCCGCGTCGCGGCTTTTCCGAGACTGCTATGCCGCCACACAACATGACCATGACCGTGGCCGGGGCCGGCATGCTCTGGGTGGGCTGGTTCGGTTTCAACGGTGGCTCGGCCTTAGCCGCTGATGGTAACGCTGCCATGGCCATCCTGGTCACTCACCTGTCGGCCGCAGCTGGCGTGCTGGTCTGGTCGGCCATGGAATGGATTCGCTTTGGCAAGCCTAGTGTGCTGGGCGCGGTGACCGGTATGGTCGCAGGACTGGGCACCATCACCCCGGCTTCGGGCTTCGTTGGCCCGGCGGGTGGTCTGCTCATCGGTATCATCGCTGGTTTCGTCTGTTTCAACGCCACGCTTTATGTCAAGCGCGTGCTCAAGATCGACGACTCGCTCGACGTGTTTCCAGTACACGGTATCGGCGGCATCATCGGTACCCTGATGGCGGGTATCTTCTCCGCCACTTCACTGGGTGTGTTCAGTGGCTATGGCTTTGCTGAGGGCATCGACGACATGGCCGGTCAGATCGAAGTACAGGCCATCGGGGTGATCACCACCATTGTGTTCACCTCCGTGTTCACTTGGGTGATTCTGAAGGTGGTCGATGTTCTGCTCGGCCTGCGTGTCACTGCGGACGAAGAGCAGGAAGGCCTTGATTTGGTGCTTCACGAGGAGCGCGGTTACGACCTGCACTGAGTTGGCTTGCCCCGATTCACGGGCCGATCGACCCACCGTACCCTCGGGTGCGGTGGGTTTTTTCGTGCATGGATGCACCTGAAAATAATATAATATTGGACGATTATCTTAGTAGTGAGATATATCAAGCTATTGATTTACAAGAAAACTTGAAAACAAGTTCGCTTTTTTTTTCGTGCTTTGCTTGAATTGCCCCAGTTGTTGGGATCGGCAGCATGTCGGTCCGGTCCAAAAATCACTCAGCAGTTGGGGGCGACCCATGATCAGCAAACCCGATATCGATCCCCAGGAGACCCAGGAATGGCTCGAGGCCTTGGAGGCTGTGCTTGAGCACGAGGGAGCGGAACGTGCGCACTTCCTGATCGAACGCATGATCGATAAAGCGCGCCGTTCCGGCGTGAACCTGCCGTTCTCGGCCAATACGGCCTATGTGAACACTATCCCGCTCACGCGGCAGACGCCCTATCCGGGCGATCAGGCGATGGAGGCGCGCATCCGTGCCTACATCCGCTGGAATGCCATGGCCATGGTGGTGCAGGCCAACCGCAAGGCCTCCGAGCTGGGCGGGCACATCGCCAGTTTCGCCTCGGCGGCGACCCTGTTCGATGTTGGCTTCAATCATTTCTTCCGCGCTGGCAACGAGCAGCGCGAGGGTGACTTGGTGTTTTTTCAGGGCCACTCGGCACCCGGTATCTATGCGCGCGCCTTCCTTGAGGGACGGCTCAGTGAGGAGGAGTTGAACAACTTTCGTCAGGAGGTGGATGGTAACGGCCTGTCCTCCTATCCACATCCTTGGCTTATGCCCAACTTCTGGCAGTTTCCCACCGTGTCCATGGGTTTGGGGCCGATCATGGCTATCTACCAGGCGCGCTTCATGCGTTACCTGCACGACCGCGAGATTGCCAACACCGATGGCCGCAAGGTCTGGGCCTTCATGGGTGATGGTGAGATGGATGAGCCTGAATCGCTGGGCGCCATCTCGCTGGTCGCTCGTGAGCGGCTGGACAATCTGGTGTTCGTGGTCAATTGCAATCTGCAACGTCTCGATGGGCCGGTGCGTGGCAACGGAAAGATCATCCAAGAGCTCGAGGCGGTGTTCCGCGGTGCTGGTTGGAACGTCATCAAGGTGATCTGGGGCGGTTACTGGGATCCGCTGTTCGCGCGCGACAAGCACGGTCTGTTGGTCAGGCGCATGGAGGAAGTGGTCGATGGTGATTATCAGGCCTACAAGGCCAAGGGTGGCGCCTACGTGCGCGAGCACTTCTTCGGCAAGTATCCCGAGTTGGCGGTGATGGTAGCCAATATGTCCGACGAGGACATCTGGCGGCTCAACCGTGGTGGTCACGATCCACTCAAGATCTGTGCTGCCTATGCTGCGGCCATGAAGCACAAGGGGCAGCCGACGGTGATTCTGGCCAAGACGGTCAAGGGCTACGGCATGGGCGAGGCTGGTGAGGGTCAGAACATTACCCATTCGCAGAAAAAGATGGGTGAGGAGGCGTTGCGTCATTTCCGCGATCGCTTCAACATTCCCATTCCCGACGAACAGATTGCCTCGGCGCCGTACTTCAAGCCACCGGCGGATAGTGCCGAGATGCGCTACCTGCACGAGCGCCGTGCCGGACTGGGGGGTTACCTGCCCAGCCGCCGCATTCAAGGTAACAAGCTCGAGATCCCTCCCCTGGAGACCTTCAAGACCCTGCTCGAGGGTAGTGGCGAGCGCGAGATGTCCACCACCATGGCCTTCGTGCGTTTTCTCACCACACTGATTCGTGACAAGAACGTAGGCAAGTACGTGGTACCCATCGTGCCGGACGAGGCTCGTACCTTCGGCATGGAGGGCATGTTCCGCCAGCTTGGTATCTACTCCAGCGTTGGTCAGCTCTATACCCCAGTGGACTCCAACCAAGTGATGTACTATCGCGAGGACAAGAAGGGTCAGATCCTGCAGGAGGGTATCAACGAAGCCGGTGCCATGTCGTCATGGATCGCTGCCGCAACTGCCTACAGCAATCATGGCGTGACCATGATCCCCTTCTATATCTATTACTCCATGTTTGGTTTTCAGCGTGTGGGCGATCTGGCCTGGGCGGCGGGTGACATGCAGGCGCGCGGTTTCCTGCTGGGGGGTACCGCCGGGCGCACCACGCTCTCGGGCGAGGGACTGCAGCACCAGGACGGCCACAGCCACCTGCAGGCGGCTACCATCCCCAACTGCCGCAGTTATGATCCCACCTTCGCGTACGAGCTGGCGGTGATTCTGCGACATGGCATGAAGGTAATGTACGAGGAGCAGAAGAACGTCTTCTACTACGTCACCGTGATGAACGAAAACTACCCTCAGCCGGCCATGCCTGAGGGTGTGGAAGAGGACATCATCAATGGTATCTACCGTTATCGGCAGGGGTCGCGCAAGAAGAGGCGGGTGCAGTTGATGGGTTCGGGCACCATCTTGCGCGAGGTGATCGCTGCGGCCAACCTCCTTGAGGAGGAGTGGAACGTGGCGGCCGACGTGTGGAGTGTGACCAGCTTCAACCAATTGCGTCGCGACGGCATGGATGTGGAACGCTGGAACATGTTGCATCCCACGAAGAAGCCGCGAGTGCCCCATGTGCAGCAGATACTGGGCGACGCTCGTGGCCCGGTGGTCGCTGCCACCGACTACATCCGCGCCTTTCCCGAGCAGATCCGGCCCTATCTGAGCGATCGTCATTACCTGACGTTGGGGACCGATGGCTTTGGTCGTTCGGACCTGCGTTCGCAGTTGCGCAAGCACTTCGAGGTCAATCGCTACTATGTGGTGGTCGGCGCGCTCAAGGCGCTGGCTGACCAGGGCGAGATCGAGTCCAAGGTGGTGGCGCAGGCGATCAAGGCCTACAAGATCGACCCCGAAAAGCCCAACCCGGTGACGGTCTGAGGAGGGAGTGGAAATGAGCCAGACGATCGAAGTGCAACTCCCGGACATCGGTGACTTCAAGGATGTCGAGGTGATCGAGATCCTGGTCGCGCCGGGTGACGTCATCCAGCCCGAGCAGTCGCTGATCACCCTCGAGAGCGACAAGGCCACCATGGAGATCCCGGCTCCGCAGGGTGGGCGGGTAGCCGAGGTGAAGGTCGCTGTTGGTGACAAGATCAATCAGGGCGATGTCATCCTGTTGCTCGAGGCCGGTGAGGCAGCGGCAGCTGTTGAACCAGTGTCAGCCGAGACGTCGGCCGCTGAACTCGAGATGGGTGAGCCGCCAGAGCCAGAGTCGGAGCCGACACCCGTTGTGCCCACCGGCGAGGCGCAGCGCCTGCCGGTCACGGTTCCCGACATCGGCGACTTCAAGGATGTCGAGGTGGTCGAGGTGTTGGTGAGCGATGGCGACACCGTCGAGAAGGAGGGTTCGCTGATCACCCTGGAGACCGACAAGGCCACGATGGAGATCCCCTCGCCCTACGCCGGCACGGTACGTGGTCTGAAGATCGCGGTCGGTGACCGGGTCAACCAGGGCGATTTCATCTGCGACATCGAGACGCAAAGCGAGGTGCCGGTAAGCAGTCCGGCGGCAGCCGCCCGGGCGCCGGGCGAACCGGCTCCGGCGGAGATCGCGCAGTCCAGGCGTCGCCCCGGCGAGAAGCCGGCGCGTAAGCGGCCGGTGATTGCACGTCCCTCGGATGCTCCCAAGGGGCGCGCGCATGCCAGCCCGGCGGTGCGCCGCTTTGCACGCGAACTGGGGGTCGATCTCTATCACGTGCCCGGTTCCGGCCCCAAGGGGCGCATCACCAGGGAGGATGTGCAAGCCTTTGTCAAGCACACCCTGGCCGAGGGAGCGCCCGCAGTGGCTGCTTCCGGTCCGCTGCAACTGCCGCGCCCGCCGGAGATCGATTTCAGCCAGTTCGGCGAGATCGAAGAGGTCGAACTCGGCCGCATCAAGAAGATCAGCGGCAAGCACCTGCACAATGCCTGGCTAGGCATTCCGCATGTCACCCAGTTCGACGAGGCCGACATCACCGAGCTCGAGGCCTTCCGCAAGGGGCTCAAGGCGCAGGCCGAGAAGGAGGGTGTGAAGCTCACCTTCATGCCCTTCCTGATGAAGGCGCTGGCTGCAGCATTGAAGGAATACCCGCAGTTCAACGCCTCGCTGGTGCCGGATGCCGAGCACCTGATCCTGAAGAAATACCTGCACATCGGCATCGCCGTGGACACCCCCAACGGACTGATGGTGCCGGTGGTGCGCGACGTGGACAAGAAGGGCGTGTTCGAGCTGGCGCGCGACCTGATGGATGTGAGCACCCGCGCACGCGAGGGCAAGCTCTCGCCCGCCGACATGCAGGGCGGCTGCATCTCCATCTCCAGCCTGGGCGGTATCGGTGGTACCCAGTTCACACCCATCGTCAATGCCCCGGAGGTCGCCATCCTCGGGGTATCGCGTGCGGAAATGAAACCCAAGTGGAACGGGGCCGATTTCGAACCGCGCCTGATCATGCCGTTCAGCCTGTCCTATGATCACCGGGTGATCGACGGTGCCGAAGGGGTGCGCTTTACCA
This sequence comes from Gammaproteobacteria bacterium, assembly GCA_024510845.1. Taxonomy (GTDB): domain Bacteria; phylum Pseudomonadota; class Gammaproteobacteria; order Chromatiales; family Chromatiaceae; genus MONJU. The sequence goes on from JANEMA010000038.1 coordinate 12,800, forward strand.
CCTGTCTCGGGCAACTGCTGAGCGACATCCGGCGGCTGGTGCTGTGAGCCACCCTGTCAGGGTCCATGGCGTCGTCGTCGCGGTATTGAAGATTTCGATTGCGTATTAGGTCGGCGGTATTGAATGCACTTGGGATGTGATGAACGGTCCCTCCCCGCAAGCGGGCGAGGCGAGAAAATCCAGTGTGTTCCTGGCACCGCGAGCGGGAGAAACGAGAGACGATGAGCAAGAACATCCAGGCAGAAGTGGTGGTACTCGGTGGCGGTCCGGGTGGTTACAGCGCGGCCTTCCGTGCAGCCGACCTGGGACTGAAGACAGTGCTGGTGGAGCGCTATCCAACGCTGGGTGGGGTCTGCCTCAATGTCGGCTGCATCCCTTCCAAGGCCCTGTTGCACACCGCCGAGGTGATCAACGAGGTGGCCGAGCTCGAGGTCATGGGGGTGCGCTACACCAAGCCCAAGATCGACCTCGACAAGTTGCGTGCCGGCAAGGAGGCGGTGGTCGCGAAGCTCACCGGTGGGCTGGCCGCGCTGGCCAAGCAACGCAAGGTGCAGGTGGTCAACGGCTGGGGCGAGTTCGCCTCGCCGCGTGCCCTCTCGGTGAAGACCGATGACGGCATGGTGCAGATCGATTTCGATCATGCCATCATCGCTGCCGGCTCGCGCCCGGTGAAAATCCCCGGCTTCCCCAATGACGACCCGCGTTTGCTCGATTCCACCGGCACTCTGGCGCTCGAGGACATACCCAAGCGTTTTCTCATCATTGGTGGCGGCATCATCGGTCTGGAGATGGCCACTGTCTATGCCACCTTGGGTTCGAAGGTCGACATCGTCGAGCTCCAGTCCAGTCTGATTCCGGGTTGTGATCCCGACTTGGTGCTTCCCTTGCAAAAACGCCTGTCGAAGCAGGTACAGAACATCTGGCTGAATACCCGGGTGGCCGACATTCAGGCACTCAAGTCCGGGCTCAAGGTTACCTTCGAGGGTGACAAGGCGCCCGATCCCCAGACTTACGACAAGGTCCTGGTGGCAGTGGGGCGCACGCCCAACGGCAAACTGATCGGCGCCGACCGGGCCGGCGTCGAGGTGGACGAGCGCGGCTTTATCCCGGTGGACGCGCACATGCGCACCAATGTGCCGCACATCTACGCCATCGGTGACATCGTCGGTAATCCCATGCTGGCGCACAAGGCGGTGCACGAGGGCCATGTTGCCGCCGAGGTGATCGCCGGTCTGCCTGCGCTGTTCGACCCCATGGCCATCCCCTCGGTGGCTTACACCGATCCCGAGATCGCCTGGATGGGGCTCACCGAAACCGAGGCAAAGGAGAAGGGCATCGAGATCGAGAAGGGCGTATTTCCCTGGGCCGCCTCCGGCCGCGCGCTCGGCATCCACCGCGAGGAAGGCTTCACCAAGCTGATTTTCGACGCCCGCAGCAAGCGCTTGCTCGGTGCCGGCATCGTTGGTCGCAACGCCGGCGAACTGATCGGCGAGACCGTGCTGGCCCTGGAGATGGGTGCGGATGCCGAGGACATCGCGCTCACCATCCATCCACATCCCACCCTCAATGAGTCCATCGGTATGGCCGCAGAGATGGCCGAGGGCACCATCACCGATCTGATGCCGCCGCGCAAGAAGCGTTGAGGGGGCCGGAAGCGGGGAATGAGCATGGTGCCGCTGTATTACCGCGAGTACGGTGACGCCGCCCCCTCCCTGATTCTGCTGCATGGCCTTTTCGGCTCTTCGGCCAACTGGAGTTCGATCGCGCGTGAGCTGAGTGGGCAGTTCCGGGTGATCGTTCCCGATCTGCGCAATCATGGACGTTCGCTGCATGCCGAACCGATGGACTACGCAGTGATGGTGGAGGACGTCCAGGCGCTGATCGACACCCTGAAACTTGACCGCCCCCTGGTGGTCGGGCACAGCATGGGCGGCAAGGTGGCGATGCGCCTGGCGCTGGAATCACCCGGGGTGGTGGCCGGTATCGGAGTGGTGGATATCGCCCCGGTGGACTATGGACACGATTTCTCGTCCGTGTTCGCCGGTTTCGAGGCGGTGGACCTGGCGCGGCTTTCCGACCGCGCCGAGGCCAACCGGCAGATGGCGGCCTTTGTGCCCGACGCAGCGGTGCGTGCCTTCCTGTTGCAGAATCTTGTCCACGAGCGCGATGGCTGGCATTGGCGGTTGAACCTGCCGCTGTTGCGAGTCTCGATCGGTACCGTCACTGCCTTCGAGGTGCCTCCGGGCGCGCACTATGAGCGGCCCGCGCATTTCATCTTCGGTACCCGCTCGGATTATGTCCAGAAGGCCTATTGGCCGACCATCCAGACCCTGTTCCCGGGGGCGGTCTTCTGCCCTGTCGAGGGGGCGGGGCATTGGGTCTATGCCGAGCGGCGTGATACCTTTCTGGATTGTCTGAAGGATCTGCTGGATGCCCATCGAGACGCTGTACCATGACGCGCTGGCCCGGGAGCTCGCCGGCCATGGCTGTATTTTTTGCCCGCTTGGCTGCACGGTGCCCTGTTCGGCCTCATTGCCCTGCGTGACGACAACCATGAGGCAGCAGGTCACACAAGTGCCAGCAGGCTCTGCTGGCGGCTGGTGATCAGCGGTGTTGATGCGCGAGTTGTTGCTGGCTACGCGTGAACAACGAAAGATCCCCGCCTGGTGGATCGGACGGGGATACGGTGTTGGTCGGAGTGAGAGGATTCGAACCTCCGGCCCCTGCCTCCCGAAGGCAGTGCTCTACCAAGCTGAGCTACACTCCGAAAAAGAGTGCGTCAGAAGGGGCGATCCACCGCGAAGTCGGCCAGTGCCATCAGCGCGGTGAGGTAGCTGTTTTTCGGCAGATCGACGATGGCCTGCTTGGCGCGTCCGGCCTCTTCTTTCGCGAGGGCGGCAGTGTACGCGATCGCGTCGGTCGATTCAATGGCCATGCGTACTTCTTCGACCCGATCGGCACCGCCCTGTTCGATGACTTCACGCAGTATGGTGCGGGTGGGCTCGTCGGCTACCGTCATGGCGCGGATCAACGGCAGGGTGGGCTTGCCTTCGGTCAGGTCGTCACCGATGTTCTTGCCGATATCGGCCTGTGAGGAGCCGTAGTCTAGGGCGTCATCGATCATTTGGAAGGCCATGCCCAGGTGCAGACCGTAGCTGGCCATGGCGTTTTCTTCGCGTTCGCAGGCGTCGGCGACCACCGCGCTCAGTCGTGTCCCTGCCTCGAACAGGGTGGCCGTCTTGCGCAGAACCACCTCGCGGTAGCGTGTCTCGTCGGTGTCCGGGTCGTTGCAGTTGAGGAGCTGCAATACCTCGCCCTCGGCGATTTGGTTGGTGGCGGTGGAGAGAATTTCCATTACTCGCATACGGTCGACCGTCACCATCATTTCGAAGGCACGCGAGTAAAGGAAGTCGCCGACCAGCACGCTGGCGGCATTGCCCCAGACAGTATTGGCAGTATCGCGGTTGCGGCGCTTTTCCGAACTGTCCACCACATCGTCGTGAAGCAGTGTGGCGGTGTGAATGAACTCGACGATGGCCGCCAGCTCGATATGGCGGTTGCCGACATATCCCAGGGCGTGCGCCGCGAGCAGCACGATCATGGGGCGCAACCGCTTGCCGCCACTGCCGACGATGTAGTGCCCGATCTGATTGATCAGTACCACGTCGGAACTCAGGCGGTCGAGGATCAGCCGGTTGGTGGCCTTGAGATCGTCTGCGATCAGTTCGCGGATGCTGTCGAGATCCATGGAGGTGTCGTACCAGTTTGGGGAGCCGGCATCCTAGTTTTGCCGACTTTGGTCTGTCAAGGCGGGGCTGGTGAGTGTCGTTGACGTTGGGCGGTTAATTCTATAGAATTCCGCCTCTTTCCGCAGCCAAGACTGCTTCGCATCACAACATTTTGGAGTGTACAACCATGTACGCCGTAATCCAGACCGGGGGCAAGCAATATCGCGTGTCCGAGGGAACCACCCTGCAGGTGGAGAAGATTGCTGCCGACGAAGGCGCCAGCATTGAGATCGACAAGGTGCTGATGCTTGCCGATGGCGACGATATCAAGGTGGGCTCACCTTATGTCGAGGGTGGCAGGGTAATCGCCACCGTAAAGGCGCACGGCAAGGGCAGGAAGGTGCGCATTATCAAGTTCAAGCGCCGCAAGCATCACTTGAAGCGGCAGGGCCATCGCCAAGCCTATACCGAGATCGAAGTAACCGGAATCAGCTCGGACTAAGGAGACATACTATGGCACACAAGAAGGCAGGCGGCAGCTCTCGCAACGGTCGCGATTCGGAATCCAAGCGTCTCGGCGTCAAGTGTTTTGGTGGCCAGCAGGTGCGTACTGGCAACATCATCATCCGCCAGCGTGGCACCCGGGTGCATCCCGGTGTGAATGTGGGCTGTGGTCGTGATCATACCCTGTTCGCCAAGATCGACGGCGTGGTCAGGTTCGAGACCAAGGGTCCGAAGAACCGCAAGTACGTGAGCGTGGTGCCTGCCTGATTCGGAGTATATCGCTCGACGTACGGGGCCTCGTCATTGGACGGGGCTTTTTTATTTATGGGTATACTGGAACTGCAATGAAATTCGTCGATGAGGCAACAATTCGGGTCGAGGCCGGTGACGGTGGCAATGGCTGCGTCAGCTTCCGTCGCGAGAAGTATATCCCGAAGGGTGGGCCCGACGGCGGTGACGGTGGCGACGGTGGCAGTGTTTGGCTGATCGGGGACAACGGACTGAACACCTTGGTCGATTTCCGTCATCAGCGCCAGTATCGTGCCGAACACGGCCAGAATGGCATGGGTCGGCAGATGACGGGACGCAAGGGACAGGATTTGTTGGTTTCAGTGCCGGTGGGTACCCGGGTGATTGATGTCGATACCGAGGAAGTGGTCGGTGAGGTGCTCGAGCACGGGCAGCGCCTGCTGGTGGCGCAGGGTGGCCGGCATGGTCTTGGTAACATCCATTTCAAGAGCAGCACCAACCGCGTGCCACGTCAGGCTACATCAGGTACATCGGGCGATCGGCGCAATCTGTACCTGGAACTGATCGTGCTCGCCGATGTGGGCTTGCTGGGTCTGCCGAATGCCGGCAAGTCGAGTTTGATCACGGCCATGTCGGCGGCACGGCCGCGCATTGCCGACTATCCCTTCACTACCCTGTACCCCAACCTGGGTGTGGTTGGTGCTGGGTCAGATCGCAGCTTCGTGATCGCCGATATTCCGGGTGTGATCCAGGGCGCGGCCGAGGGGGCGGGGCTTGGCATCCAGTTTCTCAAGCACCTCCAGCGTACCCGTCTCCTGCTGCATCTGGTGGATATCGAGCCCTTGGATGGGGCTGATCCGGCGACCCAGGTGCGCGAGATTGAGGCAGAGTTGGGGAAATACTCTCTCGAACTGATCTCCCGCGAGCGCTGGCTGGTACTCAGCAAGTGTGACCTGCTCGACGAGGATACCTTGGCTGATATCAGGGCGCGCCTGGTCGAGGTGCTGCACTGGCAGGGTCCGGTGTTCTCTGTTTCCTCGGTGGCGCGCAGTGGATTGAAGGCGCTGGAAGACGCAATCGTGGCGCACCTGCAGCTACAGCGAGCGGCTGCTACCACGATCGAGCTGGAGGTGGATCCCGAACCCTACGATCCGATACGTACATGAGGACTCACGCCGATCTGATACGTGCGCGGCGCTGGGTGGTGAAGATCGGAAGCGCCTTGATTACCGCTGATGGGCGGGGACTGGATCGCCAGCGTCTGCGGACTTGGGTGGATCAGATCGCCGACCTGCTCGGCGAGGGTCACGAGGTGGTTCTGGTCTCCTCGGGCGCGGTGGCTGAAGGGATGTCACGCATGGGCTGGCGTGAGCGTCCGCATTCGCTGCATGCGCTCCAGGCGGCAGCTGCCATCGGCCAGATGGGGCTGGTACAGGCTTGGGAGAGCTGTTTTCAGCGTCGTGCCAGGCATACCGCTCAGGTGTTGCTCACTCATGATGACCTGTCCAGCCGTCAGCGGTATCTTAATGCCCGCAGTACTCTGCGCACCTTGCTCGATCTGGGCGTGGTGCCGGTGGTCAACGAGAACGATGTGGTGGCCAATGAGGAGCTGCGCTTCGGTGATAATGACTCGCTGGCCGCGCTGGTCGCCAATCTGGTCGAGTCTGATGTCATGGTTTTGCTTACCGACCAACCGGGTTTGTTCGATGCCGATCCACGTCACAATCCGCAGGCAAAATTGATTCCGGTGGCTGAGGCACGTGATCCGGCACTCGATACGATTGCTGGTGAGAGCCGGGGCGCCCTTGGCAGTGGCGGCATGGCCACCAAATTGCGGGCTGCGCGTCTGGCTGCGCGCTCGGGTACGGCTACGGTGATCGCCGGAGGGGCAGAGGAGGGGGTGTTGCGCCGTCTGGCTGCCGGTGAGCCTCTGGACACCCTGCTGCTGGCAGGTCAGGAGCCCGATGCGGCACGCAAGCGCTGGCTGGCCGGTCATCTGCGGGTCAAGGGAAGGTTGGTGATTGATGATGGTGCCGTGGATGTGCTGCGGCGTGCCGGGCGCAGTCTGCTGGCGGTGGGAGTCCGTGGGGTCGAAGGTGATTTTCGGCGGGGCGAGTTGGTTGCCTGCGTGGACGAACGGGGATGCGAGGTGGCGCGTGGCCTGGTCAACTATTCTTCTGAAGATGCGCGACGCATTCAGGGAAAACCTTCCTCGTGTATCAAGGCCACCCTCGGCTACGTGGACGAGGAGGAGCTGATCCACCGTGACAATCTGGTGCTGGTCTGAGGTCTTGTCTCGCAGGAAATAAAGAGACTCTGCTGTATTCCATACAGCGGGGCGACGTAGTCGTTGTGGCGGGATTCGTCGTATCGCGCACAACGTCATTGACGACAAGTGGTGCAGGACTTTTCTGACAGGCGAGCTGCTAGGGAATAACCGGCCCAGAAGCCCCATTCGTTACTATGCAACTGGTCGAGATCGACATGGTGCACGCCCAGGCCCATGTGGTCGATGCCATGGTATTCGGTGCCGAGGGGAAAGGCATAGATGTGATGGGTGGTGTCGATGGTGTTCTGGTCACAGGAGGTGAAGAAGGACCACTGCCCCGGTTGAAATTGCTCGACAAGTTTGGTCGAGAGGGAATGGCCCGTGCCGTTGGCTCCCCTTGCAGAATTGAGGAGAGGAGCAGCGGGTTGTCGTTTGTGTCGCCGACAGGTGTTGTGGCGGCATAGTACGTCGCACCGGCACGCAGAGCACTGAAGAGGCTCCCCCAAGGGGGTCCACGGCGTGCAACTGCCACAACAGCGCGGGCCCGTTTCGAATTGGCATCAGATCCTGCATCAGGGCCTTATTTGGAAGTGATCTCCTGTAGTAGCCGACGGAAGGCCGTGGTGGCATTCCCGCCTTCATTGAGACGTTACGCAGGCGGCAGCCGACCAACTTCTCCAATCGGAACTTAGGATGTGTACAGGAAACAAATCGGTTCCAAGGCCTCGAACGGGCCGGCGCGCGGCGTTACTCACATGTAGATTCAGGATATTGTCTTACCCCGAGAGATGGTGTCAGAGTGCCTTGATCTGGGCGTTGAGACGGCTCTTGTGGCGTGCAGCCTTGTTCTTGTGGATAAGGCCCTTGCAGGCCAGACGATCCAGAGTTGGCACTGCTTGCTTGTAGGCCTCTTCTGCCGCGCTCTTGTCGCCGGCAGCGATCGCCTTGATCACTTTCTTGAGTTCGGTGCGCATCATGCTGCGGCGGCTGGTGTTGAGCCGACGACGCTTCTCAGCTTGGCGGGCGCGCTTGCATGCCTGAGGAGAATTTGCCACTTTCGAGTGCTCCTGAATTCATATCGCATAAAGATCGAAAATTATGTGGGCTACCGCGCGCTTTGTCAAGCACGTGTCTTGGTTCAATACATCTGAGACACCGAGACGACAGGGACCTCATACCCGGCATCCCGAAGATACTCGGCAGGTGTCCGCTGTTTCAA
>JANEMA010000071.1 GCA_024510845.1 Gammaproteobacteria bacterium
CCGCCTGCAACCTGGTTCGCCTGCGCAATCCGGGGATGGCGGCATGTCGATGGCCGGGCTCCAAGGGTTTGGTGTGCCTGGAAACAGGCGAATCGGGCCAGATTGGCCAATTTCCGGCCAGGAGGGCAGGAGCCACCGTGCTTCATTTGCTGCTGGGTCAGCAGCTCGGCCACTTCCGCATCAGCTGTCTGGCCCCTTCTTTCAGCAAGGCTCTCAGGGCAGCAGTGTCAGCAGTGACCCACCCACATGATCTCGGCTGACCAGCTTGTGCCGAATGGCCCAGCGCACCGGCGGCAGACGCTCGCTCAGATTCAGTACGGCCTTGCGCGCCAGACGCGCCGGCAAACGATCGTCGGTGAACAGGCTGACGATACCATTGGTGCCATGGAACAATGGCAGGGTGGCCAGGCGGTGCCGCGATTGGTAGCGGGCCAGGACGGTAGCACTTGCGATATCTGCACCACGCTGCCACTGGCTGCGAATCTCACCTGCCAAAAGATCCACGCCACTGAGTCCCAGGTTGAAACCGTGCGCAGTGACCGGATGCATACCCACGGCCGCATCGCCGATCAATGCGAAGCGTTGTGCCACAAAACGGTCGGCATGCACTGCCACCAGCGGATAGGCGATGCGCTCGCTGACCAGTCGCATGTCTCCCAGGCGGTACCCGAAACGACACGCCACGTCCTGTGCGAACTCCTCGCCCTCCATGGCCAGAATATCCGGTGCCTGATCGGCCGGCACGGTAATGACGATCGACGAAGCATCGCCGGGCATGGGCAGGATCGCCAGGGTCCGGCCGTAATGGAAGCATTCCCAAGCCGTATGCTCATGCGGCAGTGCGTGCTGCATGCGGCAAACGATGGCTACCCGGCCAAAATCTTTCATGGTCGCGCCGATGCCCATATGTCGCCGGGTTGTGGAGAAACGGGTATCGGCGCCGACCAGCAGGCGGGCGCGCAATGTCGTGCCGTCAGCCAGTGCCAGATGCACGCCATCGGCATCCGCCACCACCCGCTCCACCGCCACACCGCAGCGCAGTGCCACACGGTCGAGCGGGGCGGTCACCTTGTACAGCGCCTTGCGGATCAGGCGATTGGCAATCAGCCAGCCCAAGGGTTCGGCATCGGTGCGCGCATCACCGAAGTCCAGGGTACGAAAGGAGTCACCATCGAGCACACGTGCGCATTGCAGCGGCGCGATCTCGGCCGGTGCAATGTGTTCCCAGGCACCAAGCTGGCACAACAATCTCCGCGATAGGTAAGTGAGTGCAATGTCCCGCCCGTCGAACACAGGATCGGCAAGCTGCTCACAGGACTGACGCTCCAGCAACACGATATGCAAGCTGGTGTCGGCCAAGGAACGAGCCAGCGCGAGCCCGGCAGGCCCTGCACCAACGATGGCGATATCACAATCCATAAAGCATGACTCCGGCAGGAGAACGTTCACCGAGTCTAGCGTCGCATCAACCCTTGGCCCTTGATCTCGATCAGGTGATCGGCCCAAGATAATTCGCACAACACTCTGACACTACCCCAGCTCAATCAACTGCCCTGGTGCTGACCAGCAGGCTTTCCATCTGCCCCCAATCGGCTTCGAAGACAAGGCTTCCCTGCACCATTGAGCCCAAGAACCGGAGGCCCCCACCGTCCCTTGGACGCAGCCCCTCAGGCGGCAAGCCCTTCCTTCACGCACTGACTTCGCTCAGTGGATGTCCAGTCGTGGGGATTCACTCCCCAGATCCCGCAAAATCAGTTCCCATAGAAAACTGTAACTATCGTAGCGCAGGCGCCACCACTCCGCGGCATAGAGGAAAAAGGAGGCAGACCCAGATCGAATGGTTGATCATAATCGGCATTATCAACCCGGCGTCATAACAGGACACGATCAAGCAGCATATTTGAAGGCATTCGTCTGGCAGGCCGTTGAAAACAACCCGACTGAAGGG
>JANEMA010000039.1 GCA_024510845.1 Gammaproteobacteria bacterium
CATACACTCAGTGTCCAGCCAGACGGGCGTACAGCAGGGGAAGCCGCTTTGGCAACTCCGAGGGATGGTGGATGACCACATAGCCACCGGTGCCGAACAGATAGGGAAGGTAGTCGTTACCCCGCTCGTCGATGGTCACGCAGAAAGGCTCCAAACCCACACGCCGCGCCTCGAGGATAGCCTGGCGAGTATCCTCGAGGCCAAAGCGCCCCTCATACTGGTCGAGGTCATTGGGCTTGCCGTCGGTGAGCAGCAACAACAGTCGGCACCCGGCAGACTGTTCACCCAAGATACGGCTGCCGAAGCGGATGGCCGCCCCCATGCGTGTGTAATAACCGGGACGGATGGCAGCAATGCGCCCACGAATACGGGCATCATAGGGTTCCTCGAAAGCCTTGATCAGGTGCACGCGCACCGGGTCGCGCTTGCGCGAGGAGAAACCGCACAGGCCGAAGCGGTCTCCGGTGACCGCCAATGATTCGGCGAACAGGAACAGACTGTCGCGGATCACGTCAATGACACGGTTGTCATCGTCGATCCAGGTATCGGTGGACAACGACAGATCGGCCATCAGCAAGCTGACCAGGTCACGCGCACCGGAACACATCTCCCGGTACAGGCCTTCGCCACTCACCGCCAGGCCAGCCGCCTGATCAGACGCAAAACGCAAGTAGGCATCGAGGTCGATATCCTGTCCGTCCGACCTGGCTCGATGCCAAGTCCGTGCGGGTGCCAGCAACTGAAACTGGGCACGTAGTCGTTTTGCAGTCTGACCCAGATGCAGCGGCAAGGGCAGCGGTTGCGCGTCGGCGGCCAGCATGGGCACGATGCGGCAACGGTCGGGCAACAGGGCATGGCGCTTCCAGTCCCACTCCGGCAACAGCAGGCCCTGGTGCAGGATGCGATCGTCCTGCGCCTCTGCCGGCAAGTCCAGGTCGAAACGCAGGGTAGCCGTCGGGCGCTTGTCGCTGCGCGCCACCACCAGCCGGTCCAGGTCGCGGGCGATGGCCTCGGCACGGTCGAGGTCGTCCTCGTCCTCGGAACCTCGATCGACCCGCACATATTCGCCCCAGGTAAAGATGTTCTCCATGCGCACCGTGATCAGCCCGCGGTCGGCCTCGGGCTCCTCGACACGCTCGGCGCGACGGCGCAACTGCTCAACCTCTTGCTGGCGCTCCCGATCTCCTGTCCCACTGTCCCCGGGATCATCGCCGGCCGCAGCGTCCGGGAGTGGCCGAGGTGGTTGGGGATGCAGCCACAGGGGCACCGGCTGTGGCGGGCGCCGCGCCGCCGGCAGGTCCGCCACCGAGCCGGGCTCACGCAGGGCTTGGCACACGGCGCGCTCGGCCGCTGCCTGATCGACCGACAGACGTTCGGCATCGGGACGCAGCAGCAGGTGCGCCTCGACCAGGCGCTGGTATCGCGTGCGCAGGCCAGGATAACGACCGAGCACCTGGACGACCCGTCGCTGGTTGCCGACGAACCAGTCCCCGGCGTCCTCGTCGGCGACCGCGGCCAGCGCCGCCAGCCACAGGTAAAGTTCGCGATTGAGAGCGCGATCGGGGAACCAGTCGATCACCGCAGGCAGGCGCAGATACTGCGCATCACGCCAGGCCAGCGTCACCTTCTCGTGCACACCGGCGACGCGTTGCAGCCAACTGCGTCGCGCACCGTGCACCGTGGCCTCGGCGGCGGTGACCTGCAAGGCCCCGTCGCCCCCCAGCGCGCGAAACAACAGCGCCACCTGGCGCTCCACCTCGGCCAGGCGAACCGCCGCCTCGGGGTGATAGCTGTCCGCCAGCCGGGTGATCAGGCGGTGCCAGAGTTCGCCGACCTGTTCTTCCATTCCTCGATCTCCTCCGGCCGACCTCTCGCCACCTCGCATTTTGACAATGGATGGCAGGTGACCATCAGTAATGCCGCATTGCCGTGCACCCAACGCAGCACGGGCCGAGTATCCAGCCGGGTGGTCATCCGTTCGCAGGCGGTCAGAAAATGACCGAAGAAAACGGCGTGTCTCCGGGTCAGGTCGAGGCACAGAATGTCGAATACCGGAGCCAGCACGAACAGCGCGAAAAAGTCAGCGTGCGACGACAGGATCACCTCGATCCATCCGGACAACCCTCGGGCAGTGGACGCCCAAGCAGCGGATAGCGCCAGCACTGTCCGGCCATTGCCTTGGCCAGGCCGTAAGCACCGAACACCACCAGCACCGAATGACAAAAAGTGAAATAGGTGATGACCACTACCCAGGTCCAGGGGCCATCGTAACCGCCGAGCAGCACGATGACGGCATTGCAGAGCACCAGCAACATGCCGGCCCAGAGGCTGCCCGAAACGGTCTGCGCCAAGTGGGCCCGCGCCAACACCGGTGCCCGTGCTCGGTACCACCACAACCACAGCAGGACCAGAAACGACAGACCCGGCATCAGCAGCAGGTTGGACAGATAGAGCGCCTCGGCCATCACGGCCAACGGCAGACCGGTCTCGGGCAACTCAGATGAGTGTGGCATCGACCACCTCGCGCAACGCCACCAGGGTCTCGGCATCATCACTGAGCGGTTCGATCATCGCCGCCAGCACGGCCTCGCGCGGATCGAAGCCGCCACGGATCAGTGTCGCAGCGTACACCAGCAGGCGGGTGGAAGCGGCCTCTTCCAGGTCGTGATCCTCGAGTGCACGCAGGGCACGGGCCAGGTTCACCAGACGCTCGCCGGTGGCACGATCGATGCCGGTCTCTCCCTGCAGTATCGTCAGCTCGTTCTCCGGCGAGGGAAAATCGAAACTCATGGCCACGAAACGCTGGCGGGTCGAGGGCTTCATACCCTTCAGCAGGTTCTGGTAGCCGGGGTTATAGGAGACCACCAGCATGAACTCCGGCGGCGCCTGCAAGGTCTCGCCCGTGCGCTCCAGCGGCAGGATGCGCCGGTCGTCGGTCAGAGGGTGCAACACCACCGTGGTGTCCTTGCGCGCCTCGACCACCTCGTCGAGATAACAGATGGCACCTTCGCGCACCGCACGGGTGAGCGGCCCGTCCGACCAGAAGGTACCCTCACCGCCAATCAGGTGACGTCCCACCAAGTCCGCCGCAGTGAGGTCGTCGTGACAGGCCACGGTGTACAAGGGATGCCCGAGGCGTGCCGCCATATACCGCACGAACCGGCTCTTGCCACAGCCGGTCGGCCCCTTGATGAGCACCGGCAGGCGGTTGCGCCAGGCGTGTTCGAACAGGGCCACCTCGTTGCCCTGGGGACAGTAGAAAGGCAGCTCGGCCGCCGCCTCGCGTTCGGAATTGGCTTCCATGTCCATCAGTGTAGTCCGCTGCTAAAAAAGAAGGCCACGCCCACCAGGACGCCCACCCCTGCCAGCCAGATCAGGATCGCCCACCGCCAGAACCCGCGCACGTTGCGCAAACCCATGAACCAGTCGCCGATCAGCTGCCCCTTGAGCAAGGCCAAGGCCAGCACGGACAAGGTCACCGGAAGGCCCTGCAAACCCAGCCTGCCGACCACCCAGGTGACAAGCGTCAGTAGCATCAACACAATATAGATGAGCGTACAGGATCTACCCCTGTTGCGGCTATCGGTGTTCATCTCAGTGCATGACGTAGACCAGAGGAAAAAGGATCAACCAGACTAGGTCCACCATGTGCCAATAGCTGGCACCACTCTCGATATCGGTGTGTGATTGCGCACTGTAATGCCCGGCCGCGGTACGCATGGCCAACACCATGAGGACGAGAATACCCAGGATCACGTGCATGAAATGAAAGAATGTCAGGGAGAGATAGAACATATAGAAGGCGTTGGTGCTCAAACGAATCCCCTCTCCCAGGTGATGCGCATATTCCATGCCCTTGACGAGGAGGAACAGGCCGCCCATGCCCACGGCTGCCCACAACCGGTTGCGTGCCGATGCTGTCCGTCCCTCCCTGATGGCGGTCACCGCGCGCACCACGAAGTAGCTGGCAGTGACCAGTGCCAGGGTATTGAACAATGCTGCATTGCGATCGAGCGTGGCCTGGTACTGGTCGAACAGGGCCACATGCTGCATACGCGTGAAGGCATAGGCGGCGAAGAAGATGGCGAATACCGCCAGCTCGGCCAGGATGAAGATCCATACTGCCAGATCGCCCGGGGGATAACGGGATGTCTCTGGCAGACTGCCACCTCTCGTCATGGATCATTCCCCTCCCAATACGATTCCGTCCGACAGCTGCATGAAGGCCGGGAAAACAGACGCCCGGCACCTCCTCACGGAGACACCGGGCGCCACCCTCGACTCAGGCAGTGGGAGATGCTGCCTGTTCTACCGCAGCCTCAGGATCTTTCGATCCGACAAAGAAGCTCGCGATATAGAGTACCAAGCCAGCGAGGAAGACCACACCGGCCACCTCACGCATCCAGTAGAAGAGCGCGATCTTTTCCTGCACCACCATGAAGGGCAGCGGGGTGTCGCTGTAACGCTGCAGGTAGACCTGCAGGATGCCTGCGCCAGTGAGGAACAGGGTGATGAACACCATGGAGACGGTCATCAGCCAGAAAGACCACATCTCCAGCACCTGCGAGCGATTGCTGTTGGCCGCCTTGCGCCCGCGCATCATCGGCATGGCATAGGAGATGATGGTCAGCACGATCATGGCGTAAGCGCCGTAGAAGGCCATGTGGCCGTGCGCCGCGGTGATCTGGCTGCCATGGGTGTAGTAGTTGACCGGCGACAGGGTGTGAAGAAAGCCCCAGACCCCAGCTCCCAGGAAGGCCATCACCGCCGTGCCCAGGGCCCACAGCACGGCGACCTTGTTGAGGTGATTGCGCCGCCGGCGGTTGACCATGTTGAAGGCGAATACCGTCATCATGAAGAAGGGGATGGGCTCCAGGGCGGAGAACACCGAACCCCACCACTGCCAGTACTCCGGCGTGCCGATCCAATAGTAGTGGTGACCGGTACCAATGATGCCGGTGATCAGGGTCATGGCGATGATTACGTACAACCACTTTTCGATCACTTCGCGGTCCACGCCGGTGGTCTTGATCAACACGAAGGCGAGGATGGAGCCGAGAATCAGTTCCCAGACGCCTTCCACCCACAGGTGCACCACCCACCACCAGTAGAGCTTGTCCTCGACCAGGTTGTCCGGGTTGTAAAAGGCAAACAGGAACAGCACCGCCAGTCCGGCCAGGCCAATCAGCAACACCAGATTGACCACCGTCTTGCGACCCGAGAGGATGGTCATACCGATGTTGTAGAGGAAGGCCAGGGCGACGATCACGATACCGATCTTGGTGATGGTCGGCTGCTCGAGGAACTCGCGCCCCATGGTCGGCAGCAGGTCGTTTCCGGTCATCTTCGCCAACCCCGAATAGGGCACCAGCAGGTAACCCAGAATGGTGAGTGCCCCGGCGACCAGGAAGACCCAGAACATCAGCACCGCCAGCCCCGGGCTGTGCAGCTCACGCTCGGCCTCTTCCGGCACCAGATAGTAGGCCGCCCCCATGAAGCCAAACAGGATCCATACGATCAGCAGATTGGTATGGACCATGCGCGCCACGTTGAAGGGAATCTCGGGGAACAGGAAATCACCCACGACATATTGCAGCCCCAGGATCAGGCCAAACAGGATCTGTCCGGCAAACAACCCGATGGCCGCGGTGAAATACAACTTGGCAACCGCTTGTGATTGATATTGCATAGCTTAGTCCTCGCTCGGATCAGCCCTGGATATTCGGTGGCCAGTTGGCCGTATTGATCTCGGACGAATACTTCAGGAACTCGGCGATGGCATCGAGCTCCTCGTCCGTGAAATTGAATTGCGGCATGCTGCGGCGACCGGGAATACCGTCTTTTGGACGACTCTCGATGAAACCGATGATGCCGGCCTTGCCGCCCAGGCGCTTGTAGGCATTGCCCAGCTCGGGGGCAAAGTAAGCGCCTTCTCCCAGCAGGGTATGGCACCCGATGCAATCATTGTTCTCCCACAGACGCTTGCCCATTGCCACCTTCCCGGTAATCGCCTGGCGATTATCGCGCTCCGGCAAAGTACCTTCGGTATCGAAGGTCAGGGCCAGAAACAGCAACAGGAAGAACAGACTCCCACCGTAGAATATGTTGCGCGCCATGACCTTGGTGAAAGCCTCTGACATGGTCGTACCCTCCTCATAGCTGAAGTTGCAGCCTCGAATTTCCCCCATTCGGCAAGCGACTGACCTTGATCTTCATCAAGTATGGATCGGGCACATTTGCGCCAGATCAAGAAAATGCTGGTTTATGTCATTTTCGTGTCGCCGGCAGCACCTGCCAGAATGCCTTGCGCACACGACGCGCTAGAATGCCGACTGCCGCAACGACGACGAGAACGCAGCCTATGAAAGCGCTTCTGAAACAGGGGCCGCTGTTCGCGACGCTCTCCGACGAACAGCTCGACCACATCACCCGGCATGCGCGTCAGATTCGCCTGGAGGCCGGCGAGTCACTGTTTGAACAAGGGGAACCAGCAGGACGCTTCTACCTGGTCACTTCCGGACAGATCAAACTGTTCCGGCTCTCGCTCAGCGGCAACGAAAAGGTGGTGGAGATCGTCACTCCGGGCTGTACCTTTGCCGAGGCGCTGATGTTTCTGCAACACCCGACCTACCCGGTCAGCGCCCAGGCACTGACGGCGGCAGAGGTCATCAGCGTGGACGCCAACGATTTCACTGCCATGCTGCACGAATCCACCGAGACCTGCTTCCTGCTGCTGGGCGACCTCAGCCAGCGCATTCGGGGGCTGCTGCGCGAGATCGATGAACTCAGCCTGTACAGCGCCACCTGTCGGGTGGCCGGCTATCTGGCCGAAGCCAGTCCTCCGGACTGCGACGAATTCGAGCTGCCAGTGACCAAGCAGATCCTGGCCTCGCGCCTGTCGATCAAGCCCGAGACCTTCTCGCGCATCATCAAAAACTTGAGCGAACGCGGTGTGATGACATTCAAGAACAGTTGGGTCACCATTCATGACCGTCAACGCCTGCACGAGATGGCCAATATCTGCGTGCAACCGCAGGAAACCCTGCAAGCCAGTTTCTTCTATCCCCGCACCACTTCGCACAAACTGTCCGACACATGATATTCGACCCAGGGACGGGCCTCCTGCTGTGGCAACGGCGTCCTCGCCGCGAATTGCCGCAATTCAGTGACTGGTTCCCGCCGAACGGGTGATCTTGTTGTGCACGTTGTACTTGCCCGAAGGCTTGACCATGGGCAGGCGCTTGACCTCCTCGAAGGTGGCCGCATCGTAGACGATCACCGCGCCGTCGTGGTCCCAGATGCTGAGCAGGGCATGCCGGCCATCCTTGTCGAATTCGACATGGGCGGCCGTCCTGCCGGACACCGGCCGGAGAGTCCTGACGACCTCCAAGGTACGCTTGTCGATGATGTGTACTTCGTCACGATGCGGACCGAAGAATACGTCCACCCAGGCGTAAGGGGTGTTCTCATGGCTACGCATAAAGAACCCCGGCCCATTGGTGCGAATGCGCTTGATGACCTGCCAGTCGCGCATATCGATCACCGTCACCTCGCCCTTGCGCAGATTTGGCGTGGCCAGCACCGGCCTCCCCTGGTACATCCAGGTGATGCCAGAACCCAGGTGCGGCATGCCATCGAGTGCCAGGTCGGCAATCTTGCGTCCCAAGTCAAGCTGGATCACTTGACCCTTGCCACCGTCACGCGAGGCACCAATGAGCAGGCGATAGGCCGGATCGAAGAAGAAATCGTCCAGATAGTCATGCAGACGGATGCGCCGTACCGGAAAGCGCCCATCGGCACGCGCCAGACCTTCGCCCAGCGGGTAGTCATGCATGGGGCCGTTGTACACCGGCAAGGAACCCTCGGCGTAGCAGATCTCCCAGACCTCGGAAATGTCCTTGAGCGCGGCGATGAAGCTGTGGCGCGGCGGCGCATCGTAGACTGCACTGACCCGCGAGGTCGTCCCATCATCGCCGGCCACCGGAATCACGCGGATCGGTGACAGATCGTGGGCATCCAGCAGTACCAGGCTGTGTGGCAGGTAGTTGGCGACCATCACGTAACGTCCGTCGGCGGAGACCGCCAAGTTGCGTGTGTTGATGCCGGCACGCACCTCGGCGGTGACCTGCAGGCTCCACATGTCGAAGCGGCTGATCCAGCCATCACGCGAGGAGAAATACACGAAGCGTCCGTCCGGCGAATACTTGGGCCCACCGTGCACCGCGTAGTGCGTCTTCAGGCGGTGGATGGGCTGGAAACGATCGCCATCGAGGATGGTGGCATGGTGATCGCCCAGCTCCACCACCACGAACAGATTCATGGGATCGGCATCATGTACCGGGTGCGCCGGCAGAGCCGCCTCGTCCACCAGCACCTTGTGGCTGCCGCGGATCTGCGCCATCCCCCACTCCAGCACCCTGGACAGGGGGGTATAGATGTAGTCGACCAGGGCAGTCACCTGGACATCGTCCAGCTTATCGGCAAAGGCCGGCATCTGGGAGGCCGGACGCCCGTGCCTGATCACCTCGGCCGCCCTGTCGCGCTTCAGCCGATGCAGGTTCTCCGGCAGCAACGCCGGCCCCATGGCCCCCAGCCGTCCCGGGCCATGACATTCCGCACAATACGTCCGGTACAGGGTTTCAATGGAGGTTTCCCGGGCGACGCCAACGCCGATCAGCGGCAACCAAAGCAACAACACGAGCCAGCGTTTCACCGTGCACCAACCTCCAGGCGGAAGGCGGCATGGCAGCCGACACAGTTGTTCGTCAACTGCGCCAACCGTTCGGGCACCTCCGTAGTGTCATCCAGCGCATCCACGTCCATGGCCAGGCGGTCGAAACCATCATGGGTGGCAAAGCCCAGCTGCTTGAAGCCCAGGGGCAGTTTGCCCAGCAGGCTGCCGGGCACCGGCGTGGCCGCGGCACGCCCGACCGCACGCGCGGCCTCGGCGACTGCGGTGACATCACCCCGCACACTGGCATCCAGGACCTTTTGCACCGCCTCGAGAAAGGCACGCATCTCGACCAGCACCAGGTCACGCTCGCCTGCCTCGAGGACGATGGCGGTACGCCCGTCGCTGGCCGGTACCGTCTCGCCGCTGAGGATGAATTTCCAGGCCAGGCCGACGCCAGCAATGGCCAGCACGATGCTCAGGAACCAGCAGAATCGACACATGAAACAGGTGCTCCCTTGAAAGACTCGCCGGTGCGTGTCCACGGAGTGACCGGGACGCGCTCAGACAGACCAGTAACGCCGATCTCGGCATCGGCAAGATAACAGCCAGGATCCTCGGCCCAGGGATTGCCGGTGAGCTGCCAGGCCCGGGTACGGCTGTTGCCCCCACAGATGGCGCGCTCGGCACAGGCCACACAGCGACCGAGCAGTGGCCGCCGCTCCTGCTTGAGTCCGGCCATCAACGGGTCGCGCGTATCTTCCCATATCCTGGAGAACGGACGCTCACGCACCGATCCCAGATCGTAGTCCCACCACATGGTATCGGGATGCACATGGCCGAGATTATCGATGTTGGCGATGTTCACCCCCGAGGCGTTGCCGCCCCAGCGCTCGAGCAAGGGCCGCAGGTGCTGCTCGCTGCCGGGAATACATTGGCGGGCCCAGTGCAGCAGGTAAACGCCGTCGGCGTCGTTGTTGCCGGTGACGAACTCGCGCGGACGCCCTGAAACGATGTGATTCCAGCAGGTATCGAAGATCAGATCCATGGCGGCGCGGGTCATGCGATGATGGGCATCGTCCATGCGGTTCTTGTTGCCGCGCCCGGCATAGTTGAGGTGAGACAGGTAGAACTTGTCGATGCCCTCGGCATCCATCAGGCGCAGCAGGTCGGGCAGGTCACGCGCATTGTCGCGGGTGAGCGTGAAGCGCATGCCGACCTTGATGCCGGCATCCCGACACAGACGGATGCCGCGCAGCGCCGCATCGAAGGCCCCTTCGAGCCGGCGGAAGCGATCATGGGTCGCTCGCATGCCGTCCAGGCTGATGCCGACATAGTCGTGCCCCACCGCGGCGATGGCCTCGATGTTGCGCTCGTCGATCAGGGTGCCGTTCGAGGACAGGCCAACGTAGAACCCCATGGCCTTGGCACGTTGCGAGATCTCGAAGATGTCCGGACGCATCAGGGGTTCGCCGCCGGAGAGAATAAGCACCGGCACCCCGTAGGCACGCAGGTCGTCCATCACTGTGAACACCTCCTCGGTGGACAGCTCGCCGGGAAAGTCCTTGTCCGCCGAGGTGGCATAGCAGTGGCGACAGGTGAGATTGCAGCGGCGCACCAGGTTCCAGATCACCACAGGACCAGCCGGCCTGTTCGCCGACGTGTGACGCGGGCACGCATCGGGATCACTCAAGGCCTGCAGGTAACAGGTCACACGAAACATGAGGTGTCCTCCCTTCAGGCGACCAGGCGCATGCCGGTCTTCTTGAGTATGGCGGTGCTGAACAGCACCTCGTGGCCACGCACCGGTTCACCGAGCTCGCAGCGCAGACACTCCATCTTGTTGAGCACTTCGTGACGATCGTGCCCGTGCACCATGGCGAACAGGTTGTAGGGCCAGATCCCCGGGTGCCGCGAGCGTTCGTAACAATGGCTCACCGCCTCCATGCCGCCAAGCTGCTGACCCAGCTCCTCCGTCCACTGCTCGGGCACGTCCCAGACAGTCATGCCGTTGGCGCGCAGTCCCAGGCGATAGTGATTGGGCACCGCTCCGATACGCCGGATCACCCCGCCATCGAGCAGGCACTGTAGCCGCACGATGACCTGCTCTTCATCGACGCCTATGGCCTCGCCAACCGCCCTGTAGGGCTGCGCTACACGCGGCAACCCCGCCTGGGTGGCATGGATCAGGAGACGATCGAGTGCATCCAGACGCACGGAAAGCGTGGACTTGCATGCCACCTCGCCTGGCACCGGCACCGTGCTCACAAAACCGTCTTCGCGCAGCTCCAGCCACAGTCCCAGATAGAAGGCCCTTCGACGCGGAAAGTCATACACCGGGAAACCGGTATCCCGCTGAATGCGTCGCAGTGCACGAGTGACACCATCGGGCCGGGAACTGGCAACCACGAACCACATGTTCAGTAGGTGGTCACGGCGATAGTTGTGGGCCACATCAGGCAGGGCATTGACCTGCTCGACCACTGCACCGAACAGGGGATCAGGCACGCTCAATGCGGCCAGGGTGAGTCCACCACCCATGGCCTCGGCATCATACAAGGGCCCAAAACGCGACAGCAGACCCTTATCGAGCAGACGGTCCACGAGCTGGATCAGGGCGTCCTCCGACAGGCCGATGTCTGCCGCGACGATCGAGAAAGGCCGTTCGGCCAGAGGAAATCCGCCCTGAAAACGGTTGATGAAGGCACGGACACGGTCATCGAACATGATCACGAGACCGCCCTCCCCCTCTCCGCCGAATCCACCGGCAGATCGACAAAACGGTAGCGTGCACCACACTGCTTGAAGCTGCGACGACTGAACAACACGGCATGCGGCACTGTCTCGAGTCCGCAAGCCACGATCATCTCACCCACCCACGCATGCACCTCGACACGATCACGCCCGTGAATCATGTTGAACAGGTTGTAGGGCCAGACCGGCAGGCGGCGCGGCCGCCGGTAGCACAGGGTGACGAAGTCGAATCGGCCGAAGCGATGTCCCACTTCGGCGACCCGCTCGTCCGGCAGATCCCAGACCACCATGGCATTGGCGCGATAGCCCAGGCGCCGGTGGCGCACCACCACGCCCAGACGCTTGATGGTGCCATCACGCTGCAGGGAGCGCACCCGGCGCATCACCTCGTCCTCACTCATCCCCAGGCGTGCCCCGATCACCGCCCAGGGACGAGGCACCAAGGGCAGGCCCTCCTGGATGACGGCAATCAATGCCATTTGCCGAGGGTCTTCGATCAAGCCGTGTTCTGTACTCATGTCCATTGCAGACGAAACCCCAGGTCGATGAAATAGTCCTCGAGCATCGGCAACTCCAGCACCTCCAGTCCCGTATGACGCTGGATGCGCGCGAGAACCGAGCACAGGTGCGCCTGGTCGTCGGCGGTGACAACGAACCACAGGTTGAAGTTGTGCTCGCGCTCGTAGTTGTGGTTGACCTCCGGCAGGCTGCTGATCCAGGCGGCGATCGAGTCGAGCCGTTGTTTCGGCACAGCCATCGCCACCAGGGTGCTCACGCCGATGCGGTTGGGGCGGAACACCGGCCCCACGCGGCTGATCAGTCCGGCCGCCTGCAGACGACGCAGACGCGCGAGCACCTCTTCCTCGTCGATGCCCAGCTGCTCGGCCATCACTCCCCAGGGGCGCTCCACCACCGGCAGATCCTGCTGGAAGTCGTCGAGCAGACGACGGTCGATGGCGTCGAGCGTATCCTGGGCCGTGGCCGTCATGGCTAGAGTCCGATCCGATGGGCGCGCGCCGCCATGAAGATACCACTGGGCTTGCGTGCCAGCAGTTCGCGCAGCAGCTGGTGGGTTGCCGTGTCGTAGACCTGCACCCGGTCACGATCGCGCACCGAGATCCACACCTCCTCGCCGCGTGGCTCGAATTCCATGTGCAGCACACCCTTGCCCGGCTCCAGGGTGTCGCTGAGCCGCAGGGTCTCGACATCGATGATCTGCACCTTCTCGTTGTTCGGAAAGGCGAAGTTGACCCACACCTCGCGTCCGTCGGGGCGGGCCTCGACGAACACTGGCTGGCCGTACACCGGAATGCGCGCCAGCTCACACCAGTCGCGCAGATCGATCACCAATACCGAGTGCAGCCCCACTGCGGGCACGAAAGCGCGATCACCGGCGACCGCCCAACCCTCCAGGTGCGGCATCTTGTAGACCGGCCGCTTCTTCTCGCCACGACCATAGTGGTCGAGGATGCGACGCACACCGCGTTCGGGATGCCAGAGGTCGAGCAGGGCCATACCGTCTTCGCCGAACAGGCCGGCGATGTAGTAACGCCCGTCGGGGGTGATCAGGCCGTCGTAGGGGTTGCGCCCGATGTCCTCGAAACGGGTGATGCGGGGATGCCGAGGGTCCTGCATGTCGGCGATCCATATCTCGCCCGCATCCCACAGGCTGAACACGAAGCGGTTGCCGGGGGCATCCACCAGGCCGATCACCTTGGAGCGCAGCCCGTCTCCCCAGGTGGCAGGGATGTCGGCCAGCAGTTCCAGGCTGTCGGCATCGAACACCTTGACCCCACCCGGGGTGTAGTTGGACACCGCGATCAGGCGGCCGTCCTGGGAGATGGCGCCGCCGATGCTGTTGCCGGACTGGATCACCCGCTTCTCCACCCGGGCACAGAGCAGGTCGACCTTGCTCAACCCGCCGTCGCGCCCGAACACGTAGGCGTAACGTCCGTCACGGGAGTACACCACCGAGGCATGCGACAGGTCGCCCAGCCCCTCGACCCGGGCGACGGCGGTATTGTGCGTGGTCTCGACGATCTGCACTGCACCGTCGGCGCGCTCGATGACGATCGCCAGATCGCCAGTGCCGCGCAGGGCGCAGTCGTCGGCAAACAGAGGACCACTGAACAGGACCAGCAGGAGCCACCACCGCTTCATGGCCGTACCCCCGTATCCGGAGCACCGCGCAGCAGGCGGTCAACCAGCCAGGCAATGTCCGCATCGGAGAGGATGGGCCCCCAGGGCGGCATGGCGGTACCGGGGCGGCCGTTGCGAATGGTGTCGATCAGCCACTGGCGCGGCTTGCCGGCCAGCACCTGCGGTCGCAGAGCCGGCCCCAGCCCACCCTTGAGCATCAGCCCGTGACAGGAGCCACAATCCTGCAGCAACAGGGACTCGAGTTCTGCCTGCCGCTGTGCACTCGGCACCGCCGACCGGGCCAATGCTGACGAAACGGCGAGACTAAATGCCACGATGCCGATCCTGCACCACATTGGATCATCGCCTCACAGGAAAACCCACCTGCCGCCACAGCATCGGAAGAAGCCCAGTCGAGTTGCCTTGCCTGAGCCACCGAATCCCCGATGAGCACCAGCAGGGACGCCGAGACATGCACTGATCCAGGTAGACGATATCTGTGCCTTTCATGCTCTCGTCACCTCCAGTGCCGGGAAACAGAGACGCGAGGCATCCCCCGCGCAGAAGTCTCAGTAGATATCGTGCATGGTGTTGTAAACGTTGAACTTTCCAGTTGGCGTGATCAGGCGATCATCCTTGATCACCGTCTTCGGCTTGAGTGTCTTGTCATCCACGATCACCAGTGCCGATTCCTGGCTCTTGCCATTCCACACCGAGAACCAGACCTCGTCACCAGCCTTGTTGAACTCGGGCTGCACGACCCGCTTGGGACCTTCACTCAACCCGGCCCACCTGGCAATGGGCAACACCTTGAAACCCTGCTCGAAGTGATCGATGTCGAACACCGCGACCGACTGACTCACCTTGGGATCCGGGTTGAGCGCGGTATCGACGTACAGGTGCTTCGACTTCGGATGGGTCTTGATGAACAACGAGCCACCACCTTGCCCATTGAGCTTGCGCACCATCTTCCATGCATACTGCGAATGATCCTTGGGGTCAGTGCCAATCACCGCGACAGAATCGTCACCCAAATGACTGGTCGCCCACACCGGTCCGTACTTTGGATCGACGAAGTTGGCACCGCGACCCGGATGCGGAATCTTGCCGACCTCGATCATCCTCACCAGCTTGTCGTCCTGGGAATCGATGACGACGATCTTGTTGGACTTGTTGGCTGCAGTCAGAAAGTAACGCTGGGTCGCATCCCAACCCCCGTCATGCAGGAACCGCGCAGCATCGATGGTGGTCACCCTGAGATTGTCGATATCCTCGTAGCTGACCATCAACACCTTGCCAGTCTCCTTGACGTTGACGATGAACTCCGGGTGCTTGTGCGAAGCCACGATGGCCGCCACACGCGGCTCCGGATGATATTCCTGGGTGTCCACCGTCATACCACGCGTCGAAACGATCTTCAGCGGCTCGATCGTCTCACCGTCCATGATCACGTACTGTGGCGGCCAGTAGGTTCCGACGATCGCATACTTGTCCTCCCACCCCTTGTACTTGGAGGTCTCGACCGAACGCGCCTCGAGGCCGACCTTGAGTTCGGCCACCGTCTGCGGTGTCTTCATCCACAGATCGACCATGTTGACCTTGGCGTCCCGTCCGATCACGAACAGATAACGGCCAGAGGCTGACAGGCGCGAGATGTGTACCGCATAACCGGTCTTGATAGTGGTGACGATCTTCTTGGTATCGCCGTCGATCAGCGCAATCTTCCCGGCATCGCGCAAAGTGACCGAGAACAGATTGCTCAGATCGAGACTGTTCATCTGCTTCTTCGGCCGTTTCTCCGGCGGCACCAATACCTTCCAGGTCGCCATCATTTCCTTCATCCCGAACTCGGGTGGCACCGGAGGCTCGTGTTGCAGATAGCGCGCCATCATGTCCACCTGGGCGGGACTCAACTGTCCGGACGTACCCCAGTTGGGCATGCCAGCCGGTGAACCATAGGTGATGAAGGTCTTGAGATATTCGGTTCCACGCTTCCGCGTGATGTCGGGGGTCAACGGCTTGCCCGTGGCCCCCTTGCGCAGCACGCCGTGACATCCAGCACAGCGCTCGAAGAAGATACGCTTGGCCTCGGCGAACTCAGCCTTGGTCATGGGCGGCCCATCACCCCCGATGAGGTCCTTGGTGCCCTCCGAACTGATCGCGCTCGGTGCCCCCTCGTAACTCATCTCCGTCTTGCTGCTGCCGGGGTGCACATGTTGCGTGGCCAGTGCCACGTTCATCGCCAGCGATGACAGAAAGAATGCACTTCCAACAATTATGGTTCCTGGTTTCATGCTCGATTCTCCTGCCCCCGCAGGGGCGAATGGACGTGATACGTCGCGGCGTGGTCAAGTATCGAGCAGCCTCCGAAACCCGCCTTGACAATGGTCAAGAACATGAGAGGCCGATACCGAAATCGGCGGCACTTTGATGTGGGTCAAAGACGCGGCGGCCCCGGGCCGGGGCCGTCACTGGAAGGGCTACAGGCGCAGGCGCCGCAACCGCAGGGCGTTGCTCACCACCGTGACCGAGCTCATGCTCATTGCCGCCGCGGCGATCACCGGACTGAGCAGAATGCCGAAGAAGGGATAGAGCACCCCGGCAGCCACCGGGATACCCAGGGTGTTGTACACGAAGGCACCGAACAGGTTCTGCCATATGTTGCGCAAGGTAGCGCGAGAGAGTGCCACCGCGTCGGCCACGCTGCTCGGCGAACTGCGCAGCAGAGCAATATCCGCGGCCTCGACGGCAACATCCGTCCCCTGGCCGATGGCAATCCCCACGTCGGCCAGGGCCAGCGCCGGTGCATCGTTGATGCCGTCGCCCACCATGGCCACGACCCTGCCCTGCTGCTGCAGGCGCGCGACCTCGTCTCGCTTGTCGCCGGGCAGCACCTCGGCGAGCACCCGGTCGATGCCGATGCGCGCAGCGACCGCCTCGGCAGTGTCCCGGTTGTCACCGGTGAGCATCACCACCTCGATGTCCAGTTCGTGCAGACGCCGCACTGCCTCGGCGGCCTCGTCACGCACCCGGTCGGCCACACTGATGATGCCGAGCAGGCGTCCCTCGCAGGCCACGAACATGGGCGTCTCTCCCTCGCACGCGCGCCGTTCCATCTCGTCCTGCAGAGCGTCGACAGCGATGCCGTTCTCGTCCATCAGGCGTCGGTTGCCGATCAGACAGGCACGACCTGCCACCCGTCCGCGCACACCCGCGCCCGAGATCGCCTCGAATTCCTCGACTGCCACCGGTTCCAGATCCTGCGCCCGGCCATATTCGACAATCGCCTGCCCCAGTGGATGTTCCGAGCCCGCCTCCAGGACAGCAGCAATCCCCAGCAGCTCGTCCTGGTCCAGGCCGGCCACTGTCTGTACGCCAACCACCTGGGGCCGCCCCTCGGTGAGGGTGCCGGTCTTGTCGAAGACCACGGTGTCGAGCTGCCCGGCGCGTTGCAGGGCCTCGCCGTTGCGGATCAGGATGCCATGTTCTGCCGCCTTGCCCACACCAACCGTGATGGAGATCGGTGTCGCCAGTCCCAGGGCACAGGGACAGGCGATCACCAGCACCGTCATGGTGGTGACCACCGCATAGGCGAGTTGCGGCTCGGGACCGAAGCGATACCAGACGAAGAAGGTGATCACCGCCACGCTCACCACCACCGGTACGAATACCGCCGCCACCTTGTCCACCAGGCGACCGATGGGCGGCTTGCTGGCCTGTGCCTGGCGGACCAGTTCGATGATGTGCGCCAGCGCGGTATCGCGGCCGATGCGCGTAGCGCACATCAGGAAACTGCCCCGGGTGTTCAGCGTACCGCCATAGACGGTATCGCCCACCTGCTTGGCCACCGGCATGGGCTCGCCGGTGAGCATGGATTCATCGACATGCGAGCTGCCCTGGATGACCTCGCCATCGACCGGGATGCGGTCGCCCGGGCGGATATGGATGGTCTCGTCCAGGCCGATCTCCTCGACCGGCAGGTCCAGTTCCTTGCCGTTACGGATCACCCGCGCAGTGCGCGGCTGCAGGCCGATCAGGCGCTTGATCGCCAGCGAGGTCTTGCCGCGCGCCTTGCTCTCCAGCGCCGAGCCCAGCGACACCAGGCCGACGATGATCAGCGCGGCATCGAAATAGGCATGCCGCGCCAGCGCCGGCAACTGCTCGGGCAACAGCACCACCAGGGTCGAATACAACCAGGCGGTGCCGGTGCCCAGGGCCACCAGGGTATCCATGTTGCCACGCCCGGCCTTCAGGCTGGCGAATGCCCCGCGGAAGAAATGACCACCCACGGTGGACAGCACCGCGAAGGTGATCACGCTGATCACCAGCCAGACCCCCTGCCCCTGGTCCACCGGCGGCAGCCAGCCGGCAAAACCGGCGACGAACAGCCCGAAGCCAATGCCGCCAGCCACCAGCGCACGCCACCAGAGACGGCGATACTCGGCCAGCTCCAGTTCCTCCTTCTCGCTCTCGTCGTCCAGGCCGCACAGTTCGGCAGCATCGTAGCCGGCCTTGCGCACCGCCTCGGTCAGGGTATCGGCGGACACTCCCTCGCCCTCGACCATCGCGGTGCGCTCTCCCAGGTTGACCACCGCCGAGCTCACCCCCGGCACCGCCTTGAGTGTGTCTTCGACCGCGGTGACACAGCCCGCACAGGCCATGCCATTGATCGAGAGCCGGATCGGATCGCTCATCAGTCGGCGACCTTTGCAGGATACCCGGCGTCAGTGATGGCCTGTGCCACCTGAGCAGGATCGAAGTCACCTGAGACTGTGGCCAGACCACCCTCAAGATCGATCTCGACAGTCGTCACCCCGGGCAGGCCCTCGACCACCTTCTTGGCGGCCGACACGCAACCCATACACTTCATCCCCTGGATCTCGAACGTCTTTTCCATCGTCTGCTCCTCGTTGCGTCAACAAGACTATTGCTGCGGTTGCAGGCGCTGCTTCGCTCGACTCAGATCTTCCAGCTTGGTCGCCGGAATCGGTACCCGGAGGGTACCCTGCCCACCGGCGCGCGGGCGGTTGCGCTCTTCCCAGATCGCATAGATCCGCTCCGGCCACTTGGACTGGAACCAGGCGATCGACGCCAGCATCTCCTCGTTACTGAGCTTGCCTGCGAAACCCGGCATGGTACCACCCAGCTTCTGCCCGCCCATGCGGATCTGCCGCAGCAGCACCTTCAGCGAATGATGCCACGCATGGGCCGTGCCATTCAGGGGCGGAGGTGGATACTTGCCGTCCGGCCCGGTCTTGCGCCAGTCCGGAGTACCCTCGGCCTGCTTACCGTGACAACTCGCACAATGCTGCTGAAAGACCTGTTTGCCAAGGCGCAATTGATCCTCGGAGTACCAGCGCTGGAAACCGGCGGCGGTCGCCACACCAGACAGCAGCAGGGCAGAGAACACGCCCAGTCGAAATCGTTGATTCATGTGCCTTTCCTTCAATGTGAAGAGAAGACCGTCACCTTGCCGTCACTGGCGATGGCGAGTACCTGGTAGGGCTGCGGTGCCTGTCCCGGCACCTCCATGCCAGGCGATCCCACAGGCATGCCCGGCACACTCAAGCCGCGAATATCGGGGCGTTCGGTCAGCAGGTGCCGCACATCGGCCGCCGGCACATGTCCCTCGATGAAATAACCACCTACGATGGCAGTGTGACAGGACCTCGCCCGATTCGGCACCCCGTGCTCTTCCTTGATCGCCGGCAGATCACGAGTGTTGTGCGCCTCGACCGAATAACCGGCATCGCGCATGTAATCCACCCACCGGCGACAACAGCCGCAACCGGGGTCCTTGTAGACGACGATGTCGGCCGCGTCCGCCGATTGCGATCCGAGCAACCAGGCGGCGCTGCCGACGACGATGGCCAGACCAGCGGCCAGCACGATACCGCTGCGCCAGCCCATCTTCTTCGATGACCTGGACATGAGACGTTCCTCTTCTGTTCGAATGAATGTGACGACAGCACCGGGGACCAGCCTGCACCACCACGGATCATACAAACGAACCACTCGGCATGTCCCGGAATGTTGCAAGGAAAAGACGACCTCATCCTGCCCGTACAACGACATGGATCTGGTCCGCTCACTGCTGCGCTCTGGACTGTTGAAGACAGGTGTCCGTTACGTGCTGCTGGAATAGACTCAGCACAAGACCGCCTCACGCTACGCCAAATATGCATCCACTCCGTACATTATCGTTGCGGGAGGCGCTGATTGCTCACTACCGTTTTGGCGAACCGCGACCGACCTGCGCATCCACCGCTGCTTCACTGTCGGTGACGGCTGGGTGTCGACCTGATCGTGATGCCGGTGGTAACCAAGTACAAACTCTACCGACCGGACATCACCAATGACGACTACCCGCCCAACCCGCTGTTTCCCAACTGGTACAGGTTGTCTCATCGCTTCGTGCCAATCGATACCCGGGCGATCCTGCATCAGGCCATCGAGGGCGGTAAACTGGGCGCCTTCTACATCGACGACTCGCACTGCCCCCAAGGCATCGGCACATGTTGCCGATGCCTTGGGCGGAATATTTGGCGAAAATCGGTGAACATCACCACACCCTAATCGACACGGCTGGCTCAAAATATCTCGAAAACCGAAAAATGCCAGCTTCCCCCTCCCTCGTTATCTGGCGCCTGCTCGACGGCCGGCGCGGCCACCACACCCAGATCAATGGCCTGTGCACGGCTCTGGCCGAACGAACCGCCGTACAAATGTACGACATGGATGTACAGGGTACGGGTCACGCCGTTCGCCAGTGGCTGCACGCCGAGTTTCCCGCAGGAGAGCGGCTGCCAACACCCGACCTGCATCCTGACCGCCGGCCATCGCACCCACCTGCCGGCGCTGGCCGCACGGCGCCCCCGTGGTGGACGCATCGTGGTACTGATGAAAGCCTCACTACCTTTACGCTGGTTCGACCTGTGCCTGATCCCGCAACACGACGACCCACCACAGCGTAACAACGTGATCGCCACCCGCGGTGTACTGCACGAGGTACGTCCGAGCGAACGCCATGATCCCGTCACCGGGCTGATCCTGCTCGGTGGCTCCTCGCGCCACCACGACTGGGATACAGACACCATCACCATGCAGGTACGGCAGGTAGTGACGGCCCAGCCCGATATACACTTTGTGATCGGTGACTCGCCACGCACCCCCCCCC
>JANEMA010000003.1 GCA_024510845.1 Gammaproteobacteria bacterium
CACTGGTTTGTCGGCTTCTCGGAAAGAGCCAGGGCACAGCTGGCCTGTCTGGGGCATCTACTGATGGAAAACCGCAATGGCCTGGTCGTGGATGCCCAGGTCACGCAGGCAACGGGCGCCGATGATCGGGAGGCCGCGGTCGAATATGGTCGAAGCACTCGGCAGCACGCATCGCGTGACGCTGGGTGCGGACAAAAACTACGACACCAAGGGCTGTGTGGATGTACTGCGTTGTGCCAACGTGACACCGCATGTTGCACGGAACACGAGCAACCGTTCATCGGCCATCGATGGACGCACCATCCGCCATCCGGGCTGTGCCACCAGCCAACGCTCTCGCAAGCGGATCAGGGAATGCTTCGGCTGGGCCGGGGTCATCGGCGGGATACGCAAGAGCCGCCTTGTGGGACGAAAGAAGCTGGACTTCCCGTTCGTACTGAGCCTGTCCGCCTGCAACCTGGTTCGCCTGCGCAATCCGGGGATGGCGGCATGTCGATGGCCGGGCTCCAAGGGTTTGGTGTGCCTGGAAACAGGCGAATCGGGCCAGATTGGCCAATTTCCGGCCAGAGGGCAGGAGTCACCGTGCTTCATCTGCTGCTGGCTGCCAGAAAGGCCCCTTCAGTCGGGTTATTTTCAACGGCCTGCTAAGCCGGATTCAGCACGCACGCAAAAAAAGGTTCTTCGTCATTTCAAGTGGATTTGAACACGGGACCCGCGGGGCTATCGGTCATGTAGATCATGGTGATGAAGGTCTCATCGTTAGAGAATAGCCACGAAATGAAAAACATCATCGAAATGCTGATTGAGGCAGAAGAAGATCTGTGTGAAGATGCGGGCCGCCTGAACATTGAGCAGGCATACAAGGATGCCTGTCCCGATCGAACCGAATTTTCGATAACAGACAAATCAAGGAGAGAGCGCCATGGCCGAGATCACCCTGCAGGGCAACCCCATTCACACCAGTGGTGACTTGCCGGCGATCGGCAGTCCCGCCCCCGATTTTTCGCTGACGGATGGGGAGCTCAACGACGTGAGTCTGAAAGACTTTGCCGGCAAGAAGAAAGTGCTGAGCATTGTGCCCAGCCTGGATACCGGAGTGTGTGCCACCTCGACCAAGGTGTTCAACGATCGTCTCGGCGGCCGTGATGATGTGGTGGTGCTGGTCATCTCGGCCGACCTGCCGTTCGCCCAGGCGCGCTTCTGCTCGGCCGAGGGCACCGACCGGGTGAAGACCCTGTCGATGATGCGCGACAAGCACTTTGCCAGGGACTACGGGGTGCTCATCAGCGACGGCCCGCTGGCCGGCATCACCGCGCGTGCGGTGATGGTGCTCGACGAGAACGACCGTGTACTGCACGCCCAGCTGGTGCCCGAGATTGCGCAGGAACCCGACTACGACGCAGCCATCGCCGCTCTGGGTTGAGGTCCCGGCTCGGGTTTGGGGGGATTCCCCCGTTTCTTCCTCCCCGCAACAGTGGAAGATACCGGTTTGAGACAGGAAGAAGGACAAGCGACACGATGCGAGGCCCGGATATTCGGCAAGATTCCTTGTTCAGCACGGTCAGCCCGGAATCTCGGGTGCCGAAGGACCCTCCGTTGCGCCCGATACGGGCCATAGTCGATGCGGCAATGCTTCGACTGGGCCCCAAGGGTTTGGTATGCCTGTAAACAGGCGAATCGGGCCAGATTGGCCAATTTCCGGCCAGAGTAGGAGCCACCGTGCTTCATCCACTGCTGGCCGCCAGAAAGGCCCCTTCAGTCGAGTTATTTTCAACGGTCTCAGATGTCACCGATGCTGATATTTGAACACTCACGCACAGGTCGCCGGGCCTTCGCCCAGGCGCCGGCTGTGACCGGTGCCATGGGCGACATTCCGCCGGCGTTCCTGCGCAAGGATCCTCCTCTGCTGCCCGAGGTCTCAGAGATGCAGGTGGTGCGCCACTATACTCGGCTGTCACAGAAGAACTTCTCCATTGATACTCACTTCTATCCGCTGGGCTCATGCACCATGAAGTGCAACCCGCGTGCGTGCAACAGTCTGGCCATGTTGCCGGGTTTCCTCGGCCGCCATCCCCTGGCGCCGGAGAGCCATAGCCAAGGTTTCATGGCCTGTATGTTCGAATTGCAGGAGATTTTGCGTGAGGTCACCGGCATGACTGCCGTCTCGTTGGTACCGGCAGCTGGTGCCCAGGGTGAATTTGCGGGAGTGGCCATGATCCGCGCCTACCATGATGCGCAGGGTGACACGGCGCGTAGCGAGATTCTGGTACCCGATGCAGCACACGGCACCAATCCTGCCACTGCGGTGATGTGTGGCTACAAGGTGCGCGAGATCCCTACGGATGCCAATGGTGATGTGGGCATCGAGGCCTTGCGTGCAGTCGTCGGTCCGCAGACTGCGGGCATCATGCTCACCAATCCGTCCACGGTGGGCGTGTTTGAGCGCAACATCGAGCAGATTGCGCGCCTCATTCACGAGGCTGGCGGTCTGCTCTATTATGATGGTGCCAACCTCAATGCCATCCTCGGCAAGTGCCGGCCGGGTGACATGGGTTTCGATGTCATCCATATGAACCTGCACAAGACTTTCTCCACCCCGCACGGTGGTGGCGGCCCGGGTGCAGGGCCGGTAGGTGTATCCGAGCGACTTCAGCCCTTCCTTCCGGTACCCATGGTGGCGAAGGACGGATATGGCGACTATTACTGGCTGACCGAGAAGGAACGCCCGCAGAGCATCGGCAGGATAACGACCTTTGCCGGCAATGCGGGTGTGTTGCTTCGAGCCTGGGTCTATGCTCGTCTGTTGGGGCGATCCGGACTGATCCGCGTGGCCGAATACGCGACGCTGAATGCCAGTTACATGGCCGCGCGCCTGCGCGAGGCGGGTTTCGAACTGGCCTATCCCGAACGCCGCGTCACCCACGAGTTCATCGTTACCCTCAGGCGCCAGGCCAAGGAACTGAAGGTGAATGCCATGGATTTTGCCAAGCGCCTGCTCGACCATGGCTATCATGCGCCCACTACCTACTTTCCGCTACTGGTGTCCGAGTGTTTCCTGATCGAACCAACTGAGACCGAGGTTCGTGAGGAGCTCGACGGCTTCATCGCCGCGATGCAGGCCATCCAGCAGGAGGCCGATACCGAGCCGGATACCGTCAAGGGAGCTCCGCACACCTTGCCGGTACGTCGGCTCGATGACGTGCGGGCGGCACGCGAGCTGGATCTGAAATGGGTCCCGATGGGGAAGGATGTCTGAATACTTCGACAATCGCGGTCTTCTGCGTGCCTGGCGTGCCTTGGGTTATTCATTGGTCGGGTTGCGTGCGGCCTGGCAACACGAGTCGGCCTTCCGTCAGGAACTGTTTGTCGCGCTGATCGTGGTTCCGCTGGGTTTGTGGCTGGGTGCAGGCGGGGTAGAAAAGGTGTTGCTCGCAGGTAGTTGGGTTGCCGTGTTGATCGTTGAGCTGCTCAACTCCGCCATCGAGGCAGCGGTCGACTGCAACGGTTCCGAATGGCATGCGCTGGCCGGACGGGCCAAGGATATGGGGTCGGCCGCTGTGCTGCTGGCCATCGTGCTCGCGATATCGATCTGGGGGCTGATCCTGCTGCCGGTTTGAAGGGGAATCTCAAAGGGCACGAAAAACCCACGACAGTGGTCGTGGGTTCTGATGAAAGCCGGGGTAGATCAGTTGTACAGGTAACTGGGGTTGCCGGCATTGGCTTGGGCCTTGGTCTGCTTCACGGCCATCTTGCCCTGGAAATCGGCGGCCTTTGCCATCTTGATGGCGGTGTCCAGCTCGCCGGTATTGGCCAGTTTCTTGGCCTTCCTGAGCATCTTGGCGGTGTCGCGCCACTCGTTCTTCATCTTGGCGGCCTCCTGGCGTGCAGCCTCGGCGGCGGCATAGGCCTTGTCGAAATCGGCTTGGGAAGCAGCAAAGCTGGTACCGGCCAGCAACAACATCATAGCGGTGGCAGTGAGGATCTTCATCATCTTCTCCTTTGCTCCTCTGTCGAGTGTGGTTCGAAGGGTTGGTGGTCACGTCGGCGCCGAAGCGCAAGTTTTGTTTTTCTATCTTCATCGGCAGGTGTCGACCGCATAAGGTACCATTTTGTTCCATTGTTTTCACCATCCATTGGGAGTCGAATTCATGTCGGCACTGATCTGCGGGTCCATGGCCTACGACACCATCATGGTGTTTCAGGACCGTTTCAAGAATCACATCCTGCCCGAGCAGGTGCACATCCTCAATGTTTCCTTCCTGGTGTTGGAGATGCGCCGCAACTTCGGTGGATGTGCCGGCAACATCGCATACAACCTCAAGCTGCTGGGTGGTGAGGGGTTGGCAATGGCTACGGTGGGCGAAGATTTCGCCGCCTACGCGCGCTGGATGGACGAACAGGATCTGTTGCGTACCGGATTGTGTGAGGTGCCGGGCGAGTTCACCGCCCAAGCCTTCATCACCACCGACCAGGACGACAATCAGATCACAGCCTTCCATCCTGGTGCAATGAACCATTCCCACCTCAATAAAGTGAGCGATTACTCCGACGTTACCATAGGTATCGTCTCACCAGATGGCCGTCAAGGCATGATCGAGCATGCCGAACAGTTCGCCGAGGCCGGTATCCCCTTCATTTTTGATCCGGGTCAGGGCATGCCGATGTTCGATGGTGACGATCTGATGCGCTTTGTCGATCAGGCGACTTGGCTGGCGTTCAATGACTATGAGGCCCGTCTGATGGAACAGCGCACCGGGTTGTCGATCGAGCGCCTGGCCGAGCGGGTAGAGGCGGTAGTCGTCACCCTGGGGGGCAAGGGCTCGGTGATCCATACCGGCGGGCGTGTCATTGAGATCCCGCTGGCCGTGGCGCGTCGGGTGGTCGATCCCACCGGTTGTGGTGATGCCTACAGGGGCGGGCTGCTGTACGGCCTGATGAATGGTCTGGATTGGGAGCTGACCGGTCGTGTCGCCTCGCTGATGGGGGCTATCAAGGTAGAGTCGCGTGGGCCACAGAACCACGGCTTCGGTGGCGAGGGGTTCGCGGAGCGTTTCCGCGAAAGCTTTGGTTTCGATCTCTGAAAGATTCGAGGCCGGGGGTGTTGTTCCCGCAAGCAGGATCCTCATCCTCTGGTGGAACCGTGATCAGAGCGAGATTCAGGCAGAAGGTCCCCAGTGCATGGTCCGGGTGATACGCTGGGCCAGTGGTGCGATAGGTTCTCTCTGCGTGCCGATGACTGTCACGGCGTCCCAGGTTGTGGGCAGGATTTCGCCATAGAAACGGGCGATGTGTGCCAGCAGTGCCCGTATTCTTTGCCGGTCGTTTCGTGTTCGAGCTGGGTCTCGCCGGCAGCTATTAGGAGGCTGCAGTAGAACTCAAGGCAGTTCATGTAACTTCTTCTGCCAGTCGTTCTTCAGCATGTCCGCCATCTGCCGGCATGTGCGAAACAGGCGGGTGAGTACTGTTGGGCTCGAGTCCAGCATTTGGCCGATTTCCTTGCAACTGAAGCCTCCGATGAGGCTGTAGTAACAAGGGTTCGCGATATTCCGGCGCCAGGCGGGCCAGTGCGCTGGCGTTCGCACAGCCGGGTGTGTTCATTGTACAACCGTGGCGTAGAGCCAGGCGTGCATGCTTTGCGTGTCGCGTAGCGTCTGCTGCGATCGACAGGTACACAGAAATGTCTTCTGCACTAGGTCGGGATTGCACCATGGCCCCAGTGCGTGGCGGTAGAGTTCCGGTATCAAGGTCCCGATCAGTGCGTCGAAATGTTGGCTGAGCTGTTCCTGTGTGATATCAGATTCGACAGTGTGTCCATTCATTGCATCTTTTCCCTCCGAGTCTGGTCTGTTCACAAAAAAGAGACCCGCCAGAGGCGGGTCCACGACCTTGGAGGTGAAATGATAGTCAGGGCTTGATATAGATATAGCCCTGCTGCTGAAGGCGGGCCAGTTCGGCCACGCCACTGTCGACGATGTCGTTCGGCTCGACGCCATAGAGGTCGCTGTCGGCATCGATCCCGCTGCGGCGCAGGGTGGCACCACAGACCTCGAAGCGGACGCCTTGGTCCTTGAGGATGTCCACCCGGGTGGTCATCTGGCCATCGGCGTTGGCACGCTGGAAATGCTTCAGGTGGCCGAGTGCCTCGGGTAGCAGCAGCATGGAGAGACCGTTGCCATGCAGTACCACGCGGATATCCAGGTGCTCGGGGCTTTCGGCCTCGATGTGATTCTGTACGGTGAGCAGTGCATAGGCTTGGTGTTCCGGGTCGCTGTCGTTGATGTGATAGACCACGCGCAGGGGGCCGTTGGCGGCACTTGCTGCGTTCAGCGTCAGGAGAAGCAACAGCCAGGGCAGCAGTCGGCAGGGCTTGGACATCGGCATCACACCCGGATATAGCTCCAGCCTTCTTTCTGGCGCTTGACTACGTGGCTGACGCCGGAATCGATGATCTCGGCCTCTGGCACGATTTCAACTTCGATGCCCTGCTTGACCTCCAAGCGCTGGATGGTGTTCTTGCAGGCGACGAAGGTGAGATTCTTGTAGCGTTGGGCCAGATAATGGATGCGCTTCTTGTAGTGGCTGAGTCGCTCGCGCAGGAAGGCCAAGCCTTCCCCGTTGCTCACGATCTCGACTCGTAGTGGCAGCCCATCGGCTTCGTAGGCGGCCAGCATCTGTTCCACGTCATCCAGCAACTCACCGGCTGTGGTCTGGTCGTGCGTGGTGAGATGGAAGACGATGCGTGTCTCCTCGCTGTCGACCGGGGCCGGTGCCTGGCCGCGCCCTTCCGGATCGAGCACTACCAGTCGGTCCTGTGCCTGTCCTTCGTTGCTTGCCAACCAGCCCCCCAGCAGCCCTACGGCCAGCATCAGCAGGCTGGCGGCCAGCGTCAGCCAACGTCGGCTGGTTCGTTTGACCTTGCAGCCGGCAAACCCCGGTGGGTTGGCATAGGCCAGCTGGAGCTGGCTCTTCAAGTTGTTGAGTTCGCACACCTCATGTGCCAGTGCCGAATTCTGCTGAATGGTTTCGAGTACCCGCACGCTTTCCTGCGAGGTCAGTTCGCCGTCCACATAGGCGTTGAGATCGATATCACTGTTCTTGGTCATGATGGTTATCTTTTGCTGATCGGGACTACGACCCGGTCGTTCGGATGGACCTGGGTGAGCAGTTTGCGCAGGCGCTTCCGGGCGCGTGAGATGCGGCTCATCACGGTCCCGACCGGGACATCCAGGATCTGCGCGGTGTCGGCATAGCTGAAGCCGGCGAGATCCACCAACGTGATGATCTGGCGATGATCCTCGCTGAGGGCGATGATCGCCTCACGGGTGTGTTGTATCAGCTGTGAGCGACCCGCGGTTTCCTCCGGGGTTTCCTCGGTGACGGGGTCGGCATCCTGGCCGGTATCCTCGCGTTGCCGTCGGAATTGGTCACGGAAAAGATTGGCCATGATCCGGGTTAGCCAGAAGGCCAGGCGTGCCTCGTCGCGTAGGCTGTCGAGCTTGTCCAGCGCTCGGACTAGGGTTTCCTGGACCAAGTCTTCGGCCATGTGCTGATCGTGCGACCAGGACCAGGCCAGCCGGTACAGGCGTTCGCGCTCGTCACAGATGGCGCTGCGCAGCCGGCGGGTGCGGCCCAATCGTTCCAGCAGGGAAGGGATATTTTTCTCTTTCATGTGCGCAAAGACGAGCAGCGGCAGAGTTTATTCCCTGTCACCGGGGGCACTCCGGAACAAGCTACACTATCTACATGCAGGTACTCTACCAGGCAAGTGACGAGATCGGGGCCCAGCTGCTGTGCGATTGGCTGAGGGCTTCGCACATCTGCGCGACCATACTCAATCGTTATCAATCGGTTTATGCCGGTGAGCTGCTGGCCCTGCAGTTCCCGGTGGTCTGGATCCTGGAGGACGAAGACTTGTGGTGGGTACGGCCGTTGCCTGGGGAATTCCTTTTGCGTTGCGCAGGTGCCAATTCGGGAACGCCTTGGCGTTGTACTTGTGGTACCGAGGTGGAGGTCGGTTTCGACCAGTGTTGGCACTGTAGCCGGAGCCGTTCGTCATGAGCGATTTCGTCGCGCGTCTGCTAGCCTGGTTCGATGTGCACGGCCGTCACGACCTGCCCTGGCAGCGACCGGGCAATCCCTACATGGTATGGGTCTCCGAGATTATGCTGCAACAGACCCAGGTGGCCACGGTGATCCCCTATTACCAGCGTTTCATGGTGAGTTTCCCCGACTTGGCCAGCCTTGCCGCGGCATCGGAGGATGCGGTTCTGGCACACTGGTCGGGGTTGGGTTACTACGCGCGGGCGAGGAATCTGCATCGTGCCGCGCGTCAAGTCGTGGCCGAACACGCAGGTCGCCTGCCTGAAGCCGTCGATGGCTTGCAGTCCCTGCCTGGTATCGGGCGTTCTACGGCCGGGGCCATTCTGTCGTTGGCACTGGGTCAGCGGCACGCCATTCTCGACGGCAATGTCAAGCGGGTTCTGGCCAGACACCGTGCCGTCCCTGGCTGGCCGGGGCAGGCAGCTGTGGCACACACACTCTGGGAACTGGCCGAGGCGCACACACCTCATGAACGGGTGGCCGAGTACAACCAGGCGATAATGGATCTGGGCGCTACGATTTGCACCCGTGGCCGTCCGGGGTGTGCGTGTTGTCCGCTGGAGGCCGACTGTGTGGCCCGTCGGCTGGGACGTCAGGCTGATTTCCCTGGTCGCAGGCCACGTCGCGCTCTGCCACAGCGTGCGGTGCAGATGCTGGTGCTGCGCGACCCCGATGGGAGGATGCTGCTGGAGCGGCGTCCTGCGGAGGGGATCTGGGGTGGTCTCTGGGGTCTGCCCGAGCTGGCGGCGGATGCCGATTTCCTGGTTTGGTGCCGGGAGCAGGGTCATCGTCCGATCAAAGCGGTCCGTGTACTGCCGTCACGGCACCACACTTTCAGTCATTTTCAGCTCGAGATCTTGCCGCGTGAAATCCGCCTCGAGAAAGTGGGATGCCGGGTGGCCGATGGCGATAGACTGCGCTGGTACCATTTCCGTGAGCTGGCGGCGCTGGGGTTGGCAGCGCCGGTTGCCCGCCTGCTGTGCGAGATCGAACAACCAGAGACAGGGGAAACACCGTGGGTCGAGTTGTCAACTGTGTGAAACTCAAGCGCGAGGCCGAGGGCCTCGACCGTCAGTCCTACCCGGGCGAGCTGGGCAAGCGTATCTTCGATAATGTCTCCAAGCCGGCTTGGCAGGAATGGTTGCGGCACCAGACCATGCTGATCAACGAGTACCGCCTCAGCTCCATCGATCCCAAGGCACGCCAGTTCCTGGAGGAGCAGATGGAGAAGTACTTCTTCGGCGAGGGTGCCGATACTCCGCCGGATTTTCGTCCGCAATAACAGACTGCCGGTCCGCAGGGATCCCAGAAATCCTTGCATTCTGAGTTGGTGGCGATTTCTTCCTCGACGTGATCAGCTTGCGTGACAGCGACAGCTTGGCCGAGGATACACGACTGGAGCGGAACAAGTGATATGGATTCCGCGATGCTGATCAACTTTGGTATCCGGAGCAGCCGATCGGTCCGCATCTATCTGCGGCAGAAATGAGGCCGGTCTGTCAGGGGGAGCGGTCCAGTTCCAGTTCGTCCCACAATGCGTCGATGCGCGCCTTGACCTCATCGCTCATGCTGATGGGGCGCCCCCACTCGCGCTCGGTCTCACCCGGCCACTTGGTGGTAGCGTCCAGGCCCATCTTTCCACCCAGGCCAGAAACCGGCGAGGCGAAGTCGAGATAGTCGATGGGGGTGTTTTCCACCAATAGGGTATCGCGTACCGGGTCCATGCGCGTGGTCATGGCCCAGATGACATCCTTCCAGTCGCGTACGTCCACGTCGTCGTCGGTGACGATCACGAACTTGGTGTACATGAATTGGCGCAGGAAGGACCAGACACCGAACATCACCCGCTTGGCATGCCCCGGATACTGCTTCTTCATGCTCACTGCCGCCAGGCGGTAGGAGCAGCCCTCGGGTGGCAGGTAGAAGTCAGTGATCTCAGGAAATTGTTTCTGCAGCAGGGGCACGAAGACCTCGTTCAGCGCCACCCCGAGGATGGCCGGTTCGTCGGGTGGCCGACCGGTGTAGGTACTGTGGTAGATGGGGTTTTCTCGGTGGGTGATGCGCGAGAGGGTGAAGACCGGGAATTCATCCACTTCGTTGTAATAGCCGGTGTGATCGCCAAAGGGGCCTTCGGGGGCAGTGTCGCCGGGGTGGATAACACCCTCGAGCACGAATTCGGCGTGCGCCGGCACCTGGAGGTCGTTGCCGATGCTTTTGGTCACCTCGGTGCGGCTGCCGCGCAGCAGGCCGGCGAAGGCATATTCCGAGAGGCTGTCGGGCACAGGGGTGACCGCACCGAGGATGGTGGCGGGGTCGGCGCCCAGGGCCACGCTCACCGGGAAGGGCTTGCCGGGGTAGGCCTGCTGCCAGTCGTGGAAGTCCAGGGCGCCCCCGCGGTGTGTCAGCCAGCGCATGATCACACGGTTGTGGCCTATCACCTGCATGCGGTAGATGCCCAGGTTCTGGCGCAGTTTGTGCGGCCCACGAGTGACCACCAGGCCCCAGGTAATGAGTGGTCCGGCATCCTCTGGCCAGCAGGTCTGTACCGGGATGCGTCTCAGGTCCACGTCATCACCTTCCAGAATGCTCTTCTGACAGGGCGCGCTCTTCACCTGCCTGGGGGCCATGTCCAGCACCTTGCGGAACATCGGCAGCTTGTCCCAGGCGTCTTTCATGCCCTTCGGCGGGTCGGGTTCCTTGAGTGCCGCGAGCAGGCTGCCGACCTTGCGCAGTGCGCCGACCGACTCTTCGCCCATGCCCAAGGCCACCCGCTCCGGGGTGCCGAACAGGTTAGCCAGCACCGGGATCTCGTGGCCCTTGGGGTTCTCGAACAGGATGGCGGGTCCACCTGTGCGCAGCACCCGGTCGCAGATCTCGGTCATCTCCAGATGTGGATCGACCTCGGTGGTGATGCGTTGCAGCTGACCACGCCGTTCCAGCTCTGTCATGAAGTCGCGCAGGTCGCGGTATTGCATGGTCTCAGGCGGCACTGCCGGCAGGTTCTTCGGTATCGTGCGTGCGAGGTGGCTCGACTGGCTCCTCGAGCACTGGGCGGTTGACCTGTGGCTGGCCGATGTTGGCCGGTAGTGGGATGAGGTGAAGTTCCTCACCGTGAGTGAGCGCCTTGCGATAGATCTGCAGTGCCTCGGCCTCCTCGCCCATGTGTTCGAGCAGGCGTGCCAGCTCGCGGTAGGCGTCGATGGGGCCGTTGTGTGCCACGCTGGCCTCGAGATAAGCGCGTGCCTTTCCCCAGAGTTGGGCACGCATGCTCAGCCGACTCAAGGTGAGCAGCAGTACCGGGTCGTCCGGGTGGTCCTTGAGGAATTTCTCCAGGCGCGCGAGCTGCCGACCGGGCTTCGGGCAGTCGAGCAGGCCGTAGATCTCGACCAGGTGCGGGTCCCAGCTCAGCTTGAGCGCTTCGCGCAACAGGCGTTCGGCCTCTTCGTCACGACCGCGCTCCTGCAGGTGACCGGCATAGTCGCCGGCTAGGCGGGGTTCGTTGCGGATCGTTTTGGGCACCGTGGTCCAGGAGCGGTCGAGGTCTTTTGGATCCTTGCTCAGAAAGGCGTTCTCCAGCAGTTTGCGATGGGTTTTGATCTCGAGTGCTCGCAGCTCCCTGGCAGGTATCACTTTTCTACGCTGTAATTCGGGGATCAGCTCGAGCAGGTGTTCCCAGTCGCCCAGTTGTTCGTAGAGGCGGTGTAGCAGGCGTAACACGTAAGTATGACACGGCGCCATCTGGCGCAGGCGACGCAGGGTGGCCAGCGCCTGTTCGAGTTGCTGGTCGGCCAGTTGCAGTTCGGCCTGGGTGAGGCTGACAGCCACGTCCGCCGAAGGCATGTGTTCGTGGGCACGGCGGATATAGGCGTCGCGGCGATCGTGTGCGCCCTGCAGCTGGGCGGCGCGAGCGGCAGCCAGGTAGTTGAGCAGCGGGGTCTCGGATCGGTCGGCATAGCGCACCAGGCGGCGCTCTGCAGCACGCCAGTTGCCCTCGGACATCTCCAGCAGACCGCGGGTCATGGCCTCCCGAGCCTTGTGCATGCCGCGCTGCTGCTTCCAGGTGCGCAGGTCACGCGGCAGGCGGCGGGTGCGCACTGCCAGGCGGATCAGGAAGTACAGGCCACCGAATAGGAGCACGATCAGCAGTACCAGCAGGGCCAGGCTCATCTCGATGGTCCAGTGGCCGACCGAGATCAGTACATGGCCGCTGTCGTGGCTGACCACCACACCGACCGCGGCACCGGCCAGCATCACCAGCCAGAACTTGAGCAGGCGGCTCATGGCCTGCGCTCCGTGGCCGGTGTTTCGGGCGCGATCGGCCGGCCGAGATCGGTGAGCAGCTTGAGGCGGGCGCGCAGCGCCGCCAGCGAGGCACTGATCTCGGGCAGCGGCGGGCGGATCTTCACCCGGTCGAGTTCGCGCACCGCGTCACGCAGGGCGCGGGTGTGCTCGTCGTTCGGATCGAAATAGCTGCTCAGCCAGCGTGTCACGGTATTCAGGTTGTCGTGGTAGAGCCGTTCGTCACTCCGTACGGCTGCCAGGCGAGCGGCCTCGAGGCGCAGGCGCAGGTTTTCGTACAGAAAGTATTGCTGCTCTGGCGGGAGCATGGCCAGTACTGGCTGGTCGTTGCGGCGGATGCGCACCGCCTGCTTGAAACCAATCCAGAGGTCGTCGATCAGGGTCTGCCATGTGCGTTGTTCGCGTGGGGCGCCTGTGGTCTCTGTCCCGGAAGGCTTGCGCGGTTCCCCGTCCCGAGTGACGTGTGCCAAGCGTAGTCGGGGGACCTTCTCAGTCAGTGCCGCCAGGCGAGCCGAGATACCGTCGATGTCGGCTTGTTCGACGGTGTCGAACGTGGCGATGTCATGCGCAATCTGTTCGCGCACCGGGTTCCAGCCCGGATCTCCGGTATCGCGCAGGCGCTGGTCGGCCAACTGCAGAGCGGCGCGCGCGGTACGGGTGTCGCGTGCCAGGTTGAGGCGTTCGTTGGCCAGGTGCAGCAGGTACTCGGCTTCGGCGACCATCCACTGGGTGCCGGAGGCGCCCACTCGCTTGTGCACGTCGGCCACTGCGGCGCGCAGCTCGGCCTCGCGCTG
Source organism: Gammaproteobacteria bacterium (assembly GCA_024510845.1). Classification (GTDB taxonomy): domain Bacteria; phylum Pseudomonadota; class Gammaproteobacteria; order Chromatiales; family Chromatiaceae; genus MONJU. The sequence continues at coordinate 13,194 of JANEMA010000003.1, forward strand.
TTGCATCTGTTCACGTTCACTGTCGAGGTGCCGGTTCTGTTCGGTGAACTGTTGCCGGGCCTCGGTGATGTGCTGTTCCTGGGCCTCTAGCTTGCGCTGCTGGGCAGTCAGGCGCTTGGCTTGCTCGGCGACCGCGCGCCGTGCCTCGGTGAGCCGCTGTTCCAGTGCGCGCTGCTGGGCCAGGGTCTGCTCCACGCTGCGGTTCAGGCGCTCCAGGTCGTCTGCCGCCTGGCGGGTGTGGCGATAGGCGAAACCGATGGCAGCGATCGCCAGTACCAGTGACAGGCCGGCCACGATCAGAGGCAGGGCCTGACCATTGCGTTTCGCCGGGGCGGTATCTGGCGTCTCGCCGCCGCTCTGACCGTCGGCGGTCACGCTCTCCGCCGGTTCGGGCTCGGGGGTGACGTCGATCACCACCCCGGGTTTTTCTTCCTTGTCGTCGATCATGGCCTGCATAGTGAATGGAAAGTGGTTTTGCCGAAGCCTAACAAACCCGGTCAACGGCGTCTTGTCGTCGCCAGGCGTCAGGCCAGTTGGCACAGCGCGGCGAGCATGTCGGCATCCATTGCCGAGCGTGCCACGATCACCCGCTCGCAGTCGCGCACGGCGGCGTGTTCGGCCACCCGTCGGCCGGATGCCACCAGCGGGGTGCGGTGCAGCAGGGGCGTGCCCTCCTCGCCGAGCAGGGTGAACAGGTTGTCGAGGATCTGCACGCTGGTCACGGTCACCGCATCGATCAGGCTGTCCCAGTTGCGAATCAGGTTGGCCGGGTTACGTTGCGGGATGCGCCGGCGATAGGCCTCGACGTATTCCACATGCGCACCACGCACCTCGAGGGTCTCTCGCAGCAGCTCACGCCCGCCGTCGCCGCGCACGATGAAGATGCGCCAGCCGGCGACATCCTGCAGCGAGGGCAGGGCCAGCAGGCCTTCGCTGTCGAAGCGCGATTCGGGTACCGCGGTGGGATCGAGGCCGACGGCCTCGAGGGCGCGCGCGGTGGCGCGGCCGACGGCGGCGACGCGCAGGTCCAGCGGGATGTGGTCGGGCATCTGCGGAAAGGCGCAGCGCACCGCGTTGGCGCTGACGAAGACCAGCAGGTCCACGTGCGCCAGGTCGGCGAGCTGGCGGCGCACCGCGTGCTTGTCGGCGGGGCCCAGGATTTCGAGCACGGGAAAGGTCACCGGACGCCCGCGAGCTGCGGCCACCTGTTCGGCGAACTCGGTGGCCTGTTCGGCAGGGCGGGTGACCAGTACGCTCAGTCCGCCCAGGTCGCAGGGGGCAGTGTCACTCATGCCTGGTCGTAGAGGGCCTGCAGGATCTCGCGCGCGCCGCGTGCCAGCAGTTCCTCGGCCAGCGCCACGCCCAGCGCTTCGGCCTGCTCGCGCGGGCCGTGGATCTCGCCGCGGATGATCTCACTGCCGTCGACTTTGCCCACCAGGCCACGCAGCCAGAGCTGGTCGCCCTTGAGCACCGCGTGGCCGCCGATGGGTACCTGGCAGCCGCCCTCGAGGCGCGCGTTGAAAGCCCGCTCGGCGTGCACCCGGTCGGTGGTGTCGGTGTGGTGCAGGGGGGCAATCAGGGCATTGACCCGTGCATCGTCGCTGCGGCACTCGATGCCCACCGCGCCCTGGCCGATGGCCGGCAGGCTGTCGGCCGGGTCGAGGGTGGTGCGGATGCGCTCGCCGAAGCCCAGGCGGATCAAGCCGGCGGCGGCGAGGATCACTGCGTTGTACTCACCTTCGTCTAGCTTGCGCAGGCGGGTATTGACGTTGCCGCGCAGGGGTTTGATCTGCAGGTCGGGGCGGCGGTCGGTGAGCTGGCACTGGCGGCGCAGGCTGGAGGTACCCACAACCGAGCCTTCGGGTAGTTCGTCGAGGCGGGCGTAGTGATTGCTCACGAAGGCATCACGTGGATCCTCGCGCTGCATGATCACCGGCAGGTGCAAGCCCTGCGGCAGTTCCACCGGCACGTCCTTCATGGAATGAACGGCGATATCGGCATCACCGGCCAACATTCGCGCCTCCAGTTCCTTGACGAACAGCCCCTTGCCGCCGATCTTGGCCAGCGGAGTGTCGAGGAGCTTGTCGCCCTGGGTGCTCATGCCCAAGATCTCGATGTGCAGGTCGGGGTGTGCGGTACGCAGGGCGTCGGCGACATGTTCGGCCTGCCACAGGGCGAGTGGTGACTTTCGGGTGGCGATACGAATGGTTTCGGTCATGGTGCTTGCAACAGTAACGACAGATACCCGGTCGAATGTCGACTAGATGCTGCCATCCTACATGGTTCGGAGTGCTCAGGACAAAGCCAATGATTTTCGGACAGGGTCGGGCCGAGGTGGATCACGCCGGAGATTGGGTCGGCTTGCCGTGCTCGTCGAATCTGGCAGCCAGCTGTCATGGATCCGGCGCTGTGTGAAGAAACCCGTTCCGCCGGCGAGATCGCGTTTCATGGTCTGTTCGCAGGTCCTCTATAATCTGTGTCTCCGAACGGAAAAAACCGATGAATCCCACAATCCGATGGCTGAGCCCCTTGCTACTGACGTTGGCTGCCCGGGTCGCATCCTCGTCCTTGCATCGAGTACGTATTGCTGTCGATGTCGGCGATGTCTACCGGACCCTCTACCGCGAGTTGGAGGCATGCCGCCTGTTCGTGGTCTTCGAGGCGGACATCGGTGGCACCCTCGCGGGTATGGCAGAACGCCTGGGCGAGGACTACAATCACAACGGCTTGAGTACCTATGCAGCTTGGTGGCGTGCAATGCTTGGTATGCCAACCAAGTGAGCAATCTCGTACCGACATGTTGGCGTTGTGTCCCTGCGCCTGTCGGTCATCCACAAGAATGGGACCATCATCATCGGTTTTTCGCGGCCGGGCGTCCATGCCCAAGGCAGTGCGGCGCTGCCTGTGATCCTCGAGATCGAGGGCAGGGTGATCGAGGCCATGGCAGCGACGGTTCAGGACCTTCGTGCACTGAGATTCGGCAGAAACAGGCAAGTCGCATGTTACATGGAGATATCTTCGAGACCGACCAGGCCAATTTCGACCAGACCGTGTTGCAGGCCAGCCATGAAGGGCCCGTGTTGGTGGATTTCTGGGCCGACTGGTGCGCGCCCTGCCACGCCCTGACTCCGCACATCGGCCGGGTGGTCGCGGATCTCGATGGCGAGGTGCGCCTGGCCAAGGTCGAGGTGGACGAAGGCGACAACATGAAGCTGGCGGGGCGTTATCGCCTGCGCGGCTTTCCCACCGTGATCCTGTTCCGTAACGGCGAGGAGGCCGCCCGCTTCAGCGGCACCCGCCCCGCCAACTGGATCCACGACTGGCTGGATCAGTATTTGCAACCTGCCTGATCGCGAGGACCCTGTTCCTTTAACAGTGGTGGCCAGGCTCTGGCGCCGGGTAACAGAAGGTTTCTGTTTGCTCTACGATTTTCCTCCGGCGTTTGCCAAGATCGATTTCCCGGTCGGACTGCTCCCCGTTCTGGCCAGCCTGTTTCGTCAACCCGGTCTGTCTGGCAGTCGAAGAAGGGATGGGCCGTTTTGTTTCCGAACCGTCGGCTGGTGTCCGATCAGGTGATCGAGGCGGTGCTGTTCTGGGGCCCGACGTGGGTGGCTTTTTTGAGCGAAGAGTTGTCCGGGTATGCCGACTGGGCCGAGGTGATCGACAGGCTGAATCTGTTGCTGTACGACCAGTGGATGCGTCGAGAAGGCCCTGGTACATCCCGGGAACCAAGGCTCAGTCGGCATTCTCCGCGAGCCAGTCATGCGGCTTGAGATAGACCTCGTGGAGCTCGGCTTCGGGCGAGCCGGGCTCGGGATGCCAGTCGTATTTCCAGCTCACCAGCGGCGGCAGTGACATCAGGATGGACTCGGTGCGGCCGCCGGTCTGCAGCCCGAACAGGGTGCCGCGGTCATAGACCAGGTTGAATTCCACGTAGCGACCGCGCCGGAAGAGCTGGAATTCGCGTTCATGGTCGCTCCAGGGCAGGTCCTTGCGGCGTTCGACGATGGGCCGGTAGGCCGGGATATAGTGGTCGCCCACGCTGCGCATGAAGGCGAAGGTGGTCTCGAAGTCGGGGCTGTTGAGGTCGTCGAAGAACAGGCCGCCCACGCCGCGTGGCTCATTGCGGTGCTTCAGGTAGAAATACTTGTCGCACCACCGCTTATATTTTTCATAGATGTCCGGACCGAAGGGATCACAGGCAGTGCGTGCGGTACGGTGCCAGTGGATCACGTCCTCGCGGTTGCCATAGTACGGAGTGAGATCGAATCCGCCGCCGAACCACCAGACCGGCTCGGCACCGTCCTTTTCGGCGATGAAAAAGCGTACGTTGGCGTGTGAGGTGGGTACGTGTGGGTTACGTGGGTGGATCACCAGCGACACGCCCATCGCCTGAAAGCGGCGTCCTTCCAGCTCGGGGCGTGCGGCGGTGGCCGAGGGTGGCAGGCCGTCACCGAAGACATGTGAGAAATTGACCCCTGCCTTCTCGAACACCTCGCCTTCCTCAAGCACACGCGAGCGTCCGCCGCCGCCCTGTTCGCGTTCCCATGCGTCCTCACGGAAGGCCTGACCATCGACCTCGGTCAGGGCGTCACAGATGCGGTCCTGCAGGGCCAGCAGATAGTGTCTGACGGTATCGGTATCGGGGATGTTGCTCATGGCGTTCCTCGTCGTTCAGCTGGCGCGCAGCACCTCGCCGCTGCGCGCGTCATGGATGGGGGTGGGGTGTTGCAGGCCGCTTGACCGACCATGCAGCAGCAGGTCGGTGCCGGGACAGCGCCTGCGTACCTGCAGGGTGCTGCGTGCCGGCGGCAACCCGGTGCGGTTGGCACTGGTGGAGACCAGGGCGCTGCCGACCGTGCGGCACAGGGTGGCGAGCAGCGGGTGGCTGGTGACCCGGCAGGCCACGCGGTCCCTGCCCCCGGAGAGCCAGTCGGGCAGGGCCTCGCGCGCGGGCAGCAGCCAGGTGTGCGGGCCTGGCCAGGTAGCCCGCACCACGGCGCAGACCGGGTCCTCAATGCGTGCGAAGGGGGCGAGCTGGGCGATATCGGCAGCGACCAGGATCAGGCCCTTGTGCACCGGGCGCTGCTTGATCGCCAGCAGGCGGGCGACCGCGCGCGGGTTCAGCGGGTCGCAGCTCAGGCCCCAGACTGCCTCGGTGGGCAGGGCAACCACGCCGCCCTGGCGGATCAGCCGCGCGGCCCGGTGCAGGCGGAAGGTCGAGGTCACGCCTCAGTCCTGGCCATCACCCCCTACCGGCATGGTGCCTTCCGGTGGGGTGTAGGGTTCGGCGAAGGAGCAGTCCTGCTGCGGACAAACCTTCTCGGTGCCACGCCGCTTGGTGGTCTTGATGGTGAGCACTGGCCAGCCGCACTGCGGACAGGGCCCGGCGATCGGCTGGTTCCACACCGCATAGTCGCACTTGGGATAGGTGGAGCAGGAATAGAATGTCTTGCCGCGTCGCGACTTGCGCTGCATCAGAGTGCCCTTGCCGCATTTCGGGCAGCGTACCCCTGTGTCCTTCGGCTTTTCCATCGGTTCGATGTGACGGCACCCGGGATAGCCAGAACAGCCGATGAACTTGCCGTAGCGGCCCTGTTTGATGACCAGGTCCTTGCCGCATTCGGGGCAGATGCGTCCGACTTTTTCGGGTTCCAGCGGGGCTGATGCATCGTCGTCCAGGTTGCGCGTGTAGTCACACTCGGGATAGCTGGTGCAACCAATGAAGCGGCCGTTGCGCCCCAGGCGGATGGACAGCGGGTTGCCGCACTTGGGGCAGGCCTCGTCAAGTTTCTCCTGGGTGACGTCTGAGCGCTTGACGTTCTTCTCGGTGTCCTCGGTGCGTGTCTTGAAGGGTTTCCAGAACTTTTCCAGCAGAGGGATCCATTCTTCCTCTCCGCGCGCCACTGCGTCGAGTTCGTCCTCGAGCCGTGCAGTGAAGTCATAATCGACGTACTGGGTGAAGTAGTTGGTGAGGAACTTGTTGACCACCCGGCTGACGTCGGTGGGATGGAAACGTTTTTTCTCCAGTTCGACGTAGCCACGGTCCTGCAGGGTCGAGATGATGGAGGCATAGGTCGAGGGTCGGCCAATACCATATTCCTCCAGCGCCTTGACCAGACTGGCCTCGGTGTAGCGTGGTGGTGGCTCGGTGAAATGCTGCTCGGGACGGATGGCGGTCAGCGTGACCATCTTTCCCTCGATCAGTGGAGGCAGCAGCTTCTCGTCGTCTTCACTCTTGGTGTCGTCACGGCCTTCCATGTAGATTTTCATGAAGCCCGGTCTGGCGATGGTCGATCCGGTGGCGCGGAAGACGTTGCCTTCGCCCGCTCCGAGGTCGGCAGCCACGGTGTCGATGGTGGCGTGGATCATCTGGCAGGCCAGGGCGCGCTTCCAGATCAGGGTGTAGAGCTTGAGCTGGTTGCGGTCGATGTATCTGGCCATTTGCTCGGGAGTGTTGCGGATGGAGGTCGGGCGAATGGCCTCGTGTGCCTCCTGGGCGTTCTTGGCCTTGGTCTTGAACGCCCGTGGCTGTTTGGGAAGGTCGCCCTTTCCGTAGTGCTCGGCGATGAACTCGCGCAACTCGGTGACCGCCTCCTCGGCGAGGTTTACCGAGTCGGTCCGCATGTAGGTGATCAGGCCTACGCTGCCTGTGCCGATGTCCACGCCCTCGTACAGTTGCTGGGCGATGCGCATGGTGCGCTGGGTACCGAAGCCGAGCTTGCGTGAGGCCTCTTGTTGCAGAGTCGACGTGGTGAAGGGGGCTGCCGGGTTGCGTCGGCGTTGCTTTTTCTCGACCTTGAGCACCTGCAGTCGGCCGTTGGCGGCGGCGAGCAGAGTCTGTTCGATCTCGTGTGTGTGCGTCTCGTCGGTGATGCTGAATTGTTCGAGCTTTTCGCCCTGGTAGCGGTTCAGTTTGGCGCTGAAGGCCTGCCCGTCCTTGGCGCAGTCGGCCTCGATGGTCCAGTATTCGCGCGAGACGAAGGCCTCGATCTCGTCTTCACGCTCGCATATCATGCGCAGCGCCGGGCTTTGCACGCGGCCGGCGGACAGGCCGCGGCGCACCTTCTTCCACAGCAGGGGTGAGAGGTTGAAGCCCACCAGATAGTCCATGGCGCGGCGCGCTTGCTGGGCGTTGACCAGGTCCATGGACAGTTTGCGCGGATGCGCCACGGCGTCCCGTACCGCCTTTTTGGTGATCTCGTTGAACACCACCCGATGCACCGGCTTGTCCTTGATGACCTTGCGGTTCTTGAGCAGTTCGTAGAGATGCCAGGAGATGGCCTCGCCTTCGCGGTCGGGGTCGGTGGCCAGGTAGAGGGCGTCGGCGTTCTTGAGCTTCTGGGTGATGGCCTTGACGTGCTTGTCATTGCGGTCGATGACTTGGTACTTCATGGCGAAGTTGTGCTCGGGATCGACCGCGCCTTCCTTGGGCACCAGGTCGCGCACATGGCCATAGGAGGCGAGGACATCGAAGTCCTTTCCCAGGTATTTTTTGATTGTTTTCGCCTTGGCCGGCGACTCTACGACAATGAGGTTCATGGGATTTGGTCTGTTCTCCAGGAAGGGCGAGGAGCGCCCGGCGGTTTCTTGATTTTTACCGAATATCTCCCGCGGCGAGCGGGCGTCAAGTCGGCAGTGATGCGGGAGGGTCCGTCAATGCAGGTGAGGTGGCTCGCCGTTGTAGACCAGTTCCTCCATCAGGGCGAAGGCATTCTCCTGCCCCGGCTGGTTGAGTAGCACCAGCAGCACCACCCATTTTACGTCTTCGGGTGTGAGTTCTTCGGTCTCGATGGCCATGCAGCGTTCGATCACCAGTTCACGGCTCATTGGATCGAGGATGCCGCTTTGTTCCAGGCTGAGCAGCAGGCCCTGGATCTCGAGGTCCATCTTCTGCTGCTCCTTGGGATTGAAGATGCGCATGCTGCGGCCGGGGCGGACAGCGCCGTATTCGACCAAGCTTCCCTGGCGCCAGGCCAGTTCGTCCAGCCAGTTGAAAGCCTTGCGCACCTCGCCCTGCTGGAAGCCTGCCTGCAGCAGTTCTTCCTCGAGGAGGATCTGATCCACGGGCACGGACTCTTCGCTGTCCATGTAGTTCTCATAGATGTAGATGAGGACGTCGATGAGGTTTTCAGTCACGGCAGTCTTCCTGGACAGGGAGGGTGCGGGCAGGATCCCGGTGGATGGCCGGTCGAGGCGGGATACGGGTTCACGATAGTGATTTTCCCAGTCGAGTGAACAATCCACCTGGTCCGGATGATACATGACCCTGCAATTCCAGCAACAGCAGCATGGAGGAGATTTCCGCGGCGGAAAAGCGGCTGTTGGCCACCAGCCAGTCGCTGCTGACCGGGTCGAAGTCCATCAGTTCGAGCAGTTCGGCGTGATCGGGATCGGGAGCTGCCGTTTCGGCTGGCGGTTCCTTGGCCGGGCGTGTGGCAAGCGGGTCGAACAGGAGCAGCGAGAGCAGTTCCTCGATGACGTGTTCGCCGGTCTCGACCAGCTTGGCTCCCTCGCGGATGATGGCGTGGCAGCCGCGCGCCTGAGGGTTGTGGATGGAGCCGGGGATGGCGAATACCTCGCGTCCCAGTTCGGCGGCAAGGCGCGCGGTGATTAGCGAACCGCTCTTCAGGGCAGCCTCGACTACCAGCGTTCCGAGTGTCAATCCGGCGATGATGCGGTTGCGCCGTGGAAAGTTACCGGGCAGCGGGGGTGTGCCAGGCGGAAACTCACTCACCAGCAGTCCTTGTTCCGCGATGCGATGGGCCAGTTCGCGGTGTTGCGCGGGGAAGACCCGATCCAGTCCAGTGCCGAGTACCGCCAGGGTGTGGCCACTGTCCAGTGCGCCCTCGTGGGCGGCGCCGTCGATGCCGGAGGCCAGACCGCTGGTGATGAGAAAGCCTTCGCCGGCCAAGTGGTGGGCGAAGGCGCGGGCGTTGTTCAGCCCGCCGCGGCTGGCGTGGCGGCTGCCGACGATGGCGATCTGTTGTCTTCCCAGCAGTCGGGTATCGCCGCGCAGGAACAGCAGGATCGGTGGGTCGGGCAGCTCGCGCAGTAGCTCAGGGTAATCCGGGTCGGTGCAGGGCAGGGCCAGGTTGCCGCTCTCGTGCAACCAGTCGAGGTCGCGTCTGGCGCGCTTCCGGTCGGTCTCACCCAGAGCCTTGCGGATCTTCTCCGGGGTGTCGGGTGGCGGGGCGTCCAGCAGGGCTGCGGGATCGGGGCAGCGTTGCAGAAGCGGCCACAGGCCGCGCGGTCCCACGCCGGGGGCGTGCAGCAGGGTGAGCCAGGCCAGCAGTGCCTCTTCGGAGGGTTTCACGGTATTCATGTCGTGGATCATACCGGGTTGCGAGGTCTGCTCTACCGGGGCCTCAGGGTGTGCGGACGCGGTCGTGGATATGGATCGGGCGAATGGCGTTGAGTACCAAGCCGAAGCTCACACGGTCGAAGGTGCGGAACACCATGAGCAGGCCGGCCTTTTCGTCGGGCAGGCGTACCGTGTTGCTGGAATCGGGGGTGACCACGTCGCGGATGGTCCCGCCCTTCTGGTCGATGCGCAGCACGTGCCCGGCCTCCAGGCCGTCCTGTGCGCCACGGTCGATGGTCACCACATTGTACTGACCGATCTGTGCCACCCCGTTCATCACGCTGATGATCGAACCTTGCACGTCACACCTGGAATGGTGTGGTACGAAGTTGGTCCATGCTGTTTCCTCGTTGACGGGGAGCAGGCGATCGCCGATGACCGCCTCGCGCCCGGAGCTGTTGAAGAATACCGTGGCCGGGTCGCCGGCACGCAGGGCCTCGACGGTACCGATATGGAGCGCTTCGTATCCCAGGATCTCGCCGGTATCCGCATCGCGGTAGGGGTTGCCGGGGCGCACCACGTGATACTTGCCGCCCGATCTGGCGAGCGAGCGCACATAGGCCCGTATCCCGGTGCTGCCCATGATGTGGTCGTTGCCGAAGCTGACCAGATAGGGGGTGCTGTTGGCCCGGCCCCTGTCGAGCACGTAGGGACGGGTCAGGAAGGGCGCGATGTTGCCGATGGGGATGGTGGGAATGGCGCGGTCCCAGGGGTGGGAGCGCACGTGCGGTGACAGTCGGACTTGGCCGCGATTGAGTATCAGCCGGGGCTTGCCGTCGATGTGGACCAGGTCTAGGCGGTCGCCAGGGTAGATCGGGTGCGGGTTGGCGACCTGCGGATTGATATACCAGATTTCCGGCCAACGCCAAGGGCTGTTCAGGAACCGAGCGGAGATATCCCAGAGGGTGTCGCCCTCCTTTACCACGTAGTGGGTCGGATGGTTGGTATGCAGCAGTTCCCCGGCGAAGCTCGTGGAGCCGGCGGCGAGCAGGGCGAACACCAGCAGGATGACGGTACAGAGGATGAACTGGCTGGCTCTCTTCATGGGATTCCCTTGACGTTATCCCCGGTTCCTGTCGGTCGAATGCGTGAATATTAGGGTATCATCTGGCCTCATTGTCCGGCCGCCGGATTGGGCACATGCCTCGAAGGTCTGGCGCAATACAGCGGTCTGGCGACAGTTTTTGAAATTTTCAGGCTAGAACGTGGATGGGTTCATGGCGATTCTCGACATTCTGCATTTTCCTGACCCACGCCTGCGCAACAAGGCCAGGCCGGTGACGCAAGTCGGCGATGACAAGGTGCGACGGTTGGTGGACGACATGCTTGAAACCATGTATGCCGCATCTGGTATCGGCCTGGCGGCCATCCAGGTGGATGTGCCGTTGAGTGTGGTGACCATCGACCTTTCAGATGAACGTGACCAGCCGTTGGTGCTGATCAATCCCGAGATCCTCGAGCGTGACGGATTCGGGGAGATTAACGAAAGCGAGGGCTGTCTGTCGGTGCCTGGTGTCTACGAGAAGGTCCAGCGTGCCAGCCATATCCGCTTCTGCGCTCTGGATCGCGAGGGCCGGCCGTTTGAGAGCGAGGCCGAGGGCCGGTTGGCGATCTGTATACAGCACGAGATCGATCACCTCAATGGCAAGTTGTTTGTGGACTATCTCTCCAGCCTCAAACGCCAGCGCATCCGCAAGAAGCTGGAGAAGAAGGATGCACGCCAGGCGAGTACTCCTGCCTCGGCCGGCACTGCCATTTGAGATATCCCGGCCAGCTTAGACGATCTTTCATTCACGCTTTGTGACCCGGTTCCTGCATTTGCCATGACGACATCGTTGCGAATCGTGTTTGCCGGTACCCCTGATTTTTCGGTGCCGCCCCTGCGCGCCCTGCTGGGATCCTCGCACGAGGTGGTTGCGATCTACACCCAGCCCGATCGCCCGGCAGGCCGAGGTCGCAAGCTGGTTGCCAGCTCCGTCAAGGAAGTCGCGCTGGAGGTGGGTGTGCCTGTGGAGCAGCCGGTGAACTTTCGTGACCCCGGCAGTGTGGCGGCACTGACAGCATATCGGCCCGATCTGATGGTAGTGGTCGCCTATGGCCTGTTGCTGCCGCCCACGGTGCTGGCCGTTCCGCGTCAGGGGTGTGTCAACATCCATGCTTCCATCCTGCCGCATTGGCGCGGAGCAGCGCCCATCCAGCGCGCGATCAAGGCCGGCGATGCCGAGACCGGGGTCTCGATAATACAGATGGACGAGGGTTTGGATACCGGGCCTGTGTACCTGATTGAGCGCACCCCCATCGCCGAGGACGAGACCGGTGGCAGCCTGCACGACCGCCTCTCGGAACTGGGAGCAACCGCCCTGATGAAGGCCCTGTCGGGTATTGCCGATGGTTCCCTGCAGCCCCGGCACCAGGACGATGCCCAAGCCACCTATGCACACAAGCTGAGCAAGCAGGAGGCCTGGATCGACTGGACCCGGTCGGCCGAGGCAATCGAGCGCCAGGTACGCGCCTTCAATCCCTGGCCAGTGGCGCAGACCCGTTACGAGGACGCCAACCTGCGCATCTGGGATGCCTGGGCTCTGCCCGGAGAGACTGGCGAGCCGGGCAGGGTGACGGCTGCCGGGCGCGATGGCATCGACGTGTCCACCGGTGACGGCCTGCTGCGCATCACCGAGCTGCAACTGCCGGGCAAGCGCGCCATGAGTGCACAGGACTTCACCAATGCCCACCCCATCCAGGGCATGCTGCTCGGCAACCCGTGAGTATCTCTGATCCGCGTCTGCTCGCCGTGCGCCATCTGGCCGCCGTGCTTGATGGTCGCTCGCTCGACGAGGTGTTGGCACTCCCCGTGTCGGGGCTGGGCGGACGCGACAAAGCCTTGGTGCGCGAACTCAGCTATGGACTTTGCCGCTGGCACCGGCAGTTGTATGCACTGGTTGCTTCATGCTTGCGCAAGCCGCTTCGCGTGCGCGATCGGGAGGTCCAGCTGCTGATGTTGCTCGGGGTCTACCAGCTGATGCATACCCGCATGCCCCCTCATGCCGCGGTGGCCAGCGTGGTCGAGGCGACGCGTCGGGCCGGACAGAGTTGGGCGGTGAAGCTGGTCAACGGTGTGTTGCGCGGCATCCAGCGCGAGTTGGCCGACCCGCAAGCTTCTTTGCACGCCATGCTCTCGGAGGACCTGTCGCTACGCTTCGCTCAGCCCAGGTGGTTCGTGCGCTCTCTGGCCCAGGCCTGGCCGGGAACGCATGGGGCTATTCTCGATGCCCTGCAACAACGTGCGCCCATGACCCTTCGCCTGGACACCCGGCGCCTGCCGCGCGAGCGTTACCTGGTGCAGTTGTGTGAGTCCGGTATTGATGCTGCTGCGCTCGAGGTGGTGCCAGATGCGGTGGTGCTGGAGCATCCCCTGCCGGTCGAGCAACTGCCCGGTTTCGCCGAAGGACTGGTTTCGGTGCAGGATGCTGGGGCACAGCTCGCAGCCCGGCTGCTCGACCCGCGTCCTGGTCAGCGCGTGCTCGATGCCTGTGCCGCACCGGGCGGCAAGACCGGTCATCTGCTGGAGCTGGTCGACGACCTCGATCTGACGGCGGTGGACGTGGATACGCGCCGTCTCGAGCGGGTGCGCGAGAATCTGCAACGCCTGGGCCGGCATGCAACCCTGCAGGCAGCCGATGCCGGCGCGTCGCCACCGGCCTGGCACGAGCACCCTTTCGACCGCATCCTGCTGGATGCGCCCTGCTCGGCCACGGGGGTGATGCGCCGCCACCCGGACATCCGCCTGTTGCGGCGGCGTGAGGACATCGAGGCCCTGGCCGTACGCCAGGCGCGCCTGCTCGAGGCCCTCTGGCCCTGCCTGTGCCCGGGGGGCAAGTTGCTGTACTGTACCTGTTCGCTGATGCCGCAGGAGAACGAGCAGGTGGTGACGGCGTTTCTGCGCGCCCACCCGGAAGCGCTGTCCCTGCCGCTGCCGGACACCTGGGGTCATGCGCGGGAGACGGGGTGGCAGACCCTGCCCGGGGAATCGACAATGGACGGCTTTTACTATGCCTTGCTGGAGAAGCAGGATGGCTGAATGGCGTCTTCCCTTGTGGATGGTGTTGCTGGTGTTGTCTGGTCTCTCGCTGGCCGCTGCCCTGGATTTCAGCCGGGTCATCATCACCCTGGGCGAGGATGATCGTATCTATTTGGACGCACAGATCCGCCACGAGCTTACCTCCACGGTCAGCGAGGCACTGGAGAACGGGGTGCCGCTGACCTTCGTCACCCACGTGCAGATGCGCGACACCAAGGCCTGGATCTGGCAGCCGGACGTGGCGGAGTACCGTCTGCACAGCGTGCTGCGTCACCGACCGCTGTCCGGAGTGTACGAGGTACGCAATCTGGAGAACGACGACAAGCAGGTGTTCGCCACTCGTGAGGCGGCCCTGCGTTACATGGGGAGAATCCGCGACTTTGCGATCATCGAGCGCTCGCGGCTGGACCTCGACCGCGAATATCTGGTCTGCCTCGAGGCCTACCTGGACATCGAGGCGCTGCCGCTGCCACTGCGGCCGCGCGCCTATCTTTCCGCCGAGTGGCACCTGACGGCGGAGGCATGGGAATGGCGGATCAGACCCTGAATCGCCACAAGCGCCGGCTCGACCTGATCGCCACCATCATGCTGGTGGTGCTGCTGCTGGCCGCGCTGCACATCATGAGTGGTGCGGTACAGCGTTCCGAGGCGCTGGATGCCTGGTTCATCCCTCTGTTGATGTTCACCGTCTCCGGCCTGGTGATCCTGGTCGGCCTGGTCGGCTGGAACCTCTGGACCCTGCTGCAGGACTACCGTCGCCAGGCTGCCGGCGCGCGTCTCAACCTGCGCCTGGTGGTGCTGTTCGTGGTGCTGGCCCTGGTGCCGGTAAGCGTGGTCTACATCTATTCGCTGCAATTCCTCTCCAAGGGCATCGATGGCTGGTTCGACGTGCAGGTGGACAGCGCCATGGACGATGCTCTGGCGCTGAGCAAGGTCTCGCTGGACCTGCACAAGCGCGAGATGCTGCGCCTGACGCGCAACCTGCTGGCCACCCTCGAGGAGCCGGAACAGGGTGGCCCGCTGAATGTGGGCGGCGTGCGCGAGGCGGCCGGCGCCTTCGAAGTATCGGTGTTCACCCGCGAGGGCAAGGTGCTGGGCCTCAGTCACCAGAACCCCGAGGTGCTCACCCCCAGCCCGTCCACCGTGCACATGATCAAGCTGGTGCGCGCTGGCAAGGACTTCGTCAGCCTGGTGCCCCTCAAGGACGGGCAGATGGTGGTGCGCCTGATGGTGGTGGACCCGCGCGGTCGCGACCTGGTGATGCAGGCCATCTTTCTGGTGCCCGAGCAGCTCAGCGAGCTGACCCGGCACGTGCAGGCTGCCTATGAGGCCTACCGCGAACGTGCCTACCTGCGTGGCTCGATCAAGTTCAGTTTTGCACTCACCCTGTCGCTGGTCATGCTGCTGGGACTGTTCGCCGCCGCCTGGGCGGCGTTCTATACCTCGCGCCTGCTGGTGCGCCCGATCAAGCACATCGCCGAGGCCACCCGCTCGGTGGCTGCCGGGCACTACGACGTGCGTGTGCCGTTGCCACGGGTGCAGGACGAACTGGCCTTTCTGGTCGATTCCTTCAACCAGATGACCCGTCGCCTGGCGCAGGCGCACAATATCGCCGAGGCCAGCCGCCGCGAGCTGGCGGCGCAGCACCAGTATCTCGAGACCGTGCTGGGGGCCATCTCCTCGGGGGTGATGGCGCTCGATGAGGGCGGCGTGGTGCGCACCGCCAACCCAGCCACCGAGGCCATCCTGCAGGTGCCGCCGGCGGACATCGAGGGCCGCAACCTGCGTGAGATGGCGCAGATCGACGCCACCCTGACGCCCTTTGTGGAGCGCACCCTCGAGGCGCTGGCGAGCGGCCAGCAGGAAGGCAAGATCGAGATCCGCCTGCAACGCGACGACCGTCGCCAGGTGCTGCTCTGCCAGTATTCCCGGCTGCAGCTGCACGAAGGCGAGAGTGGAGGCCACGTGTTGGTGTTCGATGATGTGACCGAGCTGGTGCAGGCGCAGCGTGATGCTGCCTGGGGTGAGGTGGCCCGTCGCCTGGCGCACGAGATCAAGAACCCGCTCACCCCCATTCAGCTGGCGGCCGAGCGCCTGCGCCGCAAGTACCTGAAGCAGATGAGCCCGCAGCAGGCCGACGTGCTGGAACGCGCGACCAAGACCATCGTGCAGCAGGTCGAGGCGTTGAAGACCATGGTCAACGAGTTCTCCGACTATGCCCGTCCCTGTCGCATGGAGCCGCGCTCCCTGGCCTTCGATGACTTTGTGGCCGAAGTGCTGGATCTCTACGATGGCGCCGGTCATGGTGTGCAATTCACCGCCGGCGCGCCCGGTGCGGTGATCGAGGGTGACCCGGTGCGCCTGCGCCAGGTACTGCACAACCTGGTGAAGAATGCGCAGGAGGCGGGCGACGGCCAGGCCGCCGTGCAGATTGCCACCCGGGAGCTGGAGCGCAATGGTCGCCGCTGGGTGGAGCTGCGGGTGGAAGACGAGGGTTCGGGGTTCGACCCCGCGATCATCGACCAGGTGTTCGAGCCCTATGTCACCAGCAAGCACAAGGGCACGGGTCTGGGCCTGGCCATCGTCAAGCGTATCATCGGCGAGCACGGCGGCAGCATCCGTGCCGACAACTGCCCCGAGGGCGGCGCCCGGGTGAGCCTCCTGCTGCCCCTGCGCCCGGCCGGGGTTGGCGAGCCGCCCGTGACGCCTTCTTCCAAACCGAAAATGCGAGGCAGCAAGTCATGAGCGCCCCTTACATACTGGTCGTGGACGATGAGCCGGATATCCGCGAACTGGTCAGCGAGATCCTGCAGGACGAGGGTTACCAGGTGGCCACCGCCGAGAACGGCGAGCTGGCGCGCCAGGCGCTGCGCGAGCGCCGGCCCGACCTGATCCTGCTGGACATCTGGATGCCTGATGTCGACGGCATCAGCCTGCTCAAGGAGTGGGCCGAGGCCGGCGAGCTGCCCTGCCCGGTGATCATGATGTCCGGGCACGGCACCGTAGAGACCGCGGTCGAGGCCACCCGCCTCGGTGCCTACGATTTCCTGGAGAAGCCGCTGTCGCTGGCCAAGCTGCTGCTCACCGTGGAGCGTGCACTCGAGGCGCATCGCCTGGCCCAGGAGAACATCCAGTTTCGTGCGCGTGATATCACCATGGTCGAACCGGTGGGCAACAGCCAGGTCATGGTGCGCCTGCGCGAGCAGGTCAAGCGCGTGGCCCAGCACGACACCTGGGTGCTGATCACCGGTGAGCCGGGGAGTGGGCGCGAGACCATTGCCCGTTACCTGCATGCACACAGCGCGCGCCGTGATGGTCCCTTCGTGGATGTAGGCGTGTCTGGCATCACCCAAGGCGGAGCAGCACTGGAACTGTTCGGTCGCGAGCAGGGGGGGCGTGTCGAATACGGCCGTCTGGAGCAGGCTGCCGGCGGTATCCTGTTTCTCGACGAGATGGCCGATATGGATCCGGATGTCCAGTCGCAACTGGCGGCGGCGCTGGATACTGGTGCCTTTCTGCGCGTCGGTGGTGCCGAGCCGGTACGCCTGGACGCACGGGTGGTAGCGGCCACCCGGCATGATCTGGCCGAGAAAGTGGCTGCCGGCAAGTTCCGCAAGGATCTGTTTTTCCAGCTCAACGTGGTGCCCTTGCGCGTGCCCCCGCTGCGTGAGCGCCGTGAGGACATCCCCTTGTTGCTGGCCTCGGCGGTGGATCGCTTGGTATTGCGCGAGAAGCTGCCTTACCGGTATTTCTCGGTGGCGGCGCAGAACTATCTGCGCAATCATGCCTGGCTAGGCAATGTGCGTGAGTTGATCAATTTGGTGCAGCGGGTGCTGATTCTCGGTCACGAGCCCGAGGTCAGCCTGGAAGAAGTCAAGGCTACGTTGGGGCAGTTGCAACCGGATGGCGTGGCGCCGCAGTTTGTCGGGGTAGTGCTCGATCAGCCACTGCGCGAGGCGCGTGAAGCCTTCGAGAAAGCCTATCTCGAGTATCACCTGGAACAGGCCGGGGGCAATATCGCGCGTATGGCACAGATCGTGGGTATGGAGCGCACCCACCTGTATCGCAAGTTGCGCGATCGTGGTATCGAGATCAAGGGACGTTGATCCCGGCGGCAGCTGGAATCCGGCCTGAAGTGGGGGACGGGAGCATGAAGATTATCATTCTGGGTGCCGGACAGGTGGGTACCTCGGTGGCGCACAATCTGGCCTCGGAGGCCAATGACATCACCGTGGTCGATCAGAACGGCGAGTTGCTGTGCGATCTTGCCGACCGCCTGGACATCCGCACTGTGCAGGGACTGGCCTCGCATCCCGGCGTGCTCGCCCAGGCCGGCGCGGACGATGCCGACATGCTGATCGCGGTGACCAACAGCGACGAGGTCAATATGGTGGCCTGCCAGGCTGCCTGGACCCTGTTTCACACCCCACGCAAGATAGCACGAGTGCGTGCTCCGGAATACATCAAGCACCCGGCGCTTTTCTCGCAGGAGGCGCTGTCCATCGACGTGCTGATCAGTCCCGAGCAGTTGGTCACCGACTACATCATGCGCCTGATCGAGCACCCCGGTGCCTTGCAGGTGCTCGATTTTGCGGGTGGTCGGGTGCGCTTGGTGGCGGTACGCGCTTTCTACGGCGGACCACTGGTCGGCCACGAGATCCGCGACCTGAATGAATGGCTCAAGGGTGGTGAGGCGCGTATTGCTGCCATCTATCGCAAGGGACGGGCCATCGAGCCGCAGGGCAACACAGTGATCGAGGCCGACGACGAGGTGTTCTTCCTCGCCGCGGCGCAGAATATCCAGGCGGTGCTCAAGACCCTGCGGCGCTCGGAAAAGCCATTTCGTCGCCTGATCTTCGTCGGTGGTGGCAATATTGGCCGTCGTCTCGCCCAGGCGCTGGAGAACAATTTCCGGGTGAAGCTGATCGAGCGTGACCCCGAGCGCGTGGAGAACGTCGCCGAGAGCCTGCGCAACACTATCGTGCTGCATGGTGATGCCGCTGACGAGAACCTGTTGCTCGAGGAGAACATCGAGGAGACCGATGTTTTCTGCGCGGTGACCAACGACGACGAGGCCAATATCCTCTCGGCGATGCTGGCCAAGCGCCTGGGGGCACGTAAGGTGATGGCCCTGATCAACCGGGCGGCGTATGTGGATCTGGTGCAGTCGGACGTGATCGACATCGCGATCTCACCGCAGCACGCCACTATCGGTTCCCTGCTGACCCACGTGCGACGTGGCGACGTGGTTGTGGTGCATTCGCTGCGCAGGGGGGCGGCAGAGGCCATCGAGGCGGTGGCACACGGCGATCACAAGACCTCACGTGTGGTCGGTCGCACGATCGAGGGTATCAAGTTGCCCAAGGGGACCAATATCGGCGCTATCGTTCGTGGTGACGAGGTCATTGTCGCCCACCACGACACTGTGATCGAATCCGAGGATCATGTCATCCTGTTCCTCATGGACAAGCGCCGCATCCACGAGGTCGAACGCCTGTTCGCGGTGGACATCATCTTCCTCTGACATCATGTACCTGCAATCGGCCCATCCTGGTCCCGACTGCGGCCTTTGCCTACTGGTATGAATGTCTTCGATGCCTTGGGCCATGTTTTCTCGACAAGTGGATATGGTTTTCACCACACTACTCCGGTCTTCTGGATGGATCGAGTCAGGCGCGCCAGAACTCGGGAGTCATCAGCACCAGGATGGTGAAGATCTCGAGGCGTCCAAGCAGCATGGCGAACACGGCGATCAGCTTGCTTGGTTCGGATACCGAGCTGAAGCTGGTGGCCACTTCTCCCAGTCCGGGACCCAGATTGTTCATGGTGGCGGCAATAGCCGAAAAGGCGGAGACCTGGTCCAACCCGGTGGCCATCATCAACAGCATCAAGATCACGAAGCTTACGACGTAGGCTGCCATGAAGCCCCATACCGCCTGTACCGTCTGCGCCGAGATCACTTGGTTGCCCACGCGGATCGGTAGTTGCGCGCGTGGGTGGATCAGACGGCGTACCTCGCGCCACCCTTGGTGAGTGAGCAGTACGATGCGTACTACCTTCATGCCGCCGGCGGTGGACCCGCCACAACCGCCGATGAAGCTGATGAAGATCAGAAGCACCGGCACGAAGCTGGGCCAGTGTGAGAAATCCACGGTTCCGAAACCGGTGCTGGTGATTACTGATATCACTTCGAAGATGCTGTTGCGCAGGGCGCTGACATAGTCGGGGTAGGTCCCGGCGAAGTGCAGAAAGCCACTGATCACCAACACCATTGCGAGAATGATCAGCAGGAAGGCGCGGACTTCCACGTTACCCAGGTAGGTGAGCGGGTTGCGTTGCCGCCATGCCAGATAGTGTACGCTGAAGTTGATCGCGCCCAGGGTCATGAACAGAATGGATATGCCCTCGATCAGCGGGTTGTCGAAGAAGCCCAGGTTGGCGTCGTGGGTCGAGAAGCCGCCAGTGGAGACGGTGGAGAAGGCATGTGCTATGGCGTCGAATCCGCTCATGCCAGCCAGCCAGTAGGCCAGGGCGCAGGCACCGGTCATGCCCACGTAGAAGCTCCAGAGATAACGGGCGGTCTGACTCAGGCGGGGGGTGAGCTTTTCTTCCTTGAATGGACCCGGGGCTTCGGCCTTGTACAGCTGCATGCCACCGATGCCCAGCATGGGCAGCACCGCGATGGCGAGCACAATCATGCCCATGCCGCCCAGCCACTGGAGCAATTGACGGTAGAACAGCAGGGAGTGCGGCAGCTTGTCGAGACCGCTGATCACCGTAGCGCCGGTGGTAGTGAATGCCGAGACTGCTTCGAACAATGCGTCCACGGGGCCGAGGTGGGCGCTGAGCACGAAGGGCAGTGAGGCCAAGCTGCCCACGCCGGTCCAGAACAGGGCGACTACCAGGAATCCGTCGCGATTGTTCAAGTTGTGGCGTGCGCGTCCTCCAACCAGCAGGAAGACGAGACCGGCGCCCAGGCTGGTGCCGATGGCCTGCAGAAAATGCCCGACCTCCTGCTCGCCGTAGAGGACCGCGACTGCCAGCGGAGCGAGCAGGACCAGGCCAAAGCCGAGTGAGAAGAAACCGATGATGCGGGCGATGGTGCGGATGTGCATGGTGGTCTTGGGCTGTCAGGGCAAGATGCTGCGTTCCAGTGTGGCACAGTTTGCCTGCTCGATGGTCAGTCTCAGCGCGGTGTTGGCGTACAGATCGTCGGGGTGAGCCTCGTGCTCCAGCGCCGAATACCTCGCTTTCAACATCTTGTTGTGGAGACTGAGATTGACTTTGTCCTCGGTTCATTGCCGGTTCTGGATGTTCTGCACCTATTCGGAACAGCTTACGCACACACCACTGGTGTTGGCCAGGATGTCCGGTAGTACCGGGGTGTCGCGTGGCTGCAGGACCCGCTCGGACTGGGGAGTGACGGGGTCGTTTTGCCGCCTCGACCATCAGCCACGCATGGATAACACCGGCGTTTGCGACCATGGTCGTGAGTCGATTCCGCCGGAGAAGCTTCTGAGAGCCCAACTGCTGATGGCATTCTGCACTATTCGCAGCGAACGCCAGTTCAGTTGTATGGAACAGGTCGACTACTGGAAGGAGATATTGCACGACGCTTCTTTGCCCGGGTGTTCGGCCAGGTCGAACGGGGCGGCCTGCTGTTCAGGGAATACTTCAGCGTGGATGGCACGATGATCGAGGCGCAGGCCTCGCTCAAGAGCTACCGACCAAAGGATGAAGAGGATCCACCTGGAGGTGGAGTCCGTAATCCCGATGTCGATTTCCACGGAGAGGAGCGGTGCCGGGACACGCAGAATCCAAGACTGACATTGAGGAATGCCTCGGCCGGGCCAAGACGGTTGGTGGGTTGCGCGAGAGCCAGTTTGTGGGGCGCGATAAGGCCGGGCTTTCAGTTTGTGCTGAGCATGGCTGCTACAACACTAGTTCGCATGCACAATCTCAAAGGGGTGGCACGATGACGGAAAAGGTGTCAAGGGGGCAGTGCGCCTGTGGGTAATGTTTGTATCCTGTCCCGGGGCATTGTCCTGCATGTCGTGTTCCAATCGCCAAATTGTCGATACACATAGTATCCTGCGCGCATGGAAAATCGTCCCCCCTTGATTCTCGTCGATGGGTCTTCGTATCTGTTTCGGGCTTTCCACGCGCTGCCGGCATTGACCAATTCGCAGGGCCAGCCCACTGGCGCTATCGTCGGTGTGGTGAACATGCTGCGCAAGTTGCGCAACGATTACCAGCCCACGCATTTCGCCGTGGTGTTCGACGCTCCGGGCAAGACCTTCCGCGACGACCTGTATGCCGAGTACAAGGCCAACCGCCCGCCCATGCCCGACGAACTGCGGATGCAGATCGAGCGGCTGCACGAGATCATCCGCGCGATGGGATTGCCGCTGCTGGTGATCGACGGGGTGGAGGCCGACGACGTGATCGGCACCCTCGCCCGCCAGGCCGCTGAGCAGGGCATGGATGTACTCATCTCCACCGGTGACAAGGACATGGCGCAGCTGGTGGGCGAACATGTCACCCTGGTCGATACCCTGCAGGATACGGTGCTCGATCGCGAGGGGGTGATCGCCAAGTTCAGCGTGGCTCCGGAGCAGATCGTGGACTACCTGACCCTGGTCGGCGACACATCGGACAATATCCCCGGGGTGCCCAAGGTCGGTCCCAAGACCGCGGCCAAGTGGTTGCAGCAGTACGGTTTGCTCGACGCGCTGGTGGTGCATGCCGACGAGATCCGTGGCAGGGTGGGCGAGAATTTGCGTGCCAGCCTGGATCAACTGCCTTTGTCGAAGCAACTGGCCACTATCAAGTGCGATGTCGAATTGCCGCTGGCACCACAGGATCTGGTGCCCGGTGAGCCCGATGTGGTGCGTCTGCGAGTGATTTATCGCGAGCTCGAGGCACGGCGATTACTCGCTGTACTGGAAGAGGAGGTGGGCGAGGAAGATGGCGGTGACGAACGGCCATCAGAGGTTGCTCAGGATTACCCGATCATCACTGATGAGGCAGTGTTCGAAGACTGGTTGCAACGGCTGGAGGCAGCGGATCTGTTCGCCTTCGATACCGAGACCACCAGTCTGAACTACATGCAGGCCGAGGTGGTTGGCGTGTCCTTCGCGGTGGCTCCCGGTGAGGCGGCCTATGTGCCATTGGCGCACAACGATCCGGACACCCCGCAACAGCTCGACCGTGAGCAGGTGCTGGCGCGTCTGCAGCCGCTGCTGGCCTCGGGGCGGGTGTGGCTGATCGGTCAGCACATCAAGTACGACATGAACGTACTGGCCAACCATGGCATCGTGCTGGAGGATGTCGCCTTCGACACCATGCTCGAGTCCTACGTACTGGATGCTGTCGCCGGACGTCACGACATGGACTCGCTGGCCGAGCGCTACCTGGGGTATCGCACCATCCGCTACGAGGAGATCGCCGGCAAGGGCGCGAAGCAATTGCGTTTCGAGCAGATTCCCGTGGCCCAGGCCGGCCCCTATGCCGCCGAGGATGCCGACATCGCCCTGCGCCTGCACCAGGCCCTGTGGCCGAAGCTCGAGGCCGAACCGAAGCTGGCGGCTGTGCTGCGCGAGATCGAGCTGCCGCTGGTGCCGGTGCTCTCGCGCATGGAGCGCACCGGGGTGCGGGTCGATCGTGAGATGCTGGCGTGCCAGAGCCAGGAACTGGCCGGGCGCCTGCATGCCTTGGAGCAGCAGGCCTATGCCATCGCCGGGCGGTCGTTCAACATGGGATCGCCCAAGCAGATCGGCCAGATCTTCTTCGAGGAGCTGGGCCTGCCGGTGATCCGCAAGACGCCCAAGGGGGCCCCCTCGACCTCCGAGAAGGTCCTGCAGGAACTGGCCGAGCAGGGCTTCGAGCTGCCGCAAGTGATCCTCGAGCATCGGGGACTGGCCAAGCTCAAGTCCACCTACACCGACAAGCTGCCGGAGATGATCGACCCGCGTACCGGGCGGGTGCACACCAGCTATCACCAGGCGGTGGCCGCCACCGGTCGCCTGTCCTCGTCGGCTCCCAACCTGCAGAATATCCCGGTGCGCACCGAGGAGGGGCGGCGCATTCGCCAGGCCTTCGTGCCCGAGTCGGGCTGGATCATGCTGGCGGCCGACTATTCACAGATCGAGTTGCGCATCATGGCGCACCTCTCGGGTGACGAGGGGCTTCTGCGCGCCTTCGCCGAAGGCCGTGACATCCACCGTGCCACCGCTGCTGAGGTGTTCGGCAAAGGTGACCCTGAAAAGGTCAGCGATGAGCAGCGGCGCTCGGCCAAGGCCATCAATTTCGGTCTGATCTACGGTATGTCTGCCTTCGGACTGGCACGTCAGCTCGGTATCGAACGCGGCGAGGCGCAGCAGTATATCGACCGCTATTTCGAGCGTTATCCGGGGGTGCGTGCCTTCATGGAACGCATCCGCGAACAGGCGTGCGAGCAGGGCTATGTCGAGACCCTGTTCGGCCGTCGCCTGTACCTGCCCGAGATCAAGTCGCGCAATGGCGTGCGTCGGGCTGCCGCCGAGCGCACCGCCATCAATGCGCCCATGCAGGGTACGGCAGCGGATATCATCAAACGTGCCATGATCGTGCTGGCTGGCTGGCTGCAACGGGAGGCTCCCGAGGTGCGTTTGCTGATGCAGGTACATGATGAGCTGGTGTTCGAGGTGGCGCCGGAGGTACTGGAGCCGGCTCGCGAGCGTATCCGTGAGTACATGTCGGGGGCCGCCGAGCTGGCGGTGCCTCTGGTAGTGGATATCGGGGTTGGTGAGAACTGGGATCAGGCGCACTGAACCCTGTCCATTCGACGACAGGGATGTGTGTGGTCGGTGTGGAATTACTGGTGGCAGGTGATCATGGGCGATGATCAGCCGGGTCTTCGTCTGGGTACTTGCTACTTTCTCCGATGCCGGTTCCTGCCTTTTTCACCGTGTCGTCGATTACCAGGCCAACCATGGCCAGGCAGTGTGGTACATGAGTTCCAGCGTCATCATCTGATACCGAATGGTATTGTGCAGAAGCTGGTAGTCGAGGTGCTGTACTTGGTTGTGCGCATCGCCCTTGCTGCCGGGTGTCTGTTCCGCGGGTCCGCCGAAAAAACCCCGCCACGGTGGGCGGGGTTCATGTGTCGAGCGGATTCCTTCAGATCTCGAAGGGTGGTAGCTTCTTCTCGATAGTGGCCAGCCTGAGGGTCACGTAGCGCGGCATGCCGTTTTCGTCGTACTTGGGATAGGCTTCGCCCTTGATCAGTGGATAGAGGTATTCCTTGCACTTGTCGGTGATGCCGTAACCGTCTTCGGAGATGAAGTCCAGGGGCATCATCTTCTCGACGTTGGCGACCTCGGACAGCGGGGCCTCGCCAATACTCCACTTGTAGGGCGAGGAAGACTCACGCACCACGGTGGGCATGATGGAGTTCTTGCCTTCCAGTGCCTTTTCGACCGCGGTGGCGCCCAAGGCGTAGGCCTGTTCCACGTCGGATTCCGAGGCCAGGTGGCGTGCTGCGCGCTGCAGGTAGTCGGCCACCGCCCAGTGGAACTTGTGGCCCAGGACATCCTTGATCATGTTCGCGACCACCGGGGCGGCGCCGCCGAGCTGGGCGTGACCGAAGGAGTCGCGGGTACCCTGCTCGGCCAGGAACTTGCCGTCCGGCCAGTGGCAGCCCTCGGAGACCACCACGGTGCAGTAGCCGTGTTCCTTCACCCTGGTGTCCACCGCGGTGAGGAACTTGTCCTTGTCGAATTCCACCTCGGGGAACAGGGTCACGACCGGGATGCCGTAGTCCTCGACCAAGGCGCCGGCGGCGGCAATCCAACCGGCATGGCGGCCCATGACCTCGATCACGAAGATCTTGGTCGAGGTCGCGGCCATGGAGCGCACGTCATAGCTGGCCTCCAGGGTGGAGACGGCGATGTATTTGGCCACCGAGCCGAAGCCTGGGCAGTTGTCGGTGATTGGAAGGTCGTTGTCCACGGTCTTGGGGATATGGATGGCCTGCACAGGGAAGCCCATCTTCTCGGACAGCTGCGAGATCTTGTAGCAGGTGTCGGCCGAGTCGCCGCCGCCGTTGTAGAAGAAATAGCCGATATTGTGGGCCTTGAAGATCTCGATCAGCCGTTCGTACTCGCGCTGGTTCTCTTCCAGACTTTTGAGCTTGTAGCGGCAAGAACCGAAGGCACCCGAGGGGGTGCTCTTGAGTGCCGCTACGGCTTCGTCCGACTCCTGGCTGGTGTCGATCAGTTCCTCGGTGAGCGCGCCGATGATGCCGTTGCGACCGGCATAGACGTTGGCGATCTTGTCGGGGTGCTTGCGGCAGGTCTCGATGACCCCGCATGCCGATGCATTGATGACGGCGGTCACGCCGCCGGATTGGGCGTAAAAGGCATTTTTGGCACTCATGTTCATCCTCTTGATCATTTAGGTATCCAGATTACCGTGCTCGCGGGCTGCGTAGTCGGCCTGGGCCTGCAACAGCGAGACAGTACATTCGGTGAGATCGTCGTATTCGTGCACACCGGTGCCGTATTGTTGGTAGCCCCGGTAGAAGAACTGGCAACGGTAGCGGTTTTCGCCGGTTTTGAAGATCACGAAGTGACAACTCTCGCTGTCTTCCCAGAAGAACACGGGGCACAGGCTCAGCTCGCGATCGGCGGGGTTGAGACGGATCTCTGCGTCGGCGAATTCCAGCTTGGGCGGAGGGTCGCCGTAACGTTCCTTGAGCGTGGTCTCCACGATCCAGCGTTCGGTATCGGTGATGTCAGAGATGTCGCTCATCGGTTCGTCTCGAGAAAACGGGACACGATTCTGCCCGGCGGGCCGCCAGAATAGTGTGCAGTGTATTGTGCGAACGATGGCGGGTCAGGCAAGACAACGAACTGAAAAACTACAGAATTCAAGTGAGCCTCTCGGGTTTCGTGAAAAGATTTTCGGAAATCCGGTCCTTGAACATCGACTCAATCTTTGTATCACAGCCCGCCTGCATCCGTTTCCTTGCGCTATGTCCCGCTGGTTTACAGCACAAGACAAAGCCAGAAAATGGTTTGACGCCATATTCGGATGCTCGTTTTATTTCCCCTGTCTGGCGCGGAAGCACACGCCAGAAGAACCACTCACCCGGCGTCCATCCGCCCTTGCGCTCCCTGGCGGGTAGCGGCAGTGACAAAGTGGCCGAAAAGCCCGGTTCTCATTGACAACGTAAAAATGTGCAATTAGCTTAGACTAGGGAGGACAGGGCTAGCCAATGCAAAACACGCATGCCCCCATAGGAAATTCCTAATTTCCTGATTGATGTTGCCGGTCTGCCGGGGGGCTGGCCCTGCCGTATCGGTGAATCGTCTCGGAGCATGAACAAAACTAAACAAGCGTGTTGCGCAGGAGCCACCATGCGGATAGTTCTACTTGGTCCACCAGGGTCCGGCAAGGGCGGGTTGGCAGAAAGAGTTGCCGGGGCCTACGACATCCCCATCATCACCCAGGCCAGCGTCGTCGGTGCGGTGGCTGCCGAGCCGGGTGAACTCGGACGCCTGGCTGCCGAGGCACGCGGCGCAGCACGAGTCTCCGATGAGTTGCTGCTGGCCCTGTTGCGTATCCGGTTACCCAAGCTCGATCTGAGCCGGGGTTATCTGCTGGTGGACATGCCGCGTAATGCCGGGCAGGCCGATGTGCTCGATGTCATGCTCAACGACTTGGGCAAGCCCATCGATCTGGTGATCAAACTCGATGTGGATATGGACGAGCTGATGGAGCGTCTGGTCGGCCGTATCCAGTGCGATCACTGCGGTACCCTGTACAACATGTACGTGAATCCTCCACTGGTGGACGGGGTCTGCGACGAATGTGGGGCCCGAGTGCGTCGGCGCCCGCCAGACTATGAAGAGACTATTAGCAACCGCCTGCGGGTCTATGAAGGTCAGATGGGGCCTCTGTTGCAGTATTACCAGCAGGCGGGGAGGCTGCACCGTTTCGATGCTGCCGGCGAGGTCGCCCCACTCTGGCGGCAAGTGAAGGCGGTGATCGACGCTACACCCAGCCAGGAGGTGACGGCGCCGGGTGAGGGCACCGTGAAAGCAGGTGGTGTCGACGATGCCGGGTCATCTGCCAAGAAGGCTGTCACCAGGAAGTCGAGCACGAAGATGGCGAAGAAGGCTGCCACGAAAAAAGCGGCCAAGAAAACTGCGAAGAAGGTCGTAGCCAAAAAAACAGCCAAGAAAACTGCGAAGAAGACGGCAGCCAAGTAAGGCGGCAGGGGAGACAGCGGCCAGACCTCGTCGCTTATACTCGTGGTTTCACGGGGAAAATACTGGGTATTTCGTCGCCAGGTCTTCCCCGGTATGCTCCGCGCATGCCTGCCACCATCCTCTCCGACATTCAGCAGACCCTGGCCAGGGTGTTCGGCTATGCCGAATTCCGCCCGGGCCAGCGCGAGATCATCGAGACCCTGGTCGCCGGGCAGGACGCCTTCGTACTGATGCCGACCGGTGGTGGCAAGTCACTCTGTTACCAGATCCCCGCCCTGCACCGCCCCGGAGTGGCCGTGGTGGTCTCGCCTCTGATCGCCCTGATGAAGGATCAGGTCGATGCCCTGCAGGCCAATGGAGTGAAGGCCGCGGCCTATCACTCCGGTGGCGCGCCGGAAGAGGCTCGCGCCATCCTTGCCGGCCTGAACACAGGCGAGTTGGATCTGCTCTATGTCAGCCCCGAACGGCTGGTCAATGGTAGCCTGCTCAGTCGTCTGGCAGAGATGCCGCTGGCCCTGTTTGCTATCGACGAGGCGCATTGTGTGTCGCAATGGGGTCATGACTTCCGGCCCGAGTACGCCCGGCTTGGTCGGTTGCGCGAACGTTTTCCCGACGTGCCCCTGGTGGCGCTGACCGCCACCGCTGATGAACAGACCCGTGAGGATATTGTGCGCGTGCTGGGACTGGCCGGTGCGCGCCGTTTTGTCGCCGGTTTCGACCGCCCCAACATCCGTTACAGCGTGCTCGAAAAGTATCGTCCTGCCGAGCAGTTGCGCGCCTTTCTCGAGCAGCGGCAAGGCGAGTCGGGCATCGTCTACGCGCTGAGTCGTCGCAAGGTCGAGGAGATTGCCCAGCGCCTGTGTGAGCAGGGCTTCTCTGCCGCTGCCTACCATGCGGGCCTGCCGCCGATGGAACGTGAGTCGGTGCAGGGCGTCTTCCTGCGTGACGAGTTGCGCATTGTGGTCGCTACCGTCGCCTTTGGCATGGGTATCGACAAGCCGAACGTGCGCTTCGTGGTGCATTACGACCTGCCGCGCCACATCGAGGGCTATTACCAGGAGACCGGCCGTGCCGGTCGTGACGGCCTGCCTGCCGAGGCCCTGCTGTTGTATGGGGCGCAGGATGTGGTCACTGCACGCCGCCTGATCGAGAACAATGACAATGAGACGCAACGACGGATCGAGTCACACAAGCTCGATGCGATAGTCGCGTTATGCGAAAGTCCGACCTGCCGGCGCCGGGTGCTGCTCAACTATTTCGGTGACTGGTTGGACGCGGACTGCGGCAACTGTGATGTCTGTTCCGATCCGCCTGCGCGTTTCGATGCCACCCGCGAGGCGCAGATGGCGTTGTCCTGCGTGTATCGGGTGGGACAACGTTTCGGTATCCGTCATGTTGTCGAAGTGCTGCGCGGGGCAGATACTGAACGCATCCGTCGGTTGGGCCACGATCGTCTGTCCACCTACGGTATTGGTCAGGCGCTGGGTGAGGCCGAATGGACCTCCATTCTGCGCCAGCTGATTCACTTGGGCTATCTGCGCCAGGATATCGCCAACTACGCAGTGTTGCAGCTCACGGAGCGCGCCCGCCCGCTGTTGCGTGGCGAGTTTCGCCTGGAGCTGGCCCGTCCCCGTGTGCGTGAGCGCCCCGCGCGCAGGCGCCGAGCCACCTTGTCCGCTGACGGTCCCTGTGACGAGGTATTGTTCGAGCGTCTTCGCGCGCTGCGCAAGCAGCTGGCCGACAAGCGCGGAGTGCCGCCCTATGTGATCTTCGGTGATGCCAGCTTGGTGCAGATGACGCGCCACAAGCCGGGCGACGAACGCGCCCTGCTGTCCATTCACGGTGTCGGGGTACACAAGCTGGAACAGTACGGTGCGGCTTTTCTGCGCGTCATTGCGGCTTACGTCGGTGAGACGGTCTGAGGGACTCCAGGTTCAGATGGGGCGCAGGATCTCGCCGCAATCGCGGCACTGGTATTGCCGTTGGCCACGGCGGATTCGGTTGTGTCGGGTGGTGCTGAGCAGGTGTTTGCGGCAGGCGCAGTGATAGGCCCAGCGGCGCTGACGATGTAGGCTGTCGGTATCCGTCAGGGCAAAGTCGTGGCAGCGTTTGGGTTCGGACCCCAGATGGCGCATCATCGCCTGCCACTCGGGGCCGTGGGGACGTACCCGCTGGTCGTACAGCCAGCCGGTCAGCACGTGTGCCACTTCGTGCGGTACCGTTTGCGCTACGAAGACTTCGGGCTGAAGACGGGCGATGTCGAGGTTGTAGCGGATTTCGATGTGGCCGCCCGGATGGTGGCGCACCTGACCTGCCGCGTGACCATGCAGATCACAATGTACCAGCACGGTCAGCATGCGCCTGCCGCGCTCGGCCAGCAATGGCCGAGCCTGCTTCAGGCAGTCCTCGGTGGCTTGGCGCAGGCGTGCGCACAGCAAGTCGTTCATGTCTTTCTGCCAATCAGTTCGATGAGGTAACCATCAGGGTCCTCGACGAAGGCGATGACGTGCTCGAGGTCACCGGCGCGAAGCATGATGTGCAGGATGCGTATGGGGGGTCCTCCCGATTCGGATTGGTGAGCATTGTGCTGCCGAAGAGAGAAGAGTGCAAAGTGGTTTCGGCGTTCTGGCGAGATGACTGCCATCGGGCGGGTTCCGCCGAACAGGTAGTCTTGCAGCCAGCCAGAAACCCTCGGTGCGCAGGCACCGTTCCACCCGGATCGATGGTTGGTCATCGGTGAGGTGTCTGTGACGGTCGTTGATCTGTCTGAAATGGTCCAGGTCGGGAAACAGGTCGGAAGGTGCGCCGAAGGCAGGGTCTTCAACCACCGCGGCGACAGTCCCACCTCAGCCGATGGGATCACCCTTGCCGCCGCCGGGCCCTTGGTTGTGAGGCCGCCGTCGGTGCGGCCGTTTCTTGCCGCCGCCCTTGCTGCGAGGTGGGCGGCGCTTGTGTTCGATGCGTATGCGACTTGCCGGATCTACCTCGGCGAGCAGTTCTCGGGTGACTGGTTCCACCGGAATCTTGTGGCCGATGTAGTCCTCGGTATCGGGTAGTGAAAAGGCGTAGGTCTCGCAGATGAAGGCGACCGCGTCACCCTCAGCCCCGGCGCGTGCCGTGCGGCCGATGCGGTGTACATAATCCTCCGGGTCGTCGGGCAGGTCGTAGTTGAAGACGTGTGTCACGCCGGGGATGTGCAGGCCGCGCGCCGCCACGTCAGTGGCGACCAGTACAGACACTTCGTCGTCGGAAAACTGGCGCAACAGGCGCTCGCGCTTTTTCTGCGGTACGTCGCCGGAGAGGATGGCCGCCTTGTGCCCATTGCCTTCCAGATAGCCCCAGACACGCTCGGCTTCGCGCTTGGTATTGACGAATATGATGCTGCGCGCCTCTTCGAGGCGGTCGATCAGTCCCAGAAGCAGCGGAATCTTCTCGTTGTTGGCCACCATGTAGCCAGTTTCGCACACTCGGTCGGCGGTGATCTGCTCGGCCTCGACCTCGACCTTCTGCGGGTTGTTCATATGCTCGTAGGCCAGTTCGAGGACGCGCCAGGAGAGCGTGGCAGAGAACAGCATGCTCAGGCGTCGCTCGGGTGGCGGGCAGCATCGCAACAGGTAGCGGATATCCTTGATGAAGCCGAGATCGAACATGCGGTCGGCCTCGTCGAGTACCACCGCCTGTATGGCGCGCAGGTTGAACACCCGTTGCTTGAAGTAATCGATCAGGCGGCCTGGGGTGCCGATCAGGATGTCCGCACCGGTCGCCAGGTGTTTGCGTTGCTTCTCGTAGTCGGTGCCACCATATACCACGCACACATGATGCCCGGTATGCCCCGCCAGCACCTCGGCATCGCGGTGGATCTGGATGGCTAGCTCCCGGGTCGGTGCCACGATCAGCGCACCAGGCTGGTTGGTACGGCGCTGTGAGTCGACCGGTTCCTGATCGAGCCGGTGCAGGATTGCCAGCAGGAAGGCTGCGGTCTTGCCGGTTCCGGTCTGCGCTTGGCCGGCCACGTCCCGACCGTCGAGGGCGAGCGGCAGGGTGGCAGCCTGGATGGGTGTGCAGTACTCGAAGCCGGCATCGCGGGTGCCATCGATAAGGGCCTGAGAAAACGGGAAGCTGTCGAAACGGGTGTTGGTCAGGTGCTTGTCGCTCATGGCGGCCAAGGATACCCTAAAAGGGCAGATCGGGCTTGAAATACGCTGGGTATTAGGCTCAAATTGAAGACCGTTGCATTTATTGCAGAAGTCTCGGACCCTCACCCCGCGCGTTCTGGTCCGACGCATTGGTTGCATGACGAATTCCGTTTCAGGTTGCTGGAGAATCCCAAGTGAGTGACAAGATCGTTTATGTGACGGACGATACCTTCGAGAACGATGTGCTGAAATCCGACATCCCCGTGCTGGTGGACTACTGGGCCGACTGGTGCGGTCCCTGCAAGATGATCGCGCCGGTACTCGACGAGATCGCCGAGGAATATGACGGCCGGCTCAAGGTGGCCAAGCTGAACATCGATTCCAGTCCCAACACGCCGCCGCTGTATGGCATTCGTGGTATTCCCACCCTGATGCTGTTCAAAGATGGCGAGGTGGAGGTCACCAAGGTTGGTGCTGTCTCCAAGTCGCAGTTGACCGCTTTCATCGATAGCAATCTCTGATTCGGTTTTGGTCTGATCGAAAGTCTGGCCTTACACTTGGCTGTGCTGGACCTTCGTGAAACCCATGCTAGAA
This sequence comes from Gammaproteobacteria bacterium, assembly GCA_024510845.1. Classification (GTDB taxonomy): domain Bacteria; phylum Pseudomonadota; class Gammaproteobacteria; order Chromatiales; family Chromatiaceae; genus MONJU. The sequence goes on from JANEMA010000003.1 coordinate 45,621, forward strand.
TTCCCTGACTGCCGCTTCCTGCCGTATCCCGTTCCTGCGCCATAACACCTTGTACGGTGTTCTGTTATTTTTTGTCCAATCCCAATTTGGCACGCCACAGGTCGTTTGCAATGAACCTCACTGAACTCAAGAAGATGCCCGTTCCCGAGCTGCAGGCTCTTGCCAGCTCGGTGAAGATCGACAACATGGGTCGATCGCGCAAGCAGGACCTGATATTTGCCATCCTCAAGGCACATGCCAAGAAGGGTGAGGACATCTATGGTGATGGCGTGCTCGAGATCCTGCAGGATGGATTTGGTTTTCTGCGCTCGGAAGACTCGTCCTACCTGGCGGGCCCCGACGATATCTATGTGTCGCCCAGCCAGATTCGCCGTTTCGGCCTACGTACCGGTGACACCATCTCCGGCAAGATTCGGCCGCCCAAGGACAATGAGCGCTACTTTGCTCTGCTCAAGGTCGACGAGATCAACTTCGATCGCCCCGAGAACGCCAAGAACAAGATTCTGTTCGAGAACTTCACCCCCCTGTTTCCCAACAAGAAGTTCAATCTGGAGTTGGGCAACGGCAGCACCGAGGACATCACCGCGCGCACCATCGAGCTGGTGGCGCCTATCGGCAAGGGTCAGCGCGGCCTGATCGTGGCCCCTCCCAAGGCGGGTAAGACCATGCTCATACAGAACATCGCGCAGTCGATCGCCATCAATCATCCTGAGTGCTATCTGATCGTGCTGCTGATCGACGAACGACCCGAAGAGGTCACCGAGATGGCCCGATTGGTGCGTGGCGAGGTGATCTCGTCCACCTTTGACGAGCTGGCCACGCGCCATGTGCAGGTGGCCGAGATGGTGATCGAGAAGGCCAAGCGTCTGGTCGAGCACAAGCGCGACGTGGTGATCCTGCTCGACTCCATCACCCGCCTGGCACGCGCCTACAACACTGTGATTCCCTCTTCGGGAAAGGTGCTCACCGGTGGTGTGGACGCCAATGCCTTGCAGAAGCCCAAGCGCTTCTTCGGTGCTGCGCGCAACGTCGAGGAGGGTGGCTCGCTGACCATCATCGCCACGGCACTGGTGGAGACCGGGTCGCGCATGGACGATGTGATCTACGAGGAGTTCAAGGGTACCGGTAACATGGAGGTCCACCTCGATCGCCGCATTGCCGAGAAGCGTATTTTCCCGGCGATCCACATCAACCGCTCCGGCACCCGCCGCGAGGAGCTGCTGATTCCCGAGAAGGAACTGCAGAAGATCTGGATACTGCGCAAGATCCTGCATCCAATGGATGAGCTGGCGGCCATGGAATTCTTGTACGACAAGCTCAAGGCGACCAAGACCAACCAGGAATTCTTCGACGCCATGAAGTCCAAGGCCTGAGTACGTCGGGGGATGTAAGCGCAAAGGGTTGCAGGGGTCTAAGAAAGAGGCGCCACAAGGGGCACAAAGGTTCTTGATGTGTGACTTTGTGGCTTTCGCAGAATGCGACGTTGGCCCCGCGCAATGGATTTTTGTGCGTTCGGAAGGTGGGCCGACCCGAGGGATGAGCGTGCTGGCATCCTGCCTTGCTTCCTTGGCGGTTTTACCTGATAGATCTTTCGTGTCCTTCGTTAAAGTGCCCGGCGCAATATCACCATGTCCGACGCCTTCCATCCCCTCACCGCCATGATTCTCGCCGCCGGCCGAGGCGAGCGTATGCGCCCTCTCAGCGACCACACTCCCAAGCCACTGCTCGCAGTGGGTGGATGCTCGCTGATCGAATGGCATCTGCAGCGCTTGGCCGACGCCGGTGTGCGCAAGGTGGTGATCAACCATGCTCATTTGGGTGGGCAGATTGAGCAGCGCCTGGGTGACGGCGGTTGCTGGGGTTTGCGCATCCTCTACTCCCGTGAGGAGGAGGGTTGTGCTCTGGAGACTGGCGGCGGCATCTGCAGGGCGCTGCCGCTGCTGGGAGATGCCTCCTTCCTGGTGGTCAACGGTGATGTTTGGTGTGATGTCGATTTTGCGACTCTGGCCCTGCCGGGCGGTGATTTGGCTCACCTGCTGCTGGTGGACAATCCGTCCCATCATCCCGAGGGCGATTTTGTTCTCGATGGCGGGCGGGTCCGCGGGAATGGCGGGGTGTGTTTGACTTTTGCAGGGATTGGCGTCTATCACCCTGAGTTGTTCGCCGGTTGTCGGCCCGAGCCCTTTCCGCTCGCCTCTCTGTTGCACCGCGCCGTGTGTGCGGGCCGGATTTCTGGTACCCACTATCGGGGACACTGGGTGGATGTGGGCACGCCAGAGCGTCTGATGGCTCTGGATCAGGCCCTGTCGTGGGGCTGAGTGACAGCGTCGTCTGGCAGGACGGCGCGCAGCACCAGGTAGCCGAGCCCCCCCGAGGCGAGGGAGCCGAGCAGGATTCCCAGTCGTTCGTCGAAGATCCGTTCGATACCCGAGGTCTCGAAGGCCAGCGCGCCGATGAACAGGCTCATGGTGAAACCGATACCGCAGAGAGCTGTCGTGCCGTAGAGCGCTGCCCATCCCATGTCTCTCGGCAGGGAGGCCAGCCCGAGTCGTACCGCCAGCCAGCAGATGGCGAAGATACCGATCTGCTTGCCCACAAACAGCCCCAGGGCGATACCCAGCGGTACGTCATGCAGCAACTGTTCTGCCCCCACTCTGGACAGGTCGATGCCGGCATTGGCAAAAGCGAACACCGGCAGCACGAAGAAGGCAACCGCCGAGTGCAGGTCGTGTTCCAGTTCCTTGAGCGGAGAATGTCCCGGATCGTTACCTGAACGCATGGGCACGAAGAGTGCCAGCACCACGCCGGCCAGTGTGGCGTGTACTCCCGATTTGAGCAATGCGCCCCACATGATGAGGCCAACGGCGATGTACAGGCTGTGTGCCGCGACACGGCGCCGGTTCATGATAAGCAATATCGGCAGACAGGCCGTGGCCACTGCCAGGGCGGTCAGCGATATGTCGGCGGTATAGAACAGTGCGATGATGAGAATAGCGCCGATGTCGTCGAAGATCGCCAGCGAGGTCAGGAAGATCTTGATCGCGAGCGGCACCCGCGGGCCCAGCAGGGCGAGTATGCCGAGTGCGAACGCGATGTCGGTCGCGGTGGGGATCGCCCATCCAGGACGGGCTACCGGATCATCTGTATTCAACATGAGATAGATCAGGGCAGGTACCGCCATGCCGCCGATGGCGCCCAGGCCGGGTAGCACGATGTGCCGTGGGTCGGCCAGCTCACCTTCGATCAGTTCGCGCTTGAGTTCCAGCCCCACCAGGAAAAAGAAGACCGCCATCAGGCCATCGTTGATCCACAGCAATAGCGGCTTGGCGATCTGCAAGGCGCCAATGTGGATCTCGACCTGGATGTCCAGAAACCAAGTGTAATAGGGTTGCAGCGGACTGTTGGCGCTCAACAGGGCCAGTATGGCCGTGGCCATGAGGAGAATGCCGCTGGCCGATTCCATGCGGAGGAACTGGGTGATGGGGTTCTTATTCCGGTGCATCGTCAAGAACCTGTAGGTGGTATACAAAACGACTCGAATGCCTACCCTAGGGGATACGGGGCGGGAAATCCACACCATCGACTTCACCCCCGAGGTTTTCGCTTCGGTGATCTGGCTCACCTGCAACTGCAGGGAAAGCCATCTCGTCTTGTAAGGTGATTTCGTGTTCCTGGTGGGGGGAAGATGCCGTGAGAACGGAGGGGCACGGGGGAGGTGTCTCTCATTTGCTGCTGTTCGCTGGCTGACGGCACCCGGTATTGCCATTTGGTGGCACCAGCTCTCAGTTGGCGACAATGGGGCCCGGCGAGTGAGAAAGAGCATGGTCTGAGCCGCGCCCTACCGGAGGCGCAAGACCGCCTGCTTGGCGACATTGTCTGGCATCTGAATGCCCTGCTCGGTCGTGGCTGTTCAGGGAGAGCGTGCCTTTGCTGCCCTGTCCTATCTGCCCGATTCGGCGCAACAGGCGTGGTAGGATGTGGTATGGCAAGAAGCAAGTCAGGCGCTGGCCCCTTCCCCCCGCACGCCAGCCGCAGTGCCTGGATAGTGCAGGAGGACTGAAAGCGCCTGAACACGCGTGTTGCAGCTCGAAGGTTCGAGCTAGGCCTTCTTTACGAATTGAGACTTCAGTCCCATGGCACCGACGCCGGGGATGCGGCAGTCGATGTCGTGATGACTCTTCACCAGGCGGATGTTCTTGACCTTGGTGCCAACCTTCACCACCTGTGAACTGCCCTTGATCTTCAGGTCCTTGATCACAGTCACGCTGTCGCCATCGCCGAGCACATTGCCCACGGCATCACGCACCACTGGGCGCTGTTCATCCATTTCGCTGTCGCTGGCGGACCATTCGTGGCCGCATTCGGGGCAGACATGGTTGCCACCATCCTGATAGGTGTATTCCGAGTCGCATTCCGGGCAATTGGGAAGATTGTTCATTGGGGTTCGTCTCCGTGCCGGGTGCCTAGCAGGGAGTTGGCCTGCAGGTCGGCGTGATAGGAAGAGCGTACCATGGGGCCACTGGCCACGCTGGAGAAGCCCATCGCCTCGGCTCGGGTGCGCAGAGCGTCGAACTCCTCGGGAGTGACGAAATATTTCACCGGCAGGTGGTCACGGCTGGGTTGCAGGTACTGGCCCAGGGTGAGCATGCTCACCCCGTGAGCACGCAGGTCCTGCATCACTTGCTCCACTTCTTCCAGGTTTTCGCCGATGCCGAGCATGATGCCCGACTTGGTCGGCGTTCCGGGATGTCGTTCACCGAAGTGAGCCAGTAGTTTCAGCGACCAGTGGTAGTCGGCACCGGGGCGGGCCTGCCGGTACAGGCGGGGGACGGTTTCGAGGTTGTGGTTGAATACGTCAGGCGGGGCTTTCGCCAGGGCGGTCAGCGCCGGTTCCATGCGTCCACGGAAATCGGGAGTGAGGATCTCAATAGTGGTCTGTGGCGCCCTGGCGCGTACAGCGCGAATGCAGGCGGCGAAGTGTCCGGCACCGCCGTCGTGCAGATCGTCGCGGTCCACTGAGGTTACCACCACGTATTTCAGTGCCATCTCGGCGATCGCCTCGGCCAATTGCTGTGGCTCGTCGGGATCGGGTGCGAGTGGCTTGCCGTGGGCTACGTCGCAGAATGGGCAGCGGCGGGTGCAGATGTCGCCCAGGATCATGAAGGTGGCGGTGCCATGGCTGAAACACTCGCCGAGGTTGGGACATTGTCCCTCCTCGCACACCGAGGACAGGCCGCGATCACGCAGAATGCGCTTGATACGTGTCACGCCGGGGCCGGAGGGCACGCGCACGCGGATCCATTTCGGCTTGCGCAGCATCTCGGTGGTGGTCTCGACCTTCACCGGGATGCGCGCCACTTTGTTACTGCCACGCTGGTGGGTCTCGGGGTGATGGCGCGAGGGGGCGTCGAGATCGTATTTGTTCATTGGGGCATTGTAGTCTGTCGGGAGGGGTAATGGTGCCCCGGCTGGTTGATTCGTTCGCGGCACTCCTGGTGCGAATCGTGATCGGGTCAGGGGGGATCCGCGACTCCGCAGAACGGGTCTACACGGCATAGCCCAGGCGGTCTGCCAGAGCGGTGACCAGGCGCTCTGTGCAGGCGTCCATGCCGAGGTCCACGCCCAGGTCGCACAGCCGGGTCACCGGCATGCCGGCGTAGCCACAGGGGTCGATGCGCGAGAAGGGTTCGAGGTCGAGATCGATGTTGAGCGCCAGGCCATGGTAGCTGTAACCGCGGCGCACGCGCAGGCCGAGCGCGGCGATCTTGGCTTCGCCGACATAGACGCCGGGAGCCTCGGGGCGTGCGTGCGCGATGATGCCCAGCCCGTCGAGCAGGTCGATGACGGCCTGCTCCAGCGCCGAGACCAGGGTGCGTACCCCGAGCCCGGCTTCGCGCAGGGAGAGCAGCACGTAGACCACGAGTTGTCCGGGGCCGTGGTAGGTGACCTGGCCACCGCGGTCTGTCTGCACCACAGGGATGTCACCGGGCGCCAGCAGGTGTTTGGGGCATCCCGCCTGTCCCTGGGTGAATACGGGTTCGTGTTCGACCAGCCACAACTCCGAGGGGGTGTCGGTGGTGCGTGTGTTGGTGAAGGTGCGCATTGCCTCCCATGTCTCACGGTAGGGGCGGCGTCCCAGATGACGCAGGCGCAGGACAGGACGATGGTTCACAGGCGCATCAGTACCTCGTCGTGAGCGGTGAGTGCATCGTAAATGGCGTCGAGCTGTTCTCGGCTCTGGGCTTCGATGGTGATGCTCACCGACAGGTACTTGCCGTTGGTGCTGGAACGGCAGCTGACATGACGGTCGTCGATATGCTCGCAGTGTTGGCCGACGATCTTTACCACGGTGTCGCAGAGGTTGCCTTCGTTTCGCCCCATGGCCTTGATCTGGTACTGACAGGGGAACTCGAAGCCCGGGGCCTCGGCATCGTCTTGCGTCTTTCGGTGTTCAGTCATCTTGCGTTTCATCTGCTGGTTGGCCGCGCGGCCAGACGGATATGTTCCTTGGCAGTCTGGAACAGACTGTCCATGTGGTGCCAGCACGGTCCCGGGCGACCATCACCCACCGCCTGGTCGTCGAGCTGCACCACCGGCGCGATTTCGCGCGTCGAGCTGGTCAGCCAGATCTCCTCGGCGCGGCGCAGCTCGTTCTCGGTGATGGCTGCCTCGGCATATGCGATCCCGGTATCATGAGCCAGTTCCAGCACCAGGTCGCGGGTGATGCCGGGTAGCAGGTGTTCGCTGTTGGGTGGGGTGATCAGCAGGCCATCGAGCACGATGAACAGATTGCTGGCGGTACCTTCCAGGGCCTGGCCATCACGCAGGAAGATGGCGTCGTCTACGCCACTTTCAAGCGCCTCGGCCTGAGCCAGCACATTCGGCAGCAGGGTAGTGGCCTTGATGTCGCAGCGTGCCCAGCGGATGTCCGCCAGAGTGATCGCAATGATGCCCTGTTCCGCGATACGTGGATCACGTGCGGTAATGGGGCTGGCGAAAGCAATCACTGTGGATTCGATCGTGCTGGGAATGCGATGTACCCGCGTGCGATAGGTACCGCGGGTAATCTGGATATAGATCGATAGGTCATCGGCCTCGGCGTTGGTGCACAGTTCGCCGATGATGGCACGCCAGCGGGTGTCATCGAGCGGGTCTTCCATGCGGATGGCGGCGAGGCTGCGACGCAGGCGCGCCAAGTGCTGCTCCAGCCGAAATGGCTGGCCGCCGTAGGCGGGGATCACCTCGTACACGCTGTCACCGAACAGCAGGCCGCGGTCGGTGATCGGCACACAGGCTTGTTCGGCGGGGACGAAGCGACCGTTGAGATAGACCTTGTTCATCAGAAGGGCATCCAGTGTTGCACGGTGTCCACGGCCTGGCGCCAGAGTCCCCCCTCGGGAATCTCGTGCAGGGCCACCAGTGGCACCTCGGCGATGGTTTTGCCCTCCAGTTCGACGATGACTTCGCCGAGTTTCTGTCCCTTGTGTACCGGTGCCCGGATGTCGGGCTCGATCTCGCTGCGTGCACTCAGCCTGTCGTACTGGCGGCGGGGGATGGTGACATACAGGTCTTCTACCAGGCCCAGCGGGATCTTCTCCTGTTCACCCATCCATACTCGTGCCTCGGTCAGGCGGTTTCCCCCGGCATACAGGCGATGGGTCTCGAAGAAGCGAAAGCCGTAATTGAGCAGTATCCGGCTGGTCTTGATGCGCGCTCTGTCGCTGGGGGTGCCCATCACCACCGAGATCAGTCGCATGTCGTCACGCCTGGCCGAGGCCACGAGGCAGTAGCCGGCAGATTTCGTGTGTCCGGTCTTGACTCCGTCCACCGACGGATCACGCCATAGCAGGCGGTTGCGGTTGTATTGGCGGATCTTGTTGTAGGTGAATTTTTTCTGCGAGTACAGATTGTAGTACTCCGGGTAGTTGCGAATGGTGGCGATGGTCACCCGGGCGATGTCGTGGGGCGTGGTGTAGTGGTCGGGATGCGGCAGGCCGGTGGCATTGGCGAAATGAGTGCTCTGCATACCCAGCCGCGCGGCATGTTCATTCATCAGTTTGGCGAAGGTATCCTCGCTGCCGGCGATGTATTCGGCCAGGGCAACAGCTGCGTCGTTGCCAGACTGGATGATCAGGCCCTTGAGCAGGTCGGCGATCGACACCCGGCTGTTGACCTTGATGAACATGCGCGAGCCTTCGGTCTTCCAGGCCTTCTTGCTGACGGTCACCAGGTCGTCGGGTTTGAGTGTGCCGTGTGCCAGTTCTTCGAACACCACGTGCGCGGTCATGATTTTGGTCAAACTGGCCGGTTCCATGCGTTGACTGGCGTTTTTTTCTGCCAGGATCCGTCCGCTGTGCATGTCCAGCAGCAGATAGCCGGCGGCGTCGATGTCGGGTGGTGTGGGCACCAGAGTCGCGCTGGCGAAGGGAGCGAGGCAGAACAGGATGAGGGGAACGACCAAGGCAACCCCAACCGATCTTTCACCCAGAGCAGCCCGGATTTCCGGGCGTCCATCCACTGTGTTACGTCGATGCCCATTGTGTTGGCGTGCCTTGTGTTTGAACGTCCAGAAGCCCGCTGAGCGTGGCTTTGACCGGGATTGTCTTGGTCGGTGCTTCATATCGGTGACAAAGTCCTCATCTGGGGGTGGGATGATTGCTTGGATGCCGCGGATCGCCACGGGTTCTGCGAGCCGCCATCTTACACCCGGCTCGTTGCCTAGGGCATCAGCGAATCTGTATTCGGCTGTCGTGGATGTGCAGGCGCTCTAGGGTCGCGGTGACCTGGTCGGCGATCTCAATCGAGGTCAGGGGGCCGATCTGCACCCGATGTACTTGGCCATGCCGCGAGGTTGAATGCTGTATGCGTACTTCGTGCTGTAACAGCTGGCTCAGGCGGGTAGCCAGATGTTCGGCATTGCGGCGCACGCCAAAGGCCCCCACCTGGATGTAGATGTGGGGCGTATGGTCGGGTGCGCCGTTCGGACGTCGGGTGCTGTGTTCCGGGTGTCGCGGGTCGATGGCTGTGACTTCCACCAGCGAGGTTCCCTTGCCGAGCATACCGGTCTTGCTGGCCGCGGCATAGGACAGGTCGATGATACGGTTGTCGTGGAAGGGGCCGCGGTCATTGACGCGAACCACTACGCTGCGGCCGTTCTCGAGATTGGTCACCCGCACGTAGCTGGGTAGTGGCAGGGTCCGGTGCGCGGCGGTCATGGCATACATGTCGTAGCGTTCGCCCGAGGCCGTCCGTCGTCCGTGAAACTTGTTGCCGTACCATGAGGCGATTCCACGCTCGCGGTAGCCGACGGCGCTGTGCAGGGGCCGATAGGTGTGGCCTGCCACGGTGTAGGGACGCATGTTGGCTCGGCGATAGGGCTCGACGCGTGGCACGGCATCCGGTACGTGACTGAAGTCGGGGTATCCTGGTGGGGCGCTGTCGCGTTGTGCTCCGCCATCGCCGCATCCGGCGAGCACCAGGATCAGCAGGGCGAGGAGCAGACGGTGAGTCATTGCGTCTTTCGGTCGTGCAGGTGGCGTAGGGCGTCGGCCAGTTGGAACACGGCCATGGCGTACAGCGGGCTGTGGTTGTAACGGGTGATGACGTGGAAGTTGTCCAGTGTCAGCCAGTACTCGGTGCGCTCGCCGTCGTGCAGGGCCAGCAGTGTGGCGGGGAGTTCGTCGGGCAGGTGACGGGTGAGATGAACACCCGCGTCACGCAGGCTGCCTACGGTGGTGTACGACTTGTACCTCCGCTTGATGACGGCTTGCAGCGAGGCGTCGACACCCTGGACACGCCGGGTGACAGGCTGGCCGCGTTGCCAGCCGTGGCGGGCGAAGTAGTTGCCCACGCTGCCGATCACGTCGGTGTCGTTCTCCCAGATGTTGCGCCGGTCGTCGCCATCGAAGTCTACCGCGTAGCTGCGAAAGCTCGAGGGAATGAACTGTGGCTTGCCCATGGCCCCGGCATAGGAGCCGAGCAATGCGGTGGGATCGGCATTTTCCTCGCGTGCGAGCAGCAGGAATTCGCGCAGCTCGCTGCGAAAGAAGGCCGCGCGCGGCGGGTAGTGGAAGCCCAGGGTGGTCAGGGCGTCGAGCACGCGGTAATGTCCGGCATGCCGACCGTAGCGGGTCTCCACGCCGATGATGGCAACGATGATCTCTGGCGGTACGCCGTATCGCTCTTCGGTGCGCGCCAGGGCCTCGGCGTTGTCGTGCCAGTAGCGCAGGCCGCCGCGGATGCGCCCGCGGGTGAGAAAGATCTTGCGGTACTGGCCCCAGTCGAGGCGTTTCTCGGCAGGGCGTGCGATAGCATCGAGAATGGATTGTCGAACCTTGGCCTGTTCGAGCAGGTGGCTGAGTGCCTGGGCGTCGAAACCGTAGCGTGTCGTCATCTCGGTGATGAATTCCTGTTGCAGTCTGCCGGGGTCGGCAACGCCTGCCGCCAGGGTGGGCAGCAGCAGGATCAGGCTCAGCAGGCACGGTTTCATCTCGGCAACAGCTTGCGGTGGGTGTGGATGGACATGAGCATACCGAAGCCGGCCATCAGGGTCACCAGCGAAGTGCCGCCGTAGCTGATCAGTGGCAGCGGAACCCCGACTACTGGCAGCAGGCCCGAGACCATGCCGATATTGACGGACAGGTAGACGAAGAACACCAGGGTGAGGGTGCCACCGAGCAGACGGCCGTAGGTGTCCTGGGCACGGCTTGCGATATACAGCCCGCGCAGGATGACGAACAGGTACAGCGCCAGCAGCATGGTGACGCCGACCAGGCCGAGTTCCTCGGCAAGCACGGCGAAGATGAAGTCGGTATGACGCTCGGGCAGGAAGTCGAGCTGCGACTGAGCACCGGCCAGCCAGCCCTTGCCCCAGATGCCCCCCGAGCCGATGGCAATCTTGGATTGAATGATGTGATAACCGGCGCCGAGTGGGTCCTGTTCCGGGTCGAGGAAGGTGAGTATGCGCTGTTTCTGGTAGTCGTGCATGAAGTGCCAGAGTACCGGAGTGGCCACGGCTGCCGCGCCCAGAAGGCCGAAGATCAGGCGCCAGGAGATACCCGCCAGGAACAGCACGAAGCCCCCGGCGCTGGCCACCAGCAGCGCGGTGCCCAGGTCGGGCTGGCGGGCGATCAGCAGTACTGGCACCATCATTATCAGCGCAGAGAGGAGCAGATGCTGCCAGGTGGGGGGATGCGGCTTGTCGGTCAGGTACCAAGCCAGCGTCATGGGCACGGCCAGCTTGACCATTTCGGAGGGTTGGAAGCGGATAAGATCCAGGTCGAGCCAGCGCTGCGCGCCTTTGCCGACGTCGCCGATCAGAAGCACCAGTACCAGCATCAGTGTGCCGACCAGGTACAGCCAGGGACTCCAGCGCATGAGCTGTTCCTGGCGTACCTGGGCGATGCCGATCATCACCGTGAAGGCGAGGCCGAAGCGCATGAGCTGGTGTTCCACCTGGCCCATGTCCTGGCCGCTGGCGGAATACAGCACCAGCAGGCCATAGCTGCTGAGCGCCAGCAGACCGAGCAGCAGAGGCAAGTCGAGATGGAAGCGCGCCAGCAGGCCCCGTTGGCGGGTAGGGTCGGTGGGTGTGAGATCGCCGATATCGGTCGGGTGCAGGTTCATGAATCGTCGTTTCCGTGGTTGGATCCGGGGCCGTAGATGCGCGGCAGCAGCCAAGCGTCCATCAGCTTGCGTGCTACCGGGGCGGCGGTGGCTCCGCCGTGGCCCCCGTTCTCGACCACCACCGCGACGGCGATCTGCGGGTCGTCGGCGGGTGCGTAGCCGATGAACAGCGCGTGGTCGCGGAGTTTGTGAGCAACGTTCTTTTCGTTGTACTCGTCTTCCTGACTGACGGTGAAAACCTGGGCAGTACCGGTTTTGCCTGCAATGGCGTAGAGCTTGGTACGAATGCGTCGTGCGGTGCCGCGTAGCCCCTCGACGACATGGCGCATGGCACGCCGCACGTTGTCCCAGTTGGCTTGAGATGCTATGGGGACGCTGGTTTCCCTCGGTAGGATGGGGTGGCGCTTGCCGTTGCCCCGGTTCTGCAGGTAATCCACCACGTGCGGGGTCATCAGGTGGCCGTTGTTGGCGATGGCGGCGGTGGCGATGGCCAGCTGCAGGGGGGTGGTCAGAAAATACCCCTGGCCGATGCCGGCGATGACGGTTTCGCCCGGGTGCCAGGGTTGGTGCCGGGTGCGGCGTTTCCAGTCGCGTGAAGGCAGGATGCCACGTGACTCGCCATCCATGTCCACGCCACTGCGGCGGCCAAAGCCGAACTGGCCGAGATAGTCGCTCATGGTGTCGATGCCCAGGTTGAAGGCCAGCTTGTAGTAGTACACGTCACACGACTGGGTGATGGCTGCATCGATGTCCATGGAGCCATGCCCGCCTTTTTTCCAGTCGCGGTACTTGTGTTCGTGTCCCGGCAGCTGGAAGGAGCCAGGGCAGTAGTAGCTGGTGTCGTAGCGGATCACGCCGGCCTCCAGGCCGGCCAGACCGATGAAGGGTTTGATCGTGGAGCCTGGCGGGTACTGGCCGCGCAGGGCACGGTTGTAGAGCGGTCGGTAGCGGTCGGTCTGCAAGGTCATGTAGGCGTGTCGACTGATGCCCTCCACGAACAGGTTGGGGTCGTAGCCCGGCTTGCTGACCAGTGCGAGGATGCCACCGCTGTGTGGGTCGATGGCCACCACCGCGCCGTTGTGGTCACCCAGGGCCTCCAGCGCGATCTGCTGCAGGTCGATGTCCAGGTGTAGGTGCAGGTCCTGCCCGGGTTGTGGTGGGGTTTCATCGAGGATGCGCACCACTCGTCCCGACGAGTTCACCTCAACCTGCTGGACGCCAATCGCTCCGTGCAGTGTGGCCTCGTAGCTTTTTTCGATACCGGTCTTGCCGATGTGGTTGGTGCCGGTATAGTTGGAGGTGTCGATGGTTTTGATATCACGGCTGCTGATGCGTCCCACATAACCCAGAAGGTGTGAGGTAACCTCGGCAAAGGGATAGTGGCGCAGTAGTTTGGCCTTGATCTCGACGCCAGGGAACTGGTGACGCACCACAGCGAAGCGTGCGGTTTCCTCGATGTCGAGGTTGACGCGGATGGGAATACTGTCGAAGCGCCGTTTGTGTCGGCGCAGGTGGTTGAAGCGTTCTCGGTCGTCGGCATCGAGGGTGATGTAGTGCGAAAGTCGTTCCAGGGTGGCATCGATGTCCTTTACCTGTTCTGGTACCAGTTCCAGGTTGTAGGCGGGCCGGTTCTGCGCCAGCAGAACGCCGTTGCGGTCGAAGATCAGGCCGCGGGTGGGCGCGAGTGTGATCAGCTTGATCCGGTTGTCCTTGGACAGGGTGGTGAAGTGCTGGTGTTCGATCACCTGCAGTTGCACCAGGCGGGCGCTCAGGCCCAGCAGGGCCAGCATGATCAGTAGGGCGGCAATGATGACGCGTCCGAGAAAGTTCTGTTCCTCGCGGATGTGGTCCTTGATCCGCATGGTCTCAGGTCACCTTGAATTGGCGATGGACGTTGTGCAGGATCACGAATACCCAGGGCCACAGCAGGGCGCTCACCAGAGGAATGGTCCAGTAGCGCAGTGCCGCAGGAGCGGCGGCAGTGGCCGCCGTTACCCAGAGCGACAGCATGTGTTCCATGACCAGAAGAACCAGTATCGCGAAGGTTTGTTGCCACAGTGGAAAGATGCGGATCCGCGTATGCAGTTGTACCGAGAGATAGGCCACCAGCGACAGTCCCAGTGCATGCTGTCCCAACAGTGTGTTGGTGAGCACGTCGAGCAGCAGGCCCAGGACGAAGCCGGTACCCACACTGATGCGGTGCGGTAAGGCCAGGCACCAGTAGATCAACACCAGCACTGCCCACTGTGGGCGAAATGCGCGTGCCCACTCCGGCAGAGGCAGGATCATCAGCAGCAGGGCCATGCCCAGTGACGTCCAGACCACGCTGATGCTGCGTCCGTTCATGGCTGTTTATCCGGTGTGCCCGCGGCTGGTGTCTCCGGGGGTGTGTCGGGTACGGACGGACGGACGGAGGCCGCCTGCACCGGCCATACCAGCAGCACTTCGCGTGAGCGATCTAGGTGTGCCGTGGGTGTGGCGACGATTTCGGCGAAGGCGTTGTCCGGCGAACGGTTGATGCGGGTCACCGTGGCGATTGGGTAACCGGAGGGAAACTTGCCGCCGAGTCCGGAGGTGACCAGCTTGTCGCCTACCCGGATGTCCGAATTGGTTGGCAGGTAGGGTAGGCTCAGTTCGTTGATGCGCCCGGTGCCCAGGGCGATGGTGCGCAGGTCGTTGCGCAATATCTGTACCGGGATGGAGTGACTGAGGTCGGTGATCAGCAGCACGGTGGACGAGAAGGGAGTGGTCTGGATCACCTGGCCCATGACCGCGTTGGCGTTCAGTACCGGCTGGCCGATGAATACCCCCGAGGTGGAGCCCTTGTCGATCACCACCTGCTGCCGGTAGGGGTCGAGATCCACTGCCGAGAGTTCAGCGATGAGGATACGGTTGCCCATCTTGTAGGAGGCGTCCAGCAGGTTACGCAAGCGCAGATTCTCGGCACGCAGGGATTCGAACCTTTGCAGTCTGGCACGTGCACGCAGGATCGCTTCGCGCAGGTGGTGATTTTCGGCCTGCAATTCCTTGCGGGTGGTGGTGGCCTCGTCGAGCCAGCGCATCAGGCTTACCGGCAGGATGGCCAGTACCTGAAGTGGGTAGGTGACGAAGGCCAGCACGCTGCGAATCTGGCGTAGCTGCTGGAACTGTTGATCCATCACCATCAACGAGATCGATAGCACGATGGCAAGCATGACCCGCGTAGTCTGGGACGGACCCTGTGCGAAGATCGGCTTGATGCTCGTGCCCTCCTCCGGCCTACTCGACGGTGAACGCGTCACCGACGCGTTCGTCCATCAGTTCGAGCGCGCGTCCGCCTCCTCGGGCGACGCAGGTCAGGGGATCCTCGGCGATGATCACCGGCAGGCCGGTTTCTTCCTCGATCAGGCGGTCGAGGTCACGCAGCAGGGCGCCGCCGCCGGTGAGTACGATGCCGCGCTCGGCGACGTCCGCGCCGAGCTCGGGCGGGGTCTGCTCGAGCGCCTTCTTGACTGCATCCACGATGCCGGTGAGGGGCTCCTGCATGGCCTTGAGCACCTCGCTGGAAGTCATGGTGAAGCTGCGTGGCACGCCTTCGGCCAGGTTGCGGCCCTTGACCTCCAACTCGAGCACATCGTCGCCCTGGTAGGCCGAACCGATCTTCTGCTTTATGCGTTCGGCGGTGGCCTCACCGATCAGTGTGCCGTAGTTGCGGCGGATATAGTTGATGATGGCATCGTCGAACTTGTCGCCGCCGATGCGCACCGAGTTGGAATAGACGATGCCGTTGAGCGAAACGATGGCTACTTCCGATGTGCCGCCACCGATGTCCAGCACCATGGATCCGCGTGGCTCGTCCACCGGCAGACCAGCGCCAATGGCCGCGGCCATTGGTTCTTCGATGAGGTACACTTCGCGTGCTCCTGCGCCAGCCGCCGATTCCTTGATGGCGCGGCGTTCGACCTGGGTGGAGCCGCAGGGCACGCAGATCAGCACACGTGGGCTGGGGCGGATGATCTTCGACTCGTGGACCTTGTGGATGAAGTACTGGAGCATCTTCTCGGTCACGGTGAAATCTGCGATCACACCTTCCTTCATTGGTCGGATGGCGGTGATATTCTCGGGTGTGCGGCCGAGCATGCGCTTGGCCGATTCACCGACCGCCACCACCGACTTGTGTCTGCCGCGCCCGCGGTCGTGGCGGATGGCCACTACCGAAGGTTCGTTGAGCACGATGCCTTGGTTGCGGGAACCCTGGCCGCCGGCATAGATCAGCGTGTTGGCGGTACCCAGATCGATGGAGAGGTCATTGGACAAGAGTCCACGAATACGGCGTAGAAACATGCGATATCATCCAGTGGCAAATCCGTGCCCGGGCGGCAAGTTCGGATTTGATGTTGGTCGAGCAGCCCTTTGGCCGCGATTCATGTGAACTAATCTAACAAGTGCCCGCGGCTGGAGGCAAGCGGGCATGTTCCGCTTCCGGGCGGCTGTGCGTCGATTGTGGTGGCCTGTCGCCGGCTGGCCGGAGCCGGGGCGGATGTGGTAATTTCCCGCCTTCTCCGAGCTGTTCCAAGGCAGATCCATGTCCCTGAGTTCCGACGACGTCCACAAGATCGCCCACCTGGCCCGCTTGGCGGTGAGTGACGAGGAGGCCGAGGCGCTGTGCCGCGACCTGTCCAACATCCTCGGCCTGGTCGAGCAGATGGCGGCGGTGGACACCTCGGCCATCGAGCCCATGGCCCATCCGCTGGCCATGCATCAGCGCCTGCGCCCCGACGAGGTCACCGAGAGCGACCGGCGTGACCTCTACCTGCGCAATGCCCCGGCGGCCGAGAATGGCCTGTTCCTGGTGCCGTGCGTGATCGAGTGAGGCGGGAGCGAGGCATGCACCACAAGACCTTGGCCGAATTGTCCGCCGGGCTGGCCGCCGGCGAATTCTCCAGTGTCGAGCTGACGCGGCATTTTCTCGAGCGCATCCGCGCCCATGACGAGCGCCTCAACAGCTTCATCACCGTCACCGAGGAGCAGGCGCTGGCTGCCGCCGAGGCCGTCGATGCGCGCCGTGCCGCCGGTGAGGCCGGCCCGCTGACCGGTATCCCGCTGGCGCACAAGGACATCTTCTGCACCTTGGATGTGCGCACCAGCTGTGGCTCGCGCATGCTCGACAATTTCGTCTCGCCCTATGACGCCACCGTGGTCGAGCGGCTGGCCGCCGCCGGCATGGTGATGCTGGGCAAGACCAACATGGACGAGTTCGCCATGGGCTCGTCGAACGAGACCAGTTGCTACGGCCCGGTGCACAACCCCTGGGACACCGAGCGGGTGCCGGGCGGTTCCTCGGGCGGCTCGGCCGCAGCGGTGGCTGCCCGGCTCACCCCGGTGGCCACCGGTACCGACACCGGCGGTTCCATCCGCCAGCCTGCTGCGCTCACCGGCATTACCGGGCTCAAGCCCACCTACGGCCGCTGTTCGCGCTGGGGCATGATCGCCTTTGCCTCCTCGCTGGATCAGGCCGGCCCCATGGCGCGCACTGCCGAAGACTGCGCCCTGCTGCTGTCGGGGATGGCTGGTTTCGACCCGCGCGACTCCACCAGTGCCGAGCGCCCGGTGGACGACTACCTGGCTGCGCTGGACCGCCCCCTCGACGGTCTGAAGGTCGGCCTGGTGCGTGAGTTCATGGCGCAGGATGGTCTGCACTCCGGCGTGGCCGCGGCCACCGAGGCGGTGCTCGAGGAACTGAAGCGCCAGGGTGCCGAGGTGGTCGAGGTGAGCCTGCCGCATGCGCATCTCTCGGTGCCAGCCTACTACGTGGTGGCACCGGCGGAATGTTCGTCCAACCTGTCGCGCTTCGATGGCGTACGCTTCGGTCCTCGCTGCGAGGATCCGAAGGACCTCGAGGACCTGTACAAGCGATCGCGCTCCGAGGGTTTCGGCGCCGAGGTCAAGCGGCGCATCCTGATCGGTGCCTACGCGCTGTCTGCCGGCTACTACGATGCCTATTACCTGAAGGCGCAGCAGGTGCGGCAGCTGATCGCGCAGGATTTCCGCGTCGCCTTCGAACAGGTGGACTTGATCGTCAGCCCCACCACACCGGACGTGGCCTTCCCGCTGGGCGCCAAGACCGATGACCCGGTGGCCATGTACCTGCAGGACATCTACACCATCGCGGTCAACCTCGCCGGGTTGCCGGCCATCTCCATCCCCGCGCCGGCCGCCGACGGTCTGCCCACCGGTTTCCAGATGATCGGCAACCACTTCGACGAAGCCTGCCTGCTCAACGTGGCGCACCGCCTCCAGCAGGCGACCGACTGGCACCGGCACGCCCCGGAGGGATTCTGAGATGCAATGGGAAGTCGTCATCGGTCTGGAGATCCACACCCAGCTGGCCACCCGTTCCAAGATCTTCTCGGGTTCGTCCACCGCCTTCGGCGCCGGGCCCAACACCCAGGCCTCGCTGATCGACCTGGGCATGCCCGGCACCCTGCCGGTGCTGAACCGGCGCGCGGTGGAGTACGCCGTGCGCTTCGCGAAGGCCATCGGTGCCGAGCTGGGCGAGCGCTCGGTGTTCGCGCGCAAGAACTACTTCTACCCCGATCTGCCCAAGGGCTACCAGATCAGCCAGTTCGAGCTGCCCATCGTCGGTCGTGGCCAGGTGGAGATCGTGCTCGATGATGACGGCGTGAAGACGGTCGGTGTGACCCGTGCCCACCTCGAGGAAGACGCTGGCAAGTCGCTGCACGAGGATTTCCACGGCATGACCGGCATCGACCTCAACCGCGCCGGCACCCCGCTGCTCGAGATCGTCTCCGAGCCGGACATGCGCTCGGCGAAGGAGGCGGTGGCCTATGCACGCAAGATCCACCAGATCGTCACCTGGCTGGGTATCTGCGATGGCAACATGCAGGAGGGCAGTTTCCGCTGCGACGCCAACGTTTCGGTACGCCCGTTGGGCAAGGAGAAGCTGGGTACCCGTACCGAGCTGAAGAACATCAACTCCTTCCGCTTCCTCGAGCGCGCCATCGACTACGAGATCGAGCGTCAGATCGACATCCTCGAGGACGGTGGCCGGATCGTGCAGGAGACGCGGCTGTACGACGCCGAGCGCGACGAGACCCGCTCCATGCGTTCCAAGGAAGAGGCCAACGACTACCGCTATTTCCCCGATCCCGACCTGCTGCCGGTGGTGCTGGACGAGGCCTTCATCGAGGAAGCCACCCGCGACATGCCCGAACTGCCGGACGCACGTCGCGCGCGTTTCCAGGAACAGCACGGCTTGTCGGCCTACGATGCGAACGCGCTCACCGCCACCCGCGCCCAGGCCAATTACTACGAGGCCGTGGTGGCCGCCTGTGGTGATGCCAAGCTGGCCGCCAACTGGGTGATGGGGGAGCTGGCCGGCGCGCTCAACAAGGCCGGCTGCGGCATCGAGGATTGCCCAGTCCCGGCTCCGGCGCTGGGCGGGCTGCTGGCGCGCATCCTCGATGACACTATCTCGGGCAAGATTGCCAAGCAGGTCTTCGAGGCCATGTGGGCCGGCGAGGGGGATGCCGACAGGGTGATCGATGCCAGGGGCCTCAAGCAGATCACCGACGCCGGGGCCATCGAGGCGCTGGTGGACGAGGTGATCGCCGCCAACCCGCAGCAGGTGGAGAACTACCGCAATGCCGATCCGGCCAAGCGCCCGAAGATGATCGGCTTCTTCGTCGGCCAGGTGATGAAGAAATCGCAAGGCAAGGCCAATCCGCAGCAGGTCAATGCGTTGCTGCGCGAGAAACTGGGCGGCTGAGAAGGCTTTGCTCAGGCGGTGTTGGGCACGCCCTGTGCGATCATGTCCACCAGCCAGCTGGCCACGTCGTCTGTCAGAACGTTTGTCTTGTTGCGAATCTTCAAAAACTGCTTGATGCTGCAGTCGCTGGCGTATTTCTCGGATAGTTGTTCGTCGATCTGGTCGGCGGCCCGACCGAGGGTCCGTCGGCAGAAAGCCCGTGGCTTGCCCGACAGTCAGCGTTTCTCAGCCATCGCCACGGTGTACTGCCGGCCCTGTTTGACCTTGGTGTGGTTGCCGAAGACCTCGCCGAAGGCCCGTTCGATAAAGCGTCGGAGGCCGCTGATCACCACCACGTAGCAGCGGCCACCTGGCTCAAGGCGATCGCGGATATCGTGGAAGAACAGGTAATAGTGTTCCTTGTTGGTTTTGGCCGGCAGATTGGTGGCAGCCAAGGTAAAGTGCCGGTCGGCCGGAACATGATGCAGGCCGTTGCTGAGCATGGCCTCGGCATTGCCGATGCCGTTGCGCCGCAGGTTTGCGTTGGCGTAGTCGACGGCGACGAAGTCCTTGTCCACCATCAGGCAGTGTCCTTGGGGGGCGTTTTGCGCAATCGCCATGCCGATGGGACCGTAACCACAGCCGAGATCGATGGCCTGCTCGTCCGGATGGACGGTCATGTGCCGCAGCAGCAGGTGGGTGCCTTCGTCGATGTCCCGGGGCGAGAACAGACCCCAGGTGGTGTGGAACACGAATTGGTGTTCCATCAGTCTGTCTTCGAAGATGATGTCCTGGCGCAGGCGGTTGAGATCAAGTGGAGCGCGAGGTGGTTTTGACATGGTGTTCCAACCAGTGCGCGATACGCGGCAGGTAGTCGGGGAAACAGGTGAAGCGATGGTCGCCGTCGGGGTGGACGATCAGTTCCTTGTCGGCATAGTAGTTGGCGGTGATGCGCCAGTCGAGTACTTTGTCGCCTTTGGCCAGCAACACCAGGTAGCGCTCGTGATCTCCCGGTCGTTCGTGATGCATTGCGCGCAGCTGCGCCAGTGTACCGCGGGTGACTTCGAAGAGATGGTCGTGACAGTCGCGGTGCCAGCCCAGCCAGTTCTCGAGCAGCAGGTAGGGCACCACGGCGGGATTGATCAATACCGCCGGGATGTCGTACCGCCGCTTCAGACAAGTGGCGTAATAGCCACCGAGTGAAGCGCCGATCAGCGCGCGCACTGGATGCCGCTGCAGAAGATCCTCGAGCAGGGCGATTGCCTCCGCGGGCTGGTGTGGCAGATCGGGGGTGAGTACCCGTTTGGCACCGAAGTACTCACGCAGGGTGCGTGACTTGTCGCTCAGCCCACAACTGCGAAAGCCGTGGATCCACAGGATCATGGCGCGCCACACACGGGACAGGCAGGATCTGGACGCAGGCGCAGTTTACGCCACTGGTTGCGCAGGGTGTCGATCAGCAACAGGCGGTTGCACGGCGAATCACCAGCGCCGGCCAGCAGTTTGAGTGCCTCGATCGCCTGCAGGCTGCCGATCACGCCGACCAGCGGAGCAGCCACGCCGTTCTCGCTGCAGCGTTCATCGGCTTTGCCCTCCTCACTGTACAGGCAGCGGTAGCAGGCCTCGCCCTTGCTCCAGGTGAATACTGCCACCTGACCTTCCCAGCGGATCGCAGCACCGGAGACCAGCGGGGTGCGGCTGGCATGGCAGCTGCGGTTGATCAGAAAGCGGGTGGCGAAGTTGTCGCTGCAGTCCAGCACCAGATCGGCGGCCGCCGCCCGTTCGGCCATCTCTGCGTCGTCCAGGCGCCGCGCCAGAGGTTCGATTTCGCACAGTGGGTTGATTTCGCGCAGACGCGTGGCGGCCGAGTTCACCTTGGCCTGACCGATGTGGCTGCAATCGTACACGACCTGGCGCTGCAGATTGCTCAGATCCACCTTGTCGTCGTCCACCAGAGTCAATCGGCCTACGCCGGCGGCTGCCAGGTACAGTGCCACCGGCGAGCCCAGTCCGCCGAGACCGATGATCAGGGCGTGGCTGTCTGCCAAACGCTGCTGGCCCTCGAAATCGACTTCGGGCAGCATGATCTGGCGGCTGTAGCGGAGCAGGGTCTGATCGTCCATGGCACTATTGTAAGCGCAGTGCCCGGGCCTTGGTATTGATAGGGATGCAGGATCGCCCGACCAGTGATGGCCCCGGGCGGGGCTGGTGACGAGGGCGATGGTTCGATGCCAGGGATGATGCGGATTACAGATATCGTCGCCAATGCTGCGGGCGGTCGTCGCGGCAGCCGTGGGTGCGATGTTGGTAACGATTGATGAAGATCTTGACGGTGCAGTTGTGCTCGCCCCGTTCGCAGCCGATGTTGATGCGTTGCGTCTCCTCGGTGTACTCGATCAGGGCGCGACGCATGCGAGAGAGCAGGCTGTTGTCGAGATGGAAGCCGAAATCCTCGAGCAGTACCTCGATGGCGGCCAAGGTGGCGAGGTGGATGTCGTAGGTCACGCGCAGCTGGGTGTCGTCGAGACGCTCGACCTGCAGGATGCCCTCGCAATCGCGCAACAGCTGGGTTGCGGTGCCGGCCTGGTTGGGATCGGGATGCAGGGGGCAGAAGCTGATCTCGCGGACCTTCAGTGGATTATCGGGGTTGGTGCGCATGATCCAGTTCGTACTCAGAGGATTCGTCGCCAATCGTGGTCTTGCAAATCCGGGTCGTCAATAGGGAAATCCTTACAGGCGTTGCGGCGGCCATGCGAGAAACGTGGCAGGCCGGCCAGATCGAGATCGGTACCTACCTCGTGGTAGCCGGCCTGTTCGAGCAGCGCTCGGCACATGGCGCCCTGGTCGTGGCCGTGCTCGAAGGCCAGCAGGCCACCGGGGCACAGGCGGGGCCTGGCCTGGGCGACGAGACAGCGAATGGCATCCAGGCCGTCGGGGCCGGCGATCAGTGCCCCGCGTGGTTCGAAACGCAGGTCGCCTCGTCCGAGATGGGTGTCGCTCTCTGCCACGTAGGGTGGGTTGCTGATGATCAGGTCGAAGGGCCCGGTGATGCCCGCCAGCCAGTCGGTGCGCAGAAAGCTCACGTTCAGGCCGAGCCGTTGGGCGTTGGTGCGCGCCAACGCCAGGGCGTTGGCGCTGCGGTCGCTGGCGAGGATTTCCCAGTGGGGGCGTTCGCGGGCCAGGGCCAGGGCTATGGTCCCGCAGCCACAGCCCAGATCGATGACCCGTTGCGGGGGCAAGTCAGGCAGTCGTTCGAGTACGAACTCGATTAGGTGTTCGGTCTCGGGGCGGGGGATCAGCGTGTGCTGGTCCACGCGCAATGGCATGGACCAGAATTCTCTCAGGCCGGTGAGGTAGGCCACCGGTTCACCGGTGAGGCGGCGTGTGAGCAGCGCCATGAAGCGGCCCTGTTTCTGTGTCGTGGGTAGGTGCTTGGGGTGAGCGTACAGCCAGCTGCGATCGCGTTCCATGGCGTGCGCCAGCAGAATTTCGGCCTCTGCCGGTTCGGCAAGGCGCTGGCGCGCGTCGTGCAGCAGTTCGCCGATGGTCTTTTTCATGCCTCCTCGCCCAGGCGTGCGAGCTGCGCGGCCTGGTGTTCCTGCATCAGTGGTTCGATCAGCGGATCAAGGTGGCCCATCAGGATCTCGTCGAGCTTGTAGAGTGTGAGGTTGATGCGGTGGTCGGTGACCCGGCCCTGAGGAAAATTGTAGGTGCGGATACGCTCCGAGCGGTCGCCGCTGCCGATCTGCAGGCGGCGGTCGGTGGCCTCGGCAGTGCGGGCCTCCCGCTCGGCGGCATCCTTGAGACGGGCGGCTAGCAGAGCCAGGGCGCGTGCCTTGTTTTTGTGCTGCGAGCGTTCGTCCTGGCACTCGACCACGGTACCGGTGGGCAGGTGAGTGATGCGCACGGCCGAGTCGGTTTTGTTTACATGCTGGCCTCCGGCGCCGGAGGCGCGGAAGGTGTCGATACGCAGTTCCTGCGGGTTGATCTTGATGGCTTCGACCTCGTCGGCCTCGGGCAGGATAGCCGCGGTGCAGGCTGATGTGTGGATGCGCCCCTGGGATTCGGTCTCGGGCACACGTTGTACCCGGTGGGTGCCCGATTCGAACTTCAGTCGCGAGTACACTTCCAGGCCACTCACCCGGGCCACTACTTCCTTGTATCCGCCGTGTTCGCCGGGGCTCTCGCTGAGGATCTCGGTACGCCAGCCGCGCTGCTCGGCATGGCGCAGGTACATGCGCAGCAGATCACCGGCGAACAGCGCCGCTTCGGCACCGCCGGTGCCGGCGCGAATTTCGAGAAAGATATTGCCGTCGTCATTGGGATCGTGGGGTAGCAGCAGGCGCTGAAGTTCGGGGAGAAGTTGCTCGGCACGCTCGAGGGTCTCGTGCAATGTCTCCTTGGCCAGTTCGGCCATCTCCGGGTCGTCGAGCATGGTCTCGGCCTGCTCGTGTTCGCGTTCGTTGTCTAGCCAGTCATGCCAGGCCGCAGCGATCGGTTCAAGGCGGGTGTATTCGAGGCTCAGGTCGCGGAAGCGTTTGTTGTCGTTCTGTATTTCGGGGGCGGTGAGCAGGGTCTGGACTTCGGCGAAGCGTTCGGCGATCTGCTCGAGCCGGCGGCGGATGCTGGGTTTCATGGCTGGCTCAGGGCTTGGTGCGGTTGTGGCTGAGCTGGAACAGGGTATTGGCTGCGTCCAGCAGCTCATGCCGGCCGCTGCTGCCGGCCAGGCGCAGCTGGGCGCTGGGTGTGTGTAGCAGCTTGTTGGTAAGGGTGTGGGCCAGGTAGTCCAGCACCTCGTGCGGGTCGTTCCCCGCCTCTATCATACGCCGTGCCCGGGCCAGCACCTCGTCGCGCAGGCCCCCGGCATGGGCACGGTAGTCCTGGATGAGATCCACTGCGTCCAGCGAGCCCAGCCAGGCGCGGAATTCGCGTACCTGGAAGTCGATGATCTCGCGTGCCTGTTCAGCCGCCTCCTGGCGCGAGCGAAGGTTCTCCTGGATAACCTCCTGCAGGTCGTCCACGGTGTAGAGGTACACATCGCGCAGTGTGGCCACCTCGGGTTCGATGTCGCGTGGCACCGCGATATCGACCATGAACATCGGGCGGTGCCGGCGCTGCTTGAGAGCGCTCTCGACAGTGCCCTTGCCCAGGACCGGCAGAGGGCTGGCGGTGGAGGCGATGACGATGTCTGCCTCGACCAGGTGCGCGGGCAGTTCGGTCAGGCCGATGGCATAGCCGCTGAACTCCTCGGCCAGATCGCGTGCGCGGGACACAGTACGGTTGGCGACGATGATGCGGCCGATACCATGTTGGTGCAGATGACGGGCAGCCAGCTCGATGGTTTCGCCTGCGCCGATCAGCAGTGCGGTCTGTTCGGTCAGGTCGGAGAAGATCTGGTGCGCCAGGCTCACCGCAGCAAAGGCCACCGATACCGGGCTGTCGCCGATCGCGGTGTCGGTGCGCACCTGTTTGGCGGTATTGAAGGCGTGCTGAAACAGGCGCTTGAGTGTCTTGCCGGTGTGTCCGGCATCGGTGGCAGTCTGGAAGGCGGCCTTCACCTGGCCGAGAATCTGCGGCTCGCCGAGTACCATGGAATCCAGACCGCAGGCCACCGACAGCAGATGGGTCACCGCTTCGTCGTCACGGTGTTCGTACAGATAGGGAGCGATGTCGTTGACCACCAAACCGTGAAATTTGGCGATCCAGTAGCGCACCTGCCCGATTTGATCCCCGTTCACGTTGCAGTACACTTCGGTGCGGTTGCAGGTGGAGAGGATCACCGCCTCGTTCACCCCAGGATGTTTGTGCAGGTTGCGGAGGGCGCCGACCACGATGTCGGGACCGAAGGTCATCCGTTCGCGGATGGCGACTGGTGCGCTGGTGTGATTGAGACCGACGGTGAGCAGGGTCATGGCAGGACTAGGAATGTCTCTGGCTGTGGACTTGAAGCCGGAAATTCTGGATTCTCGATGAGTTGAATGCAAGGCGAAGGCAATGTTTCGACCGGCGTGATGTCCGAAGCGTGATCCCTGTCGTGTGTGCGACGCTTCGTGTGAGGGGAAATTGCGGGGTGGCGATGTGTCATCGTTCTCGCAGATTCAGGTTCCGGGCCCGGCAGAGGGTGCCGCCGAGAATGGCTCTGTCCAGCAGCACGACTGCTTCGGTACCGATTTCCGTGTCGTTGTTGCTGTGTGGATCCCGAGAGCCGCCGTCGAAGGGCATCCGATTCAACTGGGTCGAGACCTGACGAATCGTCGAAGCCAGCGGCCAGGCTGGCCCCAGCATTTGGCTTCACCATTAACTCTGTCCTCCTCGGTGATTGTGGTTATCGCGTTGTCGGAACCGGGGATTATTGCGCAATAAGGCGGCCGCGCACCGGGAGCTTAGCACCATTGTCCTTGTTCTAGGCAGGGCCTTGTCGATCTCCGGGATGTGTCTCGTGAGGCCTTCGCATTGCTTTATGGTTTCCTTCCGGTAACCTTGGTCCGATGAAGTTTTCCTGTCGCCTTTTGACGATCGTCTTGTACCTGGCGCTGAGCGCTTGTGGCGGGGGCATGTCGTCCAAGGTGCCTGACGTTTCGTCCAAAGCCGCGACAGTGGCACGGCAGGTGCCAAGGGCGTTGCCGTTCTCCGTGCCAGAGCGCCCTGATGTGGCGCTTGACCAGGAGCTGCTGCTCGATTATCTGGTCGGAGAGATCGGTGCTCGCCTGGGTGATTTCGTCAAGTCGGCCAAGGCTTACATCGAAGCGGCGGAGCGAGCTCGTGACCCCTATGCTGCTGAGCGCGCCACTCGTATCGCTTGGCATGCGCAGGACATGGCGTTGGCGCAGCGAGCGGCCCGTCTTTGGGTCGAATTCGCGCCCAACAGTTTGGCGGCCCGTCAGTTTCTCGGGTTGGCCCTCATGCGTGCGGACCGGTCTGCCGGGGCCCTGGTTCATTTTCGCGCCATGCTCGAGATTGCCCGTGCCCTTGGCAAGGATGGTTATCGGCTGGTGGCCGGTGCCCTGGCCCGGGAACAGGACAAGAGCCGTGCTCTGGCACTGATGCGCCAGCTGGTCGGAGAGCCGCCGGACGCGGTGGAGGCGCGTTATGGTCTGGCTTTGTTGCTGACTTCACAGCATCACTATCCCGAGGCCGAGAGCCTGCTGCGGCAGGTGCTGTACCGAACACCCGAACGGGTGGATGCCTGGTCTCTGCTGGTGCAGGTGCTGATCGCCCGTGGCCAGCGCGATACGGCCTTGGATGTGCTGAAGCAGGCGTTGGATCACCATCCGGGCGATCACCGCCTGCGGCTCGGTCGTGCTCGTCTCCTGGTGGCTGCCGAGCGTTACGAAGACGCACTGGTGCAGTTTCGCGAACTGTACCGGCGGGACCAGAAGGATCTCCAGGCACTGTTCGGTTATGCCATGCTGGCCACGCAGCAGCATCGCTGGAAAGAGGCGCGGCGGCTCTGGCAGAGTTTGCGGGGCAGCCCGCGATTCACCAGTGAGGCGGCCTATTTCCTGGGGCAGATCGAGGAAGCCAGCGGCAATAAGGTTACGGCGATCGGCCTGTATCGCAGCGTCGAGCAGGGTGGTCTTTGGGCTGACGCGGCCATTCGCGCCGCAACCCTGATTGCGGAAGATGCCGAGCGCCTGGGTGAGGTCCGTCTGTTGCTGCGACATGTGCGCGAGGCAGTGCCCAGGCGCATGGCCGATCTCTATCTGGCCGAGATCGAGTTGTTGCGGCACCACGGCGCGAATTGCACCGACATTCTTAGTCTCTACGAGGAGGCCTTGAAGGCCTTGCCCGGGAACACCGACCTGCTCTATGGGCGTGGGCTCTACTATTCCGGGCTTGGTGATTTCGCAGCCATGGAGCGTGATTTCCGGCAAGTGCTGAAGCAGGATCCGCAGCACGCCGATGCCTTCAACGCCTTGGGTTATATGCTGGCTCAGCAAAACGTTCGTTTGCAGGATGCGCGGCACTATATCGAACAGGCCCTGCAGCTCAAGCCGGACTCGCCCGCCGTGCTCGACAGCATGGGTTGGGTACTGTACCGGTTGGGACAGATCGAAGCCGCACATGACTATCTGCAACGGGCTTGGCAGCGAGATCACGATGCCGAGATCACCGGCCATCTGATCGAAGTGCTCTGGGCACTGGGTGAACGCCGCAAGGCGCGTCGGTTACTCAAGGAAGTCCTGCGCGAAGGTGTCTCCGATGATTATCTGCCACACCTGTGGCAACGTTTGCTCGAACCCGGGTCATGAGCGACTGGTCGCGTGGCTGGCCAGCACCGGCCAAGCTGAATCTGATGCTGCGCATCACCGGCCGTCGCCCCGACGGTTATCATGAGCTACAGACGGTGTTCCAGTTTCTGGATCTGTGTGACGAGCTGGACTTCCGGGTACGGGAAGATGGAGAGGTTCGACGGTTCGACCCGTTACCGGGAGTTGCTGTCGAGGCCGACCTCACAGTGCGCGCGGCGCGCCTGTTGCAGGATTCTACCGGTGCGGCGCCAGGTGTGGACATCGCCTTGCGCAAGCGATTGCCCATGGGAGGTGGTCTGGGTGGAGGCAGTTCCAATGCTGCCACCGTGCTGCATGCGCTCAATTGCTTGTGGGAGTGTGGT
The DNA here is from genome assembly GCA_024510845.1 of Gammaproteobacteria bacterium. Taxonomy (GTDB): domain Bacteria; phylum Pseudomonadota; class Gammaproteobacteria; order Chromatiales; family Chromatiaceae; genus MONJU. Next base: position 73,607 of record JANEMA010000003.1, read on the forward strand.
CTGGACGCCGCCGGGCTGGCCACTCTTGGTCTGTGCCTGGGGGCGGACGTGCCCGTCTTTGTTCACGGGTACGCTGCCTGGGCAGAGGGTGTGGGAGAATGTCTGCGTCCCATCAATCTGCCCGAGTCCTGGTACCTGGTGATCGCGCCCGATTGCCACGTGGCAACTGGCGAGATATTTTCCGCACCGGAATTGACAAGGAATTCATGCCCGATCAAAATATCCGACTTTATTGCGGGTGACCGGCGTAACGATTGTCTTCCCGTTGTCCGCGGGCGCTATCCGGAAGTGGCACGAGCCATTGAGTGGCTTGAAGAACACGCCGAGGCTAGATTGACTGGCACCGGCGGCTGCGTGTTCGCTGAGTTTGCCTCGGCCAGTGTGGCAGAGCAGATCCGGCAGCAGGTGCCAGCCGGCTGGCATGCGTGGGTCGCGCGTGGGTGCAACTGCTCTCCCCTGCGTGAGTGGACTGGAACATGACTGAACAACTGGGGTGTCGCCAAGCGGTAAGGCACCGGACTTTGACTCCGGTATTCGCAGGTTCGAATCCTGCCACCCCAGCCATATTCTGCGAAGAGTCGCCGTATGGCTCGGTAGCGACGGTAAAAGTACAGGCAGACAGGGCGGCTGTGTGCTGCCGAACACAGAGAGGTCGCCGGAGCGCGGCCTTCTTCGTCTCTGATACCTAAGCGGAGAACGACATGCCCGCCAACAGCATGATGGTGTTTTCGGGAAACGCACATCCCGGGTTGTCGGCTGATATTGCCGATTATCTGAGTATTCCGTTGGGCAAGGCGGTGGTCGACCAGTTCAGCGACGGTGAGGTGATGGTCGAGATCGAGGAGAACGTGCGTGGCCGCGATGTGTTCGTGGTGCAGCCGACCTCGGAACCAACCAACGACAACCTGGTGGAGTTGTTGGTGATGATCGATGCTCTGCGCTGGGCCTCGGCCCGGCGCATCACCGCGGTCATCCCCTATTTCGGTTATGCACGGCAGGACCGTCGGCCACGCTCGGCGCGGGTGCCGATCACCGCGCGTCTGGTGGCAAAGATGGTCGCTACCGCGGGTGCCGACCGGGTGCTGACCATGGATCTGCATGCCGATCAGATCCAGGGCTTCTTCGATATCCCGGTGGACAATGTGTATTCGTCGCCGATTCTGTTGGGTGACATCTGGCGCCAGCAGTATCCCGATCTGATCGTGGTCTCGCCGGACGTGGGTGGCGTGGTGCGGGCCCGCGCGCTGGCCAAGCGCCTGGATGATGCGGATCTGGCGATCATCGACAAGCGTCGGCCCAAGGCCAACGAGGCGCAGGTGATGAACATCATTGGCGATGTGGCGGGACGCACCTGTGTACTGGTCGACGATCTGGTCGATACTGCTGGCACCCTGTGCAAGGCTGCTGGCGCACTCAAGGCTGCGGGAGCGGCCAAGGTGGTGGCCTATTGTACCCACGTGGTGCTGTCGGGACCGGCGGTGAGCAATATTCAGGCCTCCGAACTGGATGAGTTGGTGGTGTCCAACACTATCCCGTTGCACAAGGAGGCAAAGGCCTGCAGCAAGATCCGGCAGCTGTCGATCGCCGGCCTGTTGGCCGAGACGATCCGCTGCATCAGTAACGAGGAATCGGTCAGCTCGCTGTTCGTCGATTGATTGAGCAATGGGCCGATCATGGCGCAGGCGTGAGCCTGCATTCAGGGGTTCTGTCCAGTGTCTGGTCGCGGGCGGACAGGGCCGTTACACGAGAACGGGAGTTCGCAATGAGCAATACAGTCGATTTGAAAGCCGTCACTCGCGAGGTGCAGGGCAAGGGTGCGAGCCGCCGCCTGCGTCGCGAGGGCATGGTGCCCTGCATCCTCTATGGCGGGGGCAAGGAGCCGAAGATGATTGCCGCCCGGCACAACGAGTTGGTGCATGGATTGGAAGACGTGAGCTTCTTTTCGCGCGTACTGGCCATCGAGATCGATGGCACGCCGGTCAAGGCAGTGCTCAAGGACCTGCAACGCCATCCGGCCAAGCCCGTCGTTCTGCATGTCGATTTTCAGCGTGTGTCCGCGCATGATGCCATTCGTATGCATGTGCCGTTACACTTCATCAACGAGGACAAGGCGCCGGGTGTCAAGGCCGGAGGCGAGGTCTCGCACATGCTGGCCGATGTCGACATCATCTGCGAGGCTGGCAGCCTGCCCGAGTACATCGAGGTGGATCTGAGTGGGATGCAGGTTGGCAGCATGTTGCACCTGAGTGACCTCAAATTGCCTGAAGGTGTGCAACTGGCCGCCTTGTCGCACGGCGAGGAGTCCGAGGACATGGCCGTGGTCAACATCCACGTGGCACGTGGTGCTGCCGCCGAAGAAAGTGGCGAGGCCGAAGGCGAGTAATACGCCGACAGTTCGGCTGAGAGAGCGGCGGCCTCTGGCCGCCGTTTTCGTATCCGGCGAGGAAACAGAAGATGAAAGGCGACACCATTCAGTGTGTGGTGGGTCTGGGTAACCCCGGGCCTCGGTATGCGGACACCCGGCACAACATGGGTTTCTGGTTCGTCGATCGTCTGGCGATGCGTTATGGCTCGGTGTTGCGTGCCGAGAACAGGTTTTTCGGTGAAGTAGTGCGAATTCGTACCGAGACGGGTGAATGCTGGCTTCTCAAGCCCATGACCTACATGAATCACAGTGGTCGCGCTGTTGGTGCCTTTGTACGTTTCTACCGGATTCCACCGGAACGTCTGCTGGTCGTTCATGACGATCTGGATCTGGTGCCAGGGACCATCCGTTTGAAACGTGGTGGGGGACATGGCGGCCACAATGGGTTGCGTGACATCATTGCCGTGCTCGGCAGAAAGGACTTCGTGCGTGCCCGTATCGGCATTGGCCACCCCGGACACCGCGATGCAGTGACCGATCATGTACTTTCCCGTCCGGGCAAGATCGAGCGGGAATCGATCGAAAGCGGGCTCGACGAGCTGGAGCGTCACTGGTCGTTGATGCAGGATGGAGATCTCCAGATGGCCATGCGGGTGATTCATTCCGCGACCTGAGGGTACTCTGCTCCCCTGCGGTGCAGAAGGTTTTTCTCCGACCGAACGGCAGACGACAAAAGGCTCCCTGCCAAGGTGGGCCGAGTGATCGCAAGCTCCGGCAGGACCGGAGCGTTCTCGTTATCCTTGGAGCATGTATCTCGGATTGAGCCACTTTACCAGCAGCGGCATGACTATCAGGGTGGTGATCACGTCGATGACCAGCGATTTTCTGATGTAGACCGCCAGACCCCGGGTGTTGGTCAAATCCGTGCCAACTGGCAGAAACTGTGTTTTCGAAGTTGACTGATCGGTCTGGAGAACGCGATAAGCTCACCACTTGGAAAACACAGTTTCTGTTGGGCCGTCCCCCGGAACCGGGCTGCTGCCCAAGCGGACAGTTCGTCGAATAGTCTGGATAGTGTAGATGATCGGATTACTGCAACGCGTTTCCGAGGCCCGGGTGCGAGTCGCCGGCGAGGTGGTCGGCGAGATCGGTCCGGGCTTGCTGGTGCTGGTCGGGGTGCAGCGCGACGATACCGAGGCGCGTGCCGAACGCCTGCTCGAGCGTTTGCTCGGCTACCGGGTGTTTGCCGACGATACCGGGCGCATGAACCGCTCCCTGCGCGAGGTCGGCGGTGGCCTCTTGCTGGTGCCGCAGTTCACCCTCGCCGCCGATACCCGCAAGGGCGCGCGTCCCAGCTTCTCCAGTGCTGCGCCACCGGATCCGGGGTGGCGGCTGTTCGATCACCTGGTGGCACGCGCGCAAGCTGCCCACCCGCAGGTCGCTATCGGTAAGTTCGGTGCGGATATGCAGGTGGCGCTGGTCAACGAGGGGCCGGTGACCTTCTGGCTGGAGACGTGACGGTTTCTGTTAGAATGACCCCTTCGTTCATACAGCCCGGAGAACTTGCCGGATGGCACGCACTGCCCGAGTAGAACGCAATACCCTCGAGACCCGCATCGCCGTCGATCTGAACCTCGACGGCACCGGGCAGGCGCGCTTCGAGACCGGTGTGCCCTTTCTCGAGCACATGCTCGAACAGATTGCCCGTCATGGCCTGATCGATCTGGATATTGTTGCCGATGGCGATCTGCACATCGATGCCCACCATACCGTCGAGGATATCGGCATCACCTTGGGTCAGGCTTTTGCGAGGGCGTTCGGCGACAAGAAGGGCATTCGCCGTTATGGACATGCCTATGTGCCGCTGGACGAGGCGCTTTCGCGCGTGGTGCTCGATCTGTCCGGTCGTCCGGGGCTGGATTTTCACGTCGATTTCACCCGCGCGATGATCGGCAGTTTCGATGTCGATCTGTTCCACGAGTTCTTCCAGGGCTTCGTCAACCATGCCCTGGTGACCCTGCATATCGACAACCTGCGCGGGGTGAATGTGCACCACCAGGCCGAGACAGTGTTCAAGGCCTTCGGCCGCGCACTGCGCATGGCCCTGGAGATCGACCCGCGCATGGGGGATGCGGTGCCGTCCACCAAGGGCAGCCTGTAATCCCGGAGCCCCGCATGAGCCAGAAGATCGCGGTCATCGACTACGGTATGGGCAATCTGCGCTCGGTGTCCAAGGCCATCGAGCACGTTGCCGACGGTGCCGAGGTACGGGTTACCGACGATGCGGACTGGATCTCGGATGCCGACCGGGTGGTGTTCCCAGGGCAGGGTGCGGCGCGTGACTGCATGGCTGCCATCGCAGGGCATCACCTCGATGTGGTGGTACGGGATGCCGCATGTCACAAGCCATTTCTTGGTATCTGCATGGGCCTGCAGGTGTTGACGGAGTGGTCCGAAGAGAATGGCGGGACCGAGCTGCTGGGCCTGTTCATGGGACGGGTGAAGCGTTTCGACGGTCTGGCGCGTGACGATCGTGGTCTGCCGCTGAAGATCCCGCACATGGGCTGGAGTCCGGTGGAGCAACGCCGTGAGCACCCCTTGTGGGCGGGTATTCCCGATCATGCGCGCTTCTACTTCGTGCACAGCTACCGCGTGGTACCCGAGGCCCCGAGTCTGGTGGTGTCGACCACCGACTACGGGGTGCGCTTCACCTCGGCGATCGCGCGCGACAACCTGTTTGCCTGCCAGTTCCATCCCGAGAAGAGTGCGGAGATGGGGCTGCGCCTGCTCAAGAATTTCGTCGAGTGGAGGCCCTGATGCTGCTGATCCCCGCCATCGACCTGAAGGACGGAAAGTGCGTGCGTCTGCGCCAGGGACGCATGGAAGACGACACCGTGTTCTCCGACAACCCGGTGGCCATGGCCGATCGCTGGGTGGCTGCCGGCGGGTGCCGCCTGCACCTGGTCGATCTCAACGGCGCCTTCGCCGGTGAGCCGGTCAACGGCGAGGCCATCGCTGCGATCTGTCGTGCCCATCCCGACACGCCCATCCAGGTCGGCGGCGGCATCCGCGACGAGGCCACCATCGAGGCCTACCTGGAGATCGGTGTGGATTTCTGCATCATCGGCACCCAGGCAGTGAAGGACCCCGATTTCGTGGGTCGCGCCTGTCGGGCCTTTCCCGGGCATGTCATCGTCGGGCTGGATGCAAGGGACGGCCAGGTGGCGATCAACGGCTGGGCCGAGCTGACCGAATACCGGGTGATCGACCTAGCGCGGCGTTTCGAGGATGCCGGCGTCTCGGCCATCGTCTATACCGATATCGGCCGCGACGGCATGATGCAGGGGGTCAACGTCGAGGCCACCACGGCCCTGGCCGAGGCCATCGGCATCCCGGTGGTCGCTTCCGGTGGCATCACCGACCTGGATGACATACGCACCCTGTGCGCGGCGCTCACCGACAACATCCTGGGGGCCATCACCGGGCGAGCCATCTACGAGGGTACGCTGGACCTCACCGAGGGTCAGCGTCTGGCCGACGAGCTGAGCGGGGCCTGAGATGGGACTGGCCAAGCGCATCATTCCCTGTCTGGACGTGGACGCCGGTCGCGTGGTCAAGGGCGTGCAATTCGTCGACATTCGAGATGCCGGCGATCCGGTGGAAGTCGCCCGTCGCTACAATGAGGAAGGCGCCGACGAGATCACCTTCCTCGACATCACCGCCACCTCGGACGACCGGGAGACTCTGGTGCACGTGGTCGAGCAGGTGGCCTCGGAGGTGTTCATCCCGCTCACCGTGGGCGGAGGCATCCGCAAGCCCGAGGATGTGCTCACCATGCTGCACGCCGGTGCTGACAAGGTGGCGATCAACTCCGCGGCGGTTAAAAATCCCGAATTTGTGCGCGAGGTCACAGAACGTTTCGGCTCCCAGTGTGTCGTAGTGGCCATAGATGCCAAGCGGGCGGGCGATCGCTGGGAGATCTTTACGCACGGCGGGCGTAAACCTGCCGGGATCGACGCGGTGAAATGGGCGTGCTGCATGGCCGACTACGGCGCTGGTGAGATCCTGCTCACCAGCATGGATCGTGATGGCACCCGTATCGGTTTCGACAACGAGCTGACCCGTGCGGTGGCCGAGGCGGTGCCCATTCCGGTGATTGCCTCCGGTGGGGTGGGCGAATTGCAGCACCTGGTCGATGGCATCAAGATAGGTGGCGCAGATGCGGTACTGGCCGCTTCGATCTTCCATTTCGGGGAATTCAGCATCGGCGAGGCCAAGCGCTACATGGTCGAGCACGGTGTGGAGGTGCGGTTGTGAACGATGTTCTGGGCGAATTGGCCGCGGTACTCGAGGTACGCAAGCAGGCCGATCCCGACAGCTCCTATGTGGCGCAGCTGTACCACAAGGGCCTGGATGCCATCCTCAAGAAGATCGGCGAGGAGGCCACCGAGACGGTGATGGCGGCCAAGGACGGGGTGCCGGAAAAACTGGTCTGCGAAGTGGCCGATCTGTGGTTCCATACCCTGGTACTGCTGGCACAGCAGGGGCTGGGGCTGGACGCCGTGCTGGAGGAACTCCAGCGTCGTTTCGGGCTGTCGGGGCTCGATGAGAAGGCCGCGCGTGGCGAGTAATGAGATTATCAAGGCAATCCGGGGTGTCTGAAAGCTCATACATCCCCAAACACCGGGAGTAAGGCATATGGGTCTGGGTGGAATCAGTATCTGGCAATTGTTGATCATCCTGGTGATCGTGCTGCTGCTGTTCGGCACCAAGCGGCTGCGTAACCTGGGCAGTGATCTGGGCAGTGCCGTCAAGGGCTTCAAGAAGGCGGTGAGTGACGGCGAGAGCAAGCCCGAGGAGCCGCAGAAGCTGGAAGCCGAGGAAAAGGTGATCGAAGGCGAGGCCGTCAAGGAAGAAGACAAGAACAAGTCGTAAGCGATACCGGCCATGTTCGATGTCGGATTCTTCGAGCTGCTGCTGATCGGTGTGGTGGCACTGCTGGTGGTCGGTCCCGAGCGTCTGCCGAAAGTGGTGCGCACCGCCGGCATGTGGGTGGGGCGCGCGCGCCGCTTCGTGCGCAGCGTCAAGGACGACATCGATCGCGAGATCCAGGCCGAGGAATACAAGCGTCTGCTCGAGGAACAGAATCTGGCCGGCCCGGTACACGAGATCATCGAGGAGACCCGGAAGGAAGTCGACGGGATCGGCAAGGCCACGCGTGATGCCGGCATCACGCGTCAGGACGAAACCAGGGGATGAACGACACCCTTTCCGAACAGCCCTTCATGACGCACCTGCTCGAGCTGCGTGATCGCCTGATGCGCTCAGTACTGGCGGTGCTGGTTCTGCTGCTGGCCTTGTTCCCCTTCGGGAACGATATCTATACCTTCATCGCCGACCCACTGATGCGTGTGCTGCCAGAAGGCACGTCCATGATCGCCACCAAGGTGGCCTCACCCTTCCTCACACCCTTCAAGCTGTCGCTGGTGGCGGCGGTATTCCTGGGTATGCCCTACCTGCTCTACCAGCTTTGGTCCTTTATTGCGCCGGGGCTCTACCAGCACGAGAAGCGCCTTGCCCTGCCGTTGCTGGCCTCGAGCATCATGCTGTTCTACCTGGGCGGGGTATTCGCCTATGTGGTGGTGTTCCCGCTGGTGTTCACCTTTCTCACCAGCACCGCACCCGATGGCGTGCTGGTGATGACCGATATCAGTGAATATCTCGATTTCGTACTCACCCTCTTCTTTGCCTTCGGCTTGGCTTTTCAGGTGCCTGTGGCTACCATTCTTCTGGTACTGGCCGGCATGACCACCCCGTACCGTCTGGCCGGCAAGCGCCCCTACGTAGTGGTCGGTGCCTTCATCATCGGCATGCTGCTCACCCCACCCGACGTCATCTCTCAGACCTTGCTGGCGGTTCCCATGTGGCTGCTGTTCGAACTGGGGGTATTTCTCTCGCGCCTGGTGGTACGCGGACGTCGATCGGACGAAGAAGGTAACGAGGTGGCCGTCGGGACCGGGGTAACGGTATCTGCCGTGGATGTGGTGGACGAGGAGGATGCCTGTCGTCCGCTTACCGACGAGGAGATGGAAGCCGAGCTGGATGCCATGGAAGACGAAGATGACGAAGA
>JANEMA010000040.1 GCA_024510845.1 Gammaproteobacteria bacterium
AGCACCGTCTCCCGATGGGGACGAATCTACCGCACAGAAAACACTGGCCAGTGCTAGAATACGCCCACCTTGGCGGACCGCTTCCGACAAGGCCGTATCTCGGCGCCCGTAGCTCAGCTGGATAGAGCGTCGGCCTCCGGAGCCGAAGGTCACAGGTTCGAATCCTGTCGGGCGCGCCACTACCACGTTGCACAGGTGAATAATCTGCAGAAGGCGGGAGGTCAGGCAAAAGGGAAACAACGCCCTGCGCACCGACCTGAACACGCTGAAGCGGCAGGTCGCCGCATCGCGACCACTCCTCCACTTCCGTATCCCCAGGAGAAAACCGGACCAGCCCCGATAGTCTTCCCACCGGTATTCCCCTGGACGATCATTCCGACTGAACCCGACTTCAGAGGCTACCCAGCCAGCGCGCTGCCGCCTGGCCGTCGTACTCACGCGCATCCACCCAGCGCTCACTGCCATCGGGCAGGCGCTCCTTCTTCCAGAACGGGGCCTCGGTCTTGAGGATATCCATGATGAACTGGCAGGACTCGAAGGCAGCCTGGCGGTGGGCACTGGCACTCAGCACCAGCACAATGGGCTCGCCAAGACACAATTCACCCACCCGGTGGATCACGGTCACAGCCTGCAGCGACCAGCGCTCCGCGGCGGCGTCCACGATGCGGCCCAGGGCCTTTTCGGTCATCCCGGGGTAGTGTTCCAGGGTGAGGGTGCTCACCTCGGCCTCCTGTCCCTCCACGCGGTTGTGGCCGCGCACCAGCCCCACGAAGCTGGCCACCGCGCCGATGCCGGGGTCGCCGGCGCACAGCCGCGCCTGCTCCGTGGCGGCGTCGAAAGGGGTCTCCTGGACAGCGATACGGACCCTCATCCGCCGGTCACCGGAGGGAAGAAGCCCACCTCGTCGCCATCGTTCAGCACGGTGTCGGGCCTGGCCATCTCGTGGTTGACCGCCATCAGCACCGGGCCGGCGAAGGCCTCGGCCCAGGCCTCGCCGCGCACCGCGAGCCGCTCGGCCAGCTCGCCCAGAGTGGGCGGATGGTCGTCCAGCATCTCGGCGGCGGTGTCGAGCTGGTCACGCAAGCGGGCGAAATAACGGATATGAATCATTGCAGCAGACTCTCGAACGACCAGAAATTGAAGGCCGTATCCTCAGAGCAGGTCATGCCTTCCGGAATTTCGAGCACCCCATCGGCCCACACCGTGCTGGACAGAACATCCGAGCCCTGACGAGGAAAGGGCTGCGCCAGGGGCAGGTCGTCGGGCCGGATATCGAGGCGCACGCGGACGAACTCGCGCCGCTTCAGCGGCCGCTCCACGACCCGTGCCAGGCGCACTCGCACCGGCGCCGGGAAAGGCTCGCGCCGTCCCTGGGCGACGCGGATGTAGGGCATGCCGAACAGGCACAGGGTGACGAACACCGAAACCGGGTTGCCGGGCAGGCCGATGAAGGGGGTGTCGCCCACCCGGCCGAAGGCCAGCGGCTTGCCGGGCTTAATGCGCACCCGCCACAGGGACAGCTCGCCCTCGGCCTTCACCGCAGCGCGGATGTGGTCCTCCTCGCCCACCGAGACACCGCCGCTGGTCACGATCAGGTCAGCGCGCCGGGCGGCCTCGCGCAGCGCGGCGCGGGTGGCCTCCAGGGTATCCTCCACCTGGCCCAGGTCCACCACCTCGCAGCCGAGCTGCTGCAGGGTGGCGGTGAGGGTGTAGCGGTTGGAGTTGTAGATCTGCCCTTCCGCCAGGGGACGGCCGGGCTCGACGATCTCGTCACCGGTATTGAGCAGGGCCACGCGCAGGCGCCGCACCACTGTCACCTCCGGCACGCCCAGGGAGGCGAGCAGGCCGATCATCTGCGGGCGCAGGCACTCACCCGCCTGCAGCACCACCGCGCCGCGGGCCACGTCGTTGGCGCACGGGCGCACGTTCTCGCCCGCCGCCACCCGACGCAGGATGCGGATGGCATCGCCCTCCAGCTCGACCTCCTCCTGCATCACCACCGCGTCTGCACCCTCGGGCATGGGCGCGCCGGTGAAGATACGTGCCGTGGTGCCCGGCACCAGGGGCTCACCGGGATGCCCCGCCGTGATGCGTTGGCTCAATGGCAGCACAGCACCGCCGGTATCGGTATCGACCGCACGCACCGCGTAACCGTCCATGGCGCTGTTGTCGTGACCGGGCACGTCCAATGGCGAGGTGACATCGACGGCCAGCACCCGCCCCAGGGCCCCGGTCAGGGGCACACACTCGGTCTCGGTCAGGGGCGTGGCGGCATTGATCAGGGCCTGGCGCGCCTGATCTGCTGCCAGCATATCGTCAGCGGTGAAACAGCGGTCACCGCTCACGACTCGGTCAGCCTCGGCATCAGCTCCACCAGGTTGCAGGGACGATGGTTGATGTCCAGCTGGTCGTGCAGCACGCCCTTCCAGGCGTCCTTGCAGGCACCGGTGGAACCGGGCAGGCAGAAGATGAAGGTGCCGTTGGCCACGCCGCCCAGTGCGCGCGAGGCAATGGTGGAGGTCTTCACCGTCTGGAAGGAAACCCAGCGGAACAACTCGCCAAAGCCCTCGATGGTCCGGTCCAGCAGGGGCGCCACTGCCTCGGGTGTGCCATCGCGCCCGGTCAGCCCGGTGCCGCCGGTGGTGATCACCGCCTCGACCTTCGGGTCGAGGATCCAGCGTGAGACCTCATAACGGATACGGTAGATATCGTCGGGTACGATCAGGCGCTCGATCACATCGTGACCATCCTCGGTGGCCATGCGCTCGAGCGCGTTACCGGAGGTGTCGTTTTCGCGGGTACGGGTATCGGAAATGGTCAGAATCGCCAGACAGACCGGGCGATTGGGTAACGTTTCGGTCATCGTGGGTACCTCTTGCCATGTGCGCCACTCCACTTTAGCGCAGGCATCCTGGCTTGTCAGCGCGGCCGACACAGAAGAACCAGCAGCTCGCGATCTTCGCACCACAGGCCGAACGGCAGCACATAGGCAGTCATGCCAAGCACCACCCATGAACCCAGGACATAAACGGCGCGCATAAGCGCCGATGGCGTCAACCCACCGGAAACGGGCGGCTCGCCATCACGAAATGATGCAGACCGGACAACACCACGTCGATACCACCTGACCAACCACCGAGGCAGCCCGGCACATCCCCAAAATCCACATGCCACGGCAACATCGGCCAGGGCGCGACGAACAGCACCAGCATCCCCAGGCAGAACAGACAGGCAGGTATTAAGCTGGGCAGCAACTGCCCACATGGTTCTCGGAAGCTTCCCATCGACACGGTTTTCCGGGGAACGCCGAACACCGTGGAAGCCTCCGACACGGCAGACACCACTACCTGCGAAGTAACCTGATCTGGATCCGGTTGACAACGGCTCGCCCTTGACCTGCCCACCGTCACGACACGATAGCTGCGCGCAGCAGTCCTCTGGGAGGGTGATCATCAGCTTGGCAAAGCCGCCCTCGCATGGCGGTATCGATGACGTGATCGCGCGCAGGGAGTAAGCTTCGCGCCATGAACGACCGATCCCATCGAGACAGCATCCTCCTCGAAGAGGCCGAGATCCTGGAACACCAGACCTTCCCTGGTGACCAGTACCTATTGCGCGTACAGACCCCCGGCTGTGCGGCAAAGGCCCGGCCGGGGCAGTTCGTCCATCTGCAGGTGCATCCGCTGCGGCCGCTGCGGCGCCCCATCTCCATCATGCGCGCCTCGCCGAAGGAGGGCTGGATGGACCTGCTCTACAAGGTGGTGGGCGAGGGCACGGCGCTGCTGGCGCAACGTCGGGCGGGCGAGTTCATCGACCTGATGGCGCCCATCGGCAGGCCCTTCAAGGTGAAGGAGCGGCGACCGCTGCTGATCGGCGGCGGGGTGGGCATGCCGCCGATGGTGTTCCTGGCCGAATCGCTGCGCGACGACGGGCGGTCGCCCTTCGTGATCCTGGGGTCCGAGGTACCCTTCCCCTTCGACGCCCGGCCCTCGCAGATCCTGGTGCCGGGCATGCCGGACGGGGTGATCGGCGCCATGCCGCTGCTGGAGGACTGGAGCATCCCCTCGCGCCTGGCCAGCCTGCAGGACTATCCGGGCTGTCACAAAGGTTATGTGACCGATCTCGCCCGACACTGGTTGCGTACACTGAACGACGAGGCACGCGCCGAAGTCGGGCTCTATGCCTGTGGCCCACACCCCATGCTCGAGGCCGTGGTAGCACTGGCACGCGAATTCGAACTACCGGTACAGATCTCGCTGGAGGAGTTCATGGCCTGCGGGGTGGGCGGCTGCGCCGGCTGCGTGGTGGAGGTCGCCACCGATGCGGGCCCGGCCATGCAACGGGTGTGCGTGGACGGGCCGGTGTTCGACGGCTACCGGGTATTCTGAGCGCCGACCAACGGCATCATTCCGGCACCAGCTTCATCGCGTTGCGGTCGCGCGGTCGCGCACCGGGCCGGTTGTCGCCCAGCTTCAGCATCAGACGCACCTCGTTGGCCGAATCGGCATGATGCATGGCCTCCTTCTCGCTGATCTCACCACGCACACAAGCCTCATAGAGCGCCTGGTCGAAGGTAATCATGCCGTGCTCGCGTGAGCGCTTCATCAGATCCTTGAGCCTGGATGCCTCGCCCTTGGCAATCAGATCGGAGGCCAGCGGCGTGTTGAGCAGCACCTCGACGATGGCGCGCCGGCCGTTGCCATCGGGGCACGGCACCAGCTGCTGGGCGACGATGCCGCGCAGGTTCAGCGACAGGTCCATCAGCACCTGCTGGTGCTGGTCGTCGGGGAAGAAGTGGATGATCCGCTCCAGCGCCTGGTTGGCGTTGTTGGCGTGCAGGGTGGTGAGCACCAGGTGGCCCGTCTCGGCGAAGGTGATGGCGTGCTCCATCGCCTCGCGGGTGCGGATCTCGCCGATCAGGATCACGTCCGGCGCCTGGCGCAGGGTGTTCTTCAGCGCCACCTCGCAGGACTCGGTGTCCACCCCCACCTCGCGCTGGGTGACGATGCAGCCGCCGTGCTGGTGCAGGAACTCGATCGGGTCCTCGATGGAGATGATGTGCCCGGTGCTGTTCTGGTTGCGGTGCCCCACCATGGCCGCCAGCGAGGTGGACTTGCCGGTGCCGGTGGCGCCCACGAAGACCACCAGACCGCGCTTGGCCATCGCCAGATCCTGCAATACCGAGGGAAGACCCAGATCCTCGAAGGAGGGAATACGTGTCTCGATGCGCCGCAACACCATGCCAACCGCATCGCGTTGTACGAAGGCGCTGACCCGGAAACGGCCGATCCCGCGCGCAGAGAAGGCAAAGTTGCATTCCTTGGTGTGCAGGAATTCCTCGCGCTGCTCCGGGGTCATCAGGGCATAGGTGAGTTCGCGGCTCTGCTGTTCGGTGAGGCGCGTCTTGGAGACGGGCGTGACCCGACCGTTGATCTTGATGCAGGGCGGCATGCCTGCGGTGATGAAGAGGTCGGACGCCTTCTTCTCCACCATCAGGGTGATGATGTCATTGAAGTCCATGGCCATGGGCTATCCCTCCTGAGATAAGCGCATTATTGGCACGGAAACCGTGACTCAGCGAGCGATCACGCAAAAGCGTGATGGGCTTCTCATTTTGCCTCATTCGAAGAGGCTGCGGTCCACCGCCCGGGCGCGCGCGTCCTGACGCGAGACCAGCCCCTTCTTGACCAGACCCTGCAGACACTGATCGAGTGTATGCATGCCATGCACCTGCCCGGTCTGAATGGCCGAATACATCTGTGCCACCTTGTCTTCACGGATCAGATTGCGGATCGCGGGGGTCCCCACCATAATCTCGTACGCGGCGATGCGCCCACCCCCGACCTTCTTCAGCAAGGTCTGCGAGATCACCGCGCGCAGCGATTCCGACAGCATGGAACGCACCATGGCCTTTTCGCCGGCTGGAAACACATCCACGATCCGGTCGATGGTCTTGGCGGCCGAACTGGTATGCAGGGTACCGAACACCAGATGGCCAGTCTCGGCCGCGGTGAGTGCCAGGCGGATGGTCTCCAGATCGCGCAATTCACCCACCAGGATGATATCCGGATCCTCGCGCAAGGCCGAACGCAGCGCCTCGGCGAAACCCAGGGTGTCGCGGTGTACCTCACGCTGGTTGACCAGGCACTTCTTCGATTGGTGCACGAATTCGATGGGATCCTCGATGGTGAGGATATGGCCGTACTCGGTCCCGTTCTTGTAATCCATCATCGCCGCCAGGGTGGTAGACTTGCCCGAGCCGGTCGGGCCGGTAACCAACACCAGACCACGCGGGTTGTCGCAGATGCTTCTGAACGCCGGTGGCGCCTCCAGATCATCGAGAGTGGGCACCTTGGATGGGATGCTCCGGAACACCGCCGCGGCACCACGATCCTGATTGAACGCATTGACCCGGAAGCGCGCCAGTCCGGGAATCTCGAACGAGAAATCGACCTCGAAGAATTCCTCGTAATCCTTGCGCTGCTTGTCGTTCATGACGTCGTAGACCAGCGCGTGCACGGCCTTGTGATCCAGCACCGGCACATCGATCCGCCGAATATCCCCGTCCACCCGGATCATCGGCGGAAGACCGGCCGAGAGATGCAGATCCGAGGCATTGTGCTTGACGCTGAAGGTGAGCAATTCTGCAATATCCATCGATTCGATTTCTCCCTGAATCCATACGCTCCGCACCCCGCACACCTGTAACGGCCAGGCGACCTGATACTTGACGCAGCCCCATCCCACACAACACCCTTGCCGGCAGAGCTTAACAGTCAACCGGAATCCCATGCCTGCCATTGCACACACACTGGAAGATGTTCGTCGACGTATCGCACGGGCCGCGCTCGCGGCAGGCCGCAGCCCTGCCGAGATCGAGCTACTGGCAGTGAGCAAGACCAAGCCGGCAACAATGATCCGCGAAGCCTGGGGCGCCGGCCAGCAAGCCTTCGGCGAAAATTACCTGCAGGATGCCCTGCCCAAGATACATGCCCTTATCGACCTGCCTATCACATGGCACTACATCGGACGAATCCAGAGCAACAAGATTCGGGATATCGCCAGACACTTCACCTGGGTGCATGGTCTGGATCGACTCAAGCACTCCCGACGCCTGAGCGACCAGCGTCCGGAGACACTGCCACCCCTGAACTGCTGCATCCAGGTCAACCTGAGCGGCGAAACCAGCAAGGGCGGGATTCCCGTAGACGCACTGGAGGAACTGGCGCTGGCCGTGAACGAACTGCCGGGATTGTGTCTGCGCGGCCTGATGAGCATGCCCGATCCGGCCAGCCCACGCGAGACCCAAACCGCGGTGTTCCGGGACCTCGCCGATTTACGCCGCCAACTCGAAAAACAGACGGGCCTGAACCTCGATACCCTGTCGATGGGAATGAGCAGCGACCTGGAACCGGCGATCGCCGCTGGCTCGACCCTGGTCCGCGTGGGCACCGATATCTTCGGCGCACGGAAATGAGGCTGCCCGACCACGCACCTTACACCCACCCCAGCGAGCGGCAACTGGTCGAGCAGATCGATCACAACCTGCTGTTTCGCTGGCTCGCTGACTTCTCCATGGACGGGCGTGGATAGCACACCATCCCCCGAAAAGACGAAGACGAACCAGCCCCGCAAGGAGACAGGCACAACCCTACAGCGGACTTCCGCGGCGAAAAACGCAGCCGGGAAACAGGCGAATCGGGCTGAATTGGCCAACTTTCCGGCCAGAAGGCCGGAGTCACCGTGCTTCATCCACCGTTCATTGCCGGGGAGACCGCATCTACTCGGATATTTTCAACGGCCTGTTCAAAGAATCATACGCAGATCCCCCATGGCGAAGCCCGACAGTGCTGTCAGATCGCCCGTGGCAAGACCGATCACCCGGAAACGCTCTCCCATGGCAACAGGCAGAACGAGCTGCTTGGCACACTGCAACTCACCGATACGTGCCGGGTCGGCGGCCAGCGCCGCCAGTTCGTGCTCGATCCCGCATCCCAGAAGAAACTGTGCCTGGGTGGTATAACCCACCAGCTCCATCCCTGCTTCGACCCCCGCTTCAGCCACCGCCGAGAAATCCACGCTGGCAGTAATGTCGGCCAGCCCCGGCAAGGCGAAGGGATCATCGATGGTGCGCTGCCGAAAATGGCAGATCAGGGTGCCCTCGCGCCGAGCCGGATGATAGTACTCGCGCTCGCTGTAGCCATAATCGATCAATAACAGCACCCCCTGCGAGAGAAAACCGGCCACAGCGCGTATCCAGGCCGGCAGACGCAGGCAGATCTCCGAGGCATGACCCTCGGGAAAAGGCCCGAGCCGCGCCTCAATGTACGCCAATGCCTCGACCAGACCAGGGGTCTCGGGCGCATCCCACAACGGGCGCAAGGCCCCGTCCTCGATCGTCACGAACTGCTCGGCGCAGCCATCGACAGTGCGGCAAAAGCGGCTCACCGGCAGGGCATCGAGCAGTTCGTTGGCGACCACCACGCCGCACCAGCCGGGTTCGGGAAGACGCTCCAGCCAGTGCACCCGCTCGGCCAGCCCGGGCACGCGATCGCACAAGGTCTCGGCCTGGCGCGCGCGCAGCTCGGCACTCAGCTCCATGACGAGATAGCGCTCGGGCAGGGCATCGCGCGCCGCCAGGGCGGCCAGTATCTCGGCGGCCATCACCCCCGAGCCGGCGCCGAACTCCAGCACCTCGCCACCGGTCGTTGCCAGCACCTCGGCGATTTGCGCGGCCAGGGCACGAGAAAACAGTGGCGAGATCTCGGGAGCGGTGACAAAGTCACCCGCTGCGCCGAACTTGCGCGCACCATTGACGTAGTAACCCGCACCCGGCGCGTACAACGCCATCTCCATATAACGGTCGAAAGGGATGCGTCCGCCCGCCCTGGCGATCGCCTCACCGATGCAGGCACGGGTCTGTTCGAGCTGCACCTGCTCGGCGCTGTTCAGTTCGGAAATTGCCACGTATGCTCCACCGGACGGCCGTGATTCACGGGACGCATTATCACCGAATCGGGCGGAGGCACGAGACCATGTTCGATAACCCGTATCGACTCGACGGCAAGGTGGCACTGATCACCGGCGCGGCAGCACGCATCGGCGCTGAGATCGCGCGCCAGCTGCACGGCCTGGGCTGCGAGGTGATTCTGCACTACCGCCGCTCGGCAGACCGTGCCCGGCAGCTCGCCGACACCCTGAACACGAACCGCGCCGACTCCGCACACCCGGTACAGGCCGACCTCGCCGACATGGAGGCCATTGCGCCACTGGCCGAGCATGCGCTCTCGATCCGGGACCGGCTCGATATCCTGGTCAACAACGCCTCCAGCTACCACCCCACTCCCATCGGCAGCGTCACCCAGGCCCAGTGGGACGACCTGTTCGCCAGCAACGCCCGCGCACCCTTCTTCCTGGCCCAGGCACTGGCCCCGGCGCTGCATGAGTGCCACGGCTGTATCGTCAACCTGGTGGACATCCACGCCGACCGACCGAATGCCGACCATCCGGTGTACTCCATGGCCAAGGCGGCCAACACCATGATGGTCAAGGCGCTGGCCCGCGACCTGGCCCCCGAGGTACGTGTCAACGGCGTGGCCCCCGGCGCAGCGCTCTGGCCCGAGCACTACTTCGACGACGCCGACCGCCTGACCATCCTCGAACGCATCCCTCTCGGCCGCCCGGCCGGGGCCGAAGAGATCGCACGCGCAGTGCTGTTCATGATCGCCGGCACCGACTACGTCACCGGACAGATCCTCGCCGTGGACGGCGGTCGCAGCGTGCAGCAATAGCCCGCAGGAACGGCGTCCCCGCCGCGAAGGATTCAGCACGGGGACAGACCTCCTGCCGGGCGGCGCTGCCCGCCCCGGGTGCGCTGCGGCGGGAGCTTGCCCTCACAAGCCCAGCGGCACCACCCGCAGGGCATCGCGCCCGGGGCCTTCGAAGTCGGCCCACAGCTCGGCATAGGTACGGCCCAGCACCGGGTGGCGGTCCTCACCGGCCACGTCAGCCAGGGGCTTGAGCACGAAGGCATAGCGGGTGATCTCGTCGCGCGGCAGCGGCTTGCCGCCGGTGGCGTCGCGCTGATCGCCATAGGTGAGCGCATCGATATCCAGGGTGCGCGCAGAGAACTTGCCGGCATCCCGGCGGCGGCCGTTGGCATCCTCGATGGCGCGCAGCTCCGCATGCAGCACCTCGGGCAAAAGACCGGTATCGAAACCGGCCACCAGATTGTAGAAGGGATCACCATCGAAGCCTTCGGCCGGGGTCTCGTACACCGGCGAAAGAATCAGGTCGCCGAAGCGCGCGCGCAGGGACTCGACCGCAGCACGTACATGACGCTCTCGCTCGATGTTGCTGCCGATACTGACCCAGACCCGTGGCATCAGTCGCGGCCCCCTCGTTCGATGATCACACCCACATCGGTAGCCCCGCGCACCGCGCCCTTCTTGTTCAGGCTCAGGCGCAGCCAGGGCACACCGAATTCCTGCATGACGATGGCGGCGCAGCGCTCGGCCAGGGTCTCGACCAGCTGGAACTCGCTCTCGCTCACGAACTGGATCAGACGCTTGGCCACCGCCTTGTAGTTCAGGGTGTCCTCGATGCACTCGCTGGCCGCGGCGCGGGAAACATCGGCACCCATCTCCAGATCGAGAATCACGGTCTGGCGGATACGCCGTTCCCAGTCGTAGATGCCGATGATGGTGTCGATACGCAAACCACGCAGATAGACGATATCCATGGACACTTCCGCTCGCTGCTCGGGGCAGCAAGATTACCACCATATCATGTCGCCACCTCATCCCCGTTCGTGGTAAAAATCCACCCCGTGCCCCCTGTTCCGGAGCCGCGCATGCCCGAATATCTGATCATCCTCGCCGCCTACCTGCTGGGTTCGGTCTCCAGCGCCATCCTCGTCTGTCACCTGATGGGCCTGCCCGATCCCCGCAGCCAGGGTTCGGGCAACCCGGGAGCAACCAATGTGTTGCGCATCGGAGGCAAAAAGGCCGCGGCCATCACCCTGCTGGGTGACTCGATCAAAGGCCTGCTGCCGATGATGGTGGCACACTGGCTGCCGGTCTCGCCCCTGGTTCTGGCACTGACCGGGCTGGCCGCCTTTCTCGGCCACATCTACCCGGTGTTCTTCGGCTTTCGTGGCGGCAAGGGCGTGGCCACCGCGCTGGGCGTGCAATTCGGCCTGTACTGGCCGATCGGCCTGAGCATCGCGGCCACCTGGCTGTTCGTGGCCAAGGGACTGCGTATCTCCTCGCTGGCGGCATTGGTATCACAGGGCTTGGCTCCCTTGATCATCTGGTGGTTCTGGCCCGCACCGGAGATGATCGTGATGCAAGCCATCATCACCCTTCTGCTGTTCTGGCGCCACCGCGGCAACATCCACAAACTGCTCTCCGGCAAAGAAACCCACATTGGCAACTGACCACGCTGCGCGGCGGCAAGGCCACCATGCACGACTTCGCGGTATTACACCGCATCGAGATCGATCATGGACCAACGCGGACGAATATCGAAACCCGGCCTTTCGCGCTGGCCGGCACGCAAGCGTGCCCAACCCGCATAAGCAATCATGGCACCGTTGTCGGTGCACAGCTCCGGACGTGGATACCAGACACGCGCACCACGCACCGCGGTCATGGCATCCATGGCCGCGCGCAGACGCCGGTTGGCGCTGACACCGCCGGCCAGCACCAGATCGCCCATCCTGGCCTGCTCGAGCGCACGCCGGCACTTGATGAGCAGGGTGTCGACCACCGCATCCTCGAAGGCGCGCGCGATGTCCGCACGCAGACGCTCGCGGGCGACGACATCGAGCCCGGCACCCTCCTGCCGCCAGGTGGTCAGTGCAAAGGTCTTGAGCCCGGAGAAACTGAAATCCAATCCCGGGCGGTCGGTCATGGGCCGCGGAAAACGAAATCGGTCGGGATCGCCCTGCTCGGCCAGGGCCGCCAAAGCGGCTCCCCCCGGATACTCCAACCCCAGCAGCTTGGCGGTCTTGTCGAAGGCCTCTCCGGCAGCATCGTCCATGGAATCGCCGAGCAGGTGGTAGCGCCCGATGCCCTCGACCCGCACCAGTTGGGTGTGCCCCCCCGAGACCAGCAGGGCAACGAAGGGAAAGTCCGGATGTTCAGCCTCGAGCAACTGCGCGAGCAGATGACCTTCCATGTGATGCACACCGACCGCCGGCACGCCCCATGCTGTCGCCAGGCTGCGTCCGAAGGCCGCGCCAACCAGCAGGGCACCAGCAAGACCCGGCCCGGCGGTATAAGCCACCCCGTCGATATCACCGCCAGACAGGCCGGTCTGCTCGAGCAACTGGCGCACCATGGGTGCCAGCTTGCGTACGTGATCGCGCGAAGCCAGCTCCGGCACCACACCACCGTAATCGGCATGCAACGCAATCTGGCTGTAGACGGCGTGCGCCAGCAAGCCCTTTTCACTAGCGTAGAGGGCCACGCCGGTCTCGTCACAGGAAGTCTCGATACCCAGTACCCGCATACGGATTTCCTTTTGCAATTCTCGTGGTCGAGCAGTAGAATTTTTCGACTTTACCGCCCACCAGGCATGCTGCGTGGTGGCGGTCAGGTATTCAGTCTAACGGGTCTGGAGCCCAGAGGGAGTCATGCCACACGTCCGCGTAAAAGAAAACGAACCTTTCGAAGTTGCCCTGCGCCGTTTCAAGCGCTCCTGTGAAAAGACCGGCATACTGGCCGAGGTACGTCGCCGCGAGTACTATGAAAAGCCCGCCTGGGAACGCAAACGCAAGGCCGCTGCCGCCGTCAAGCGCTGGCAGAAGAAGCTGGCACGCGAGGCACGCCGTTTCGAGCGTCCATACTGATCGCCCGCACCATGTCGCTGAAAACCCGCATCCAGGACGACATGAAGTCCGCCATGAAGGCGGGCGCCAGGGCGCGCCTTGGCGTCATCCGGCTGATTCTCGCTGCGATCAAACAACGCGAGGTGGATGAGCGCATCGAGCTCGACGACGAGCAGGTATTGGTGGTGCTGGGCAAGATGGTCAAGCAGCGCCGGGACTCCATCCGCCAGTACACCGATGCAGGCCGTGACGAACTGGCCGCCGCCGAACTGGCCGAGGTGGCGATCATCCAGGGCTACCTCCCCGCCGCCCTCCCGGAAGAGGAGATCGCGGCCATCGTCGAACAGACCATCGCCGAAACTGGCGCCAGTTCGATGAAGGACATGGGCAAGGTCATGGGCAAGATCAAACCGCGAGTGCAGGGTCGCGCCGACATGGCTCAAGTCAGCGCTCTGATCAAGAAGAAACTGGGCTGACACGGCTCGCCACGCCCACCTCCTGGCTGCTAGTCTCCGCCCATGGCCGGCAAGATCCCGCAGCAATTCATCGACGAACTCCTCAGTCGCACCGACATCATCGAACTGATCGATCGGCGCGTGCCGCTGAAGAAGGCCGGGCGCGAATACCAGGCCTGTTGCCCCTTCCACGACGAGAAGACCCCATCTTTCACCGTCAGCCCGACCAAGCAGTTCTACCACTGTTTCGGCTGCGGCGCGCACGGCACTGCCATCGGCTTCCTGATGGAGTACGAGCGACTCAGCTTCCCCGAGGCGATCGAGGAACTGGCCACGCAGCAGGGCCTGGAGATTCCGCGCGAGATCACCTTCGAACAAGGCCAGGATCACCGCCCGCTGTACACACTGCTCGAACAGGTCGCCGCCTTCTACCACGAGCAGCTGCATACCCATCCCGACTCCCGGCGCATCCGCGACTATCTGGCCGGTCGCGGCCTCGGCGAACAGGTGATCGAGACCTTCGACATCGGCTTTGCACCACCAGGCTGGGACAACGTACTGGCGCGCTTCGGCAGGAATGACCCGTCCCGCTGCCAGCTGGCCGAAACCGGGCTGACCACCACCAACGAAAAGGGACGGACCTACGACCGCCTGCGCGATCGCATCATTTTCCCCATACACGACGGGCGCGGACGGGTGATCGGTTTCGGCGGCCGCCTGCCGGGCGACGGAAAACCCAAATATCTGAACTCGCCCGAGACACCAGTGTTCCACAAGGGCCGGGAGCTGTACGGTCTGTACCAGGCGCGCCAGGCACACCGCCAGCTCGAATACATCCTGGTCGTCGAGGGCTACATGGATGTGGTGGCACTGGCGCAGTACGAAATCCACAACACGGTGGCCACCCTGGGCACCGCCACCACCACCGAACACCTGAACAAGCTCTACCGCGCCTGCAACGAGGTGGTATTCTGCTTCGATGGCGACCGCGCTGGACGCGCTGCCGCCTGGAAAGCACTGGAGACCGCCCTGCCACTGATGAAAGACGGCCGCCAGGCACGCTTCCTGTTCCTGCCCGAGGGAGAAGACCCGGACACACTGGTGCACAAGATCGGCCGCCGGGCCTTCCTCGACGAAATCGCTCGCGCCCTGCCACTGTCGGAATTCCTGTTTGCGCGACTAGAGACGCAGACCGACATGAACAGCATCGACGGCCGTGCGCGCATGGCTGAACTGGCGCGCTCCCTGCTGGCAAGACTACCGACCGGCACCTTCCGCACCATGATGGAGCAGGCGCTGACCGAACGGGTCGGCGTGCCAGTTACCGTGCCGGCCAGCGAAACCGCCCCATCCGCCTCACGCCCGGTTCGCGCACGTCGCCACAAACCGGCCGGCATGCCACCCATGCGCCGAGCCATCGCCCTGCTGTTGCAGCACCCCGAAGCCGCCAGAGCCGAACTCCCCGAGGGCTGGGAGACCCTCCGGACGCCCGGTATCGAAGTCCTGAGCGAGCTGCTCGAACGCATCCACACCTGTCCCGACACCCACAGCGCCGCACTGGTCGAGGCCACCGCCGACGAGCGCCTGCGTGGCATCCTCGCGCAGCTCACCGTGGCCGAACTCGCCGTACAGGACGATGCCCCCGAACAACTGGTCGGCATCCTGCGCCGCTTGCTCGAAAAACAGCGCGCGAAACAACGCGAGGCACTCTTGAAGTCGACCTGCATCTCCACCATGTCCGAAGAAGAAAAACAGCGACTCAGGAAACTCTGTCGGCGCTCCTGAGTTTCGTTCCCAACAGGCCTTCGTCTGGAGCCAAAATTGCTTGCGTGCTAGAATATCCAATTCACTCTCGCCCGACAGATTTGTCGTCATCCAAGTTGAATCAACCTCCTGAGGCTGAGGACTTCATGAACCAGGAACAGAAGGTGAAACAGAAACAGCAGGAACAGAACAGCATTCGAGACCTGATTGCCAAGGGCAAGGAGCAGGGCTATCTCACCTATGCCGAGGTCAATGACCACCTGCCCGATTCGATCGTCGATCCTGAACAGATCGAAGACATCGTTCGCATCATCAACGACATGGGTATTTCGGTGCACGAGACCCCACCGGAGGCCGACGAGGCGACCCTGAGCGATGCCGCTGTCTCCACCGACGACGACGCCGCCGAGGCTGCCGCCGCCGCGCTGGCTTCTGTGGATGGCGAGTTCGGCCGCACCACCGACCCGGTGCGCATGTACATGCGCGAGATGGGCACCGTCGAACTGCTGACACGCGCGGGCGAACTGCATATCGCCAAGCGTATCGAGGACGGCCTCAATCAGGTTGGCCATGCCATCGGCACCTTCCCGCCGGCGGTCGCCCACCTGCTCCAGCGTTTCGAGGACGTAAGGAACGAAGAGGCCCGTCTGGCCGACGTGATGGCCGGCTTCAAGCTGCCCGACGTGGGTGACGAACCACCCATGCCGAAGGAAAAACGTGACGACGACGTCGAAGACACCGGCATCGACCTCAACGAGGTCGAAGACAAGCGCAAGACGCTGGAAAAGGCCTTCAAGGCCTGGACCCGTCTCCTCGCCAGGGAGGGTAACAGCGACAAGGCGCGCAAGGCCGCCGGGAAATGCGCTGAATGCGTCATGGAGTTTCGCCTGGCGCCGTCGCTGTTCAACGAACTGACCGACATGCTGCGTGACACCGTCAACCAGATTCGCAAACACGAGCGCACCGTACTCGACCTGTGTATCAATGAAGCCGGCATGCCGCGCAAGCACTTCATCACCAGCTTTCCCAAGAACGAGACCGACCCCGACTGGCTGGCCGGGCAATGCAAACGCAAGGAGGCCTGGGCTGCCCGACTCGAACCTGTGGCCAAGGAGATCGAGCACGCCCAGCGCAAACTGGCCAAGATCAAGCAACACTGCCAGCTGAGCATCTCCGATATCAAGGAAACCAACCGCCGCATGTCCATCGGCGAGGCCAAGGCGCGCCGCGCCAAAAAGGAGATGGTCGAGGCCAACCTGCGCCTGGTGATCTCCATCGCCAAGAAATACACCAACCGCGGGCTGCAATTTCTCGATCTCATCCAGGAAGGCAACATCGGCCTGATGAAGGCAGTGGACAAATTCGAATACCGCCGTGGCTACAAGTTCTCGACCTACGCCACCTGGTGGATCCGACAGGCCATCACCCGCTCGATTGCCGATCAGGCGCGCACCATCCGCATCCCGGTACACATGATCGAGACCATCAACAAGCTCAACCGCATCTCGCGGCAGATGATCCAGGAAATGGGCCGCGAACCCACCCCAGAGGAACTGGCCGAGCGCATGGACATGCCCGAGGACAAGGCACGCAAGGTACTCAAGATCGCCAAGGAACCCATCTCCATGGAGACACCCATCGGTGACGACGAAGACTCGCACCTGGGTGACTTTATCGAAGACCAGCAGGCCATCTCCCCCGTGGATGCCACCACCATGGAGAACCTGCGCGAAGCCACCCAGAACATGCTCGCCGGCCTCACCGCACGTGAGGCCAAGGTACTGCGTATGCGCTTCGGCATCAACATGAACACCGACCACACCCTGGAAGAGGTAGGAAAACAGTTCGACGTCACCCGCGAGCGCATTCGTCAGATCGAGGCCAAGGCCCTGCGCAAGCTACGTCACCCGACCCGATCGGAGAAACTGCGCTCCTTCCTCGACGGTGAGTGATACCTTGTCTCCACTTTCCGTTCCTGCGCCGGCGACAGAATGGAAGGCTGAGACCACCTTCTGCGATCACCCCGCAACCCGCCACCGGGCCTATAGCTCAGCGGTTAGAGCAGGAGACTCATAATCTCTTGGTCCCAGGTTCGAATCCTGGTGGGCCCACCAAAGCCGACTCCAAGCCCGTGATTCTGCGGGCTTTCTCATGCTAGTCTCATATCATCGACGGCACTGAGGCCACCCCCTGTACACCACGGGAGCATTTCGATGAGCAAGGCCAACAACGGCGCCAACCTGGGCTTCGAGAGCAAGCTGTGGGAGATGGCCGACAAG
>JANEMA010000041.1 GCA_024510845.1 Gammaproteobacteria bacterium
AGAGCTGGATCCCACTGATTGGACAGTGAATGGATTCGGATAAGTGCTTCCTCCATCATGAGCCACAGGTTCTGGAGAGAAGCGATGAGACGGGAAAGACGAACTCATTCACCTGAATTCAAGGCCAAGGTTGCTCTAGCGGTGATCCAGGGGGATCTGACCATGGCCGAACTGGTCAAGACATTCGATTATGTCGATGTTCTGGAGGAAGCTGTCGAGGCCTGTGGTGCGCCGGTAGATATTCAACACCGGCCAGGGCAGCCAGTTCACCAGTGAAGAGTTCACCGGTGTGCTCAAGCGGCACGATATCCGCATCAGCATGGATGGCAAGGGAGGGTGGGGCGATAATGTGTTTGTGGAGCACCTGTGGCGCAGCGTGAAGTGCGATGAGGTGTATCTGAAGGCCCTGTGACCGCATGGCTGCTGCCAGGATGGCGGCTTGACCCGAGGATGCACTTATCGTGCTGTCCAATTGTTGGGGTCCATTTCTCACCACCAGGTTCCAGGGCACGGCGTGCAGCGCCTCTTCCATGCGGCTGGCGTAATGGCAGGGCACGATGACGATTTTTCCCTGTTCCAGGGAATTGTAGATGCCTTCCTTGCGTTGCCGCCTGACCGTGGCGGCATCGAGGATCATGGTTGGCCGGTTGGATTTTTCCGTCAGCTTGGTCGCCCACTGCCTGCGCGGGGAGGCGGGGCAGATCACGAGCAGGCGGTGCTTGCGCTCCATGATTGGATTGCTGTCTGATCCAGACGTTGCCCGTGAGTACCTTGTAGGCCTTGTCTTTCTGGAATCCCGGTGTAAACGGGCGGCGTTTTCTCTCGGTCGTCATATGTCGCCACGGTCGGCAGTTTTACCACAGGGTGTCCGGCAGAATCAGACCACGTCGATGGAGTTGAAAACACCCGCCTGAGAGGCACTGGGTGAGCTGCTCGATGACCGGGTCGGACAGTTGCCGGCGCGCAGACCATCGAGGCGGTGGTGGCAGGTTGGAGTCCGAAAAAAGCCCGGCGAATGCCGGGCTCTTGTGTGGATGAAGTCTGGGTTCTCTATTCACGAGCCGACGGTCCGTTGAATTCGATGCCGTTGCTCATGTGGGTGAGGAAGTATTCCAGATCGCGAAATTCCTCGCTCTGCGGCTTGTAGGGCTTGGCACGCATCTGCTTCATGCAGCCCTTGAAGCGGCGATGGAAGGTGCCCATCTCCCCCCATTTGGAACGGTACACGGGCCAACCGGAGGCCTGTCCCAGCGCCGGACTGAGTACATTGGTACGGATATGCTGACCTGCCGACTGCATGTGGCAGGAGCCGCAGTTGAAGTTGAGCTGACCCCGTCGTGTCCAGTAGATCGACTTGCCTTTTTCGTAGGCAGCCAATGCATCCTTGTTGGGGATCTTCACGTCGATCTTCTGGCCGCGCGATTCATAGGCCATGTAGGCCAGCAGGCGGGTGATCGGACCCCTGGCGTATTTCAAGGGCTTTTCACCGTTCTTTGTGCGGCACTCGTTGATGGTCAGCGGCAGGGTGACCACCATCTTGCGCTGGTCGTCCCAGTAGGGATAGTTCTTGCGCTGGGCCGGATCGTTGTTGAAGCAGGAGCCATAGGTCTTGCCGTTGGCGAACGGCGTGTTCCACATGGCTTCCCCTTCGTCCACCATCGGCTCGTAGGGCGGGAATTCCTCGATTGCTTCCCAGTTCTGGCGGGAAATCTTGTTGACGGCATAGATGCCGTTGGCGAATTCCTGCAATGGAACGCCGGGGAATCGCTTGAAGAAGTAGTCCTGGTAGGTCTTCAGATCTTCTTCCGGCGTTGTGCTGGTCCCTTTTTCGTCGGCGAAGGTGCCAGTGGCCGCAAGGGCACAGAGGGCGGCAATCGCGGTCTTTATTGGTTTCATGGGTATGAATCTCCTCCCAGAGTGGAACAGGCATGCCCCGGGGGGGCATGGTGCCTTGCCTTGTGGGTGTTATTTGATCTTGGCGCTTTTCGAATCACCCTGGCCCTTGTTGTCGGTCCAGGCGATGGTGATGGTGTCACCTTTGCTGCCGCCACTGAACTTGAAGGCCAAATAAGGGTTCTTGGAGACGCCGCCGCCCCATTGCGCATCGAGCACATCCTTGTCGTTGTGCCTGGCAACAACGTTCTGGATGAAGTGCGCCGGGATCAGCTTTCCAGTCTTTTTGTTCTTGCGCATACCGGTCTCCATCGGGTGACTGATCAGGCACTTGACGGTAACCACGCCCTGCCTTTCTTTTGCGCGAATCTTGATTGAGCTCTTGGCCATTGGGTATTACCTCGGAAATATGTTACGCAGTTGTGTTGGAGGCGATCATCGGGATCAGCCGCCGCAGCCACCAATGGTGACCTTGACGCCCTTGCGGTTGGCATACAGCTTGCCACCAGCCTTGACCACGGCGATCACGTCGCCGGTCTTGCCCATCTTGATGCGGGCCGAGACGTCTGCCATGGCGTTTTGGCCCAGATTGAACAGGGCGATCAGCGGAGAGTCGTTGGCAGAGGCCAGGATGGCGATGCTCTCGACGTCGGGGATATCGCTCTTTACGGTAACTGGTACCACGGCGCCGTTCTCGGCGATGTCGGGCGCCTTGATCTTGATCTTGTTCGAGGCCTCGGTCTGGCCCGAGCCGAAGACGCCGTCGAGTGCGTCCTTGGGGCTCTTGGCATGGAAGGACTTTTCGGGCCAGGCGGCCAGCACGGTTTGTGGTGCCAGCAGGCCGGCGCTGACGGCGATACCCACGGTGCTCGCGGCCAGTGAGCCTTTCAGGAAGACTCGGCGTTTCATGTCGGTATTCATCTTGCGTACTCTCCTGGGATGAAGTGACTGGATTACAGGGTGTTGCCGACCGGCGGTCAGAGGGTGTACAGATAATCGATGACAGCCTCGATATCCGCGTTCGACAGGATCTTGTGCTTGCCGAAGGGTGGCATGCGCGTGGATGGGTTGCGCTTGGTGGCATCGTAGATCTGATCGAACAGCTTCTTGCGGTCGGGGAAGCGGGCTTTCATGGCCATCAGCTGTGGACCAATGTCGCCCGGGCTGACGCCGTTGGCCATGATGTGGCAGGCGAGGCAGTTGCCTTTCTTGCGGTTCCAGGCGATCTCCCTGCCCTTGGCCGCCATGTTGGTTCCCTCTGCTGGGGCAATCCGGGGCATCAGACTGGCTGCGCCGAACAGGGCTGCCAGTGACAGAGCGATGGTTGCGTGTCTTGCGGTATTCCGCATCGCATATCCTCCTATGCTCGTTTGGTGTGGAATGAACGGTTCAATCGTCTGGTGATTGCGAATCGGTCTGCCTTCTTTCGAGGCGGATGCGTTTTGCTGATCACCAGGCTGTTGTTGGTTTCATTGTCTTGATCCGTGCGGGTGACGTCCAAGCATAATGGTTTGGTGTTTCGACGCAAGTGTTGGTTACGCAGTTCGGTATATCAGCAATATCTGATGCTTTAGTTCGGTGGTACGCCTTGTGGATCTGCGTGTATGGACGCAGGGTTCTCCGGACTTATTCCCATTTCTCGCGCAGCTCGCGCAGACGGGCATCGATGCGGCTGCTGTCGTAAAAACTGATATCGGGGGTCTTCAATGCCAGTTCGAGCTGCAAAATGGCTTCCTCGATTTCGCCATTGAGATAGTGATATTCCGCCTGGTGTCGGTGGGCGGCGAGGGTGTCTCCAGCCTCGCCGCTGGCGCGTGCCAGCAGGGCATGGATGCGAGGCTCGTCGGCGGCCATGCCGAGATGATCGCGCAGCTGATCGGCCGCTTCGCGGTAGTGCCCGAGGGCGGTCGCCAGTTCGGCATGCGAGAGCACGAGGGAGCGACTGGCGGGGTGTGTCAACAGGGCCTGGCTCAGGCGGCGCAGGGCAGTCTCGGCCTTGCCTTGCCGTTGCTCCACTCTTGCCTTGGTGACGATGAAATCCATGGTGTCCGGCGAAGCCGGCAACAGGTGTGCCAGGATGCTGTCGGCTTCTGCGATGCGACCGCCTTTCAGCAGGCTCAGTGCGCGCTCGTATTCGGTGGCGAGGCGGTTACGGTAGCGTCCGTCTTGCAGCTGGCTGGCGAGATGTGCCGCATGTGCCAGCGGGTGTTCGATATGACGCAGGGTGATGCGTGCGCGGGCCAGCTCGAAGCGCAGGTTGTCACGTACCTGGCGTGCCGGATAGCGGGCGGCGCGACCCTGGGCATCGGCGGTACGGCTGGTCGTCACCGGGTGGGTCATGAGAAACTCCGGCAGCTTGGTGGCATACGCCCGGTTGGCCTTGCCCATGCGCGAGAAGAAGGCCGGCATGGCGTTGGGGTCGAAGCCGGAGTCCGCCAGGATGTCGATGCCGATGCGATCGGCCTCCTGTTCGTTGGCACGGGTGAAGTTGATCTGTTCCTGGATCTGGGCGCCCAGTCCCCAGGTGGCTGTAGCCAGTCCGGCATCACTCCCGGTGGCAACGCCGATGGCGATGGCTGCGAGCAGGATGGCGGCGCTGGGCAGGGCCATGTTGCTGGCTGTCTCCCAGGCACGAAGCAGGTGTTGCTGGGTGACATGCGCGATTTCGTGGGCCAGCACGGCAGCCAGTTCGCTCTCGGTCTGGGTGATCGCAATGAGGCCGGTATAGACTCCGATGTAGCCGCCGGGACCGGCGAAGGCGTTGACCTCGTGGTTGTCGATGACAAAAAAGTGAAAGGGCGTGCCGGCAGCGTCGCTGTGTTCGACCAGGCGATCTCCGAGCTGCTGGATATAGTCGCCGATCAGCGGGTCGTCGAGTACCGCCCGGGTTTGGCGTACGTTGCGCATGAAGGCCTGTCCCAGTGCCTGTTCGGCCTTGGGCGTCATCAGGTTGCCGGCACTGTTGCCCAGGTCGGGCAGGCGGGTGTCCAGTGCCCGGGCGGGAGGAAAGGATGCGAGCACCAGGCTGACGGTGAGCAGTGCGGATAGCAGCGTGTTGCAGGTGCGGGCCATGGCGTGTCTGTGGTCTGAAGACCGTCTTCAGTTGAGCTGGATACGTTGTCCCCAGGGGGTTTTTCCCTTTCCCTTGACCAGCCAGATGACCGGATAGTTCGGTGCCTTTTCGGGAAAGGGGCCCCCGGCATCGGTGAAGTACACCAGAAGTTCTGGCTGGATGCCGTTGTCCTCGATCCATTCGAGCACGGGACGGAAATCGGTGCCACCTCCACCGGTCAGGCTTTCGGGCAGATCGAAGTCTTCCCAGGGTTCGATGATCCAGGGGGCACCGGGGGCAAGCCGGGAGTCGCAGGGCAGCAGGGTGATGCGCGTGCGTATCTGTCCCTTGAGTGCGGCGATCTCGGACAGAAATTCCTCTATCTCACCAGCCTTGATCGAGCCGCTGGTGTCGATGGCTACGGCGATGTCGATCTGTGAGCTCTTGAGCGAGGGCAGGATGGCGTCGCACTCGCGCCGTGACGGACGCATGTAACTGAAGTCGTCGCGCGCCATGGCCGTCATGTAGCGTGCCAGCAACATGCGCCAGGGCAGTTGCGGTTGCAGCAGGTGTTCGATCAGGCGCGCGAGGGTGCCGCCGAGCTTGCCTGACTGCTTGGCTTGCCGGGCAGCGCCAGCCAGACGCTGTTGCCATTGGACCTCGAGGGTGGCGCGCTCCTCCGGGGAAAGTGGGTTGGGCGCAGGGTCGCCTTCGTCGGGGTGCGTATCGTCGGTCTCGCCTTCCTGTTCGCCGTCACGGTTTTTGTTCCGGATCGGCTCGCCGCCTTTGTCCTCCCCGTCGTCGGACTGCTGGTCGAGTGGATGCTCGCCACCGGAATCATCGTCCGGATCACCGGTGCCGTTCTCGGGGCGATGTCCCTGCTGCTGATCGGTGTCGTGTGCTGCCTGGTTCGATTTCTGCTCCTGCCGGCCGCCGCCGGACTCGTTGTCTCGGTCGTAGAGATGCTGATCGAGTGTCCCGGTCTGGTCGTTCTCGTCGATCAGTGGGTAGATCTCTTCGGCGGTCATGCCCAGATACATGGGCATGATCCGGGCAGTGGGTGGGGGTTCGAGGCCGTCCTCGATCAGCAGAGGGTTGATGGCATAGTCGCAGGCCAGATCCCAGCGGTGCTTGTTACGATGCCGACGGCGCGCGAAATGTGAGAGGGCGCAATGCAGTGCCTCGTGCGCCAGCATGAACTGGGTCTGGTCGAGTGACAGGTCCGCGATGTACTCGGGGTTGTAATAGAGCTTGCGTGCGTCGGTGGCGGTGGTGGGGCACCACTCGGGATTTGCGGTCACCATTGGCAGGCGCAGTACCAGAGCGCCGAGAAAGGGTTTGTCGAGGATCAGCCGGGTGCGTGCGGCGGCCAGTTTGGTCTCGATCCATTCGATGTCCACGGCCATGGTGTCACTCGTAGAGCATCACGTCGGCGATGGCATTCGCCCAGGTGGCGAATTGCGGTATCCCGAACAGTTGCTCGCCGATGGTGCGGTGCAGGTCGGAAACCAGCATCACCCCCATCTCGCGCTGTGGGAAGGTGCTGGCATAGTCGAGGATGTGACCGATGATCCCATTGGCCTCGGGCTGGTTGGCGGCACGGATGGCACGGCCCACCAGGGCGGCGGCCACGGCATACTGCAGGTCGGTCTCCTCGGGCACGGGTACGGGCTTTCCGGCGATGATGTCGTCGATATCGGGTATCTTTTCGAGGCCGTTGACGAAGGCGGTCAGTTCGATGCCGGCGGCCGGACCCACGCAGGCCTGCAGGGCGCCTTGCAGCAATTCGGGCTGGTCGCCGAACTTTTGCAGGCTGCGGTGTGCGAATTCCCAGGAGCGCGGCGAGGGGAAGGCCATGGGATTGTGTGCCGGGTCGAAATCGAACAGCAGCTCGGGGCGGAAGCGCAGGAAGGCGATCACCCGCTCGTCGATGTTCTGGGCATGGGCCCAGGCCACCCAGTCGTCGAGATGAGGTTCGACATCGAAGTGTGAGAAGCGATTGGCCAGTGGTGCGGGCATGGCGTAGGTCACGCCACGGTCGCCCTGGCGGTTGCCGGCGGCAAAGATCGCCCAGCCTCTGGGTACCTGGTATTCGCCCAGGCGGCGGTCGAGTATCAGTTGGTAGGCAGCGGCCGAGACGCTGGGCGGGGCTGAAGTGATCTCGTCGAGGAAAAGGATGCCGCGCTCACCATGACGTATCGCATCGGGCAGGATGGCAGGTGTGGCCCATTCCACATGCTCGCCACTGCGAAAGGGGATGCCGCGCAGGTCCGACGGTTCCATCTGTGACAGGCGGATGTCGATCACCGGCACCTCGTGGTGTTCGGCGGTCTGGCGGATCATGTCCGACTTGCCGACCCCCGGTGGCCCCCAGAGCATGACCGGAGTGTGGTGGCCTTCGAGCGTGCTGGTGAATTCACGGTCCAGGATGGTGAGCAGTTGGGCCGGGCGCATGATGACTCCGTGTGTGCTTGTCGTTCGGCGAGACCGATCGGGAAGCATGGTGAGAAGACCCTGGAAGTTCAACCCCGATCGTAGCGCGGGTACATGGAATCCCGTCCGGCACAATCCTCGACAGACTGTCGATATCGCAGCTTGTCAGGGGTGAGTAATTTAGATTACTCTAATGGCGGTTTTTGGGCCGCCCACACTTGCGAGAACCGACTGAATCGGGTGGGGGTGCTGGGCCGGGAGGAGAATGCCTTCAGGTCCGAACTTTGTTGTGCGCGCCGTACCGAATGGGCGGCTTGGATTGTCAAATCGGAGACCGGATATGAACCAGTTCTACTACGACGCTGTGACCAAGATGGAAGAAAGGGGTGTGGGCGAGGAATACATCCAGGGTTGGCAGGCAGGCTTTCTGCAAAATCCAAAGCGCGAGGAACAGCGTCTCACCGAGGCCTACGAAGCCGGCTATGCCGACGGCGAAGAGAAGAACACCGACAACTTCGGTAACTGGGTGAAGAATTGATCTGTTCTTCTCTCCGGACGATGCCAGGCATCGTCTCTCGTGGACATGGAACCCCGGCCTTTGCCGGGGTTTCGTTTATTGGCGGCACTGTGGATGTTGTGCCGGTCAGCTTCCGGCGAACGAGTTTTCACAGCGTATCCAGTCGCCATCAGATGGTGCTGGTCATGCTCTTCATGGCGGCGCGCAGGTGGTCGCCGGGTGTCATGCTCCGGCGTCAGTCGAACAGGTTGTCGATGGCGCGGCTGATTTCGCGGTCCACGTCCGGGCCGTCCTTGTCCATGACCTGATCGATCACCCAGCGATTGGCCTGGGTCTCGCCCATGATCTGCTGGATCTCGTGACCCAGGTGACGCATGAAGGGGTAGGATGGACCGTCCTCCGTGTAGTTGAAATCGGCGTATTCCATACCGCGTTCGTTGAGTCTGTCGATGAAGGGCCTGACGTAGTCTCCCGGCCCGAACAGGTCTGCCGAATTGTCCTGCAGGTGTCCGGCGATGTGTCGGGTCACCGCGATCACCAGTCGACGTCGTTCCTCCTCGTCGAGCCCCAGCCGCTGGTGTGCAATGCGGTCGATGATCTGCAGCTGGAAGATCAGGTACTCGACGATCACCGCCATGCGTTGTTCGTCGGTTTCGTAGATGAAATCCTCGCCGTGCAGGTTGATCGCCTTTCCCTTGGCGATACGCCAGCCGATGAAGGCCAGGGCACCGGCGATCTCCTCGAGAGATCGTTCGCCTTCGTCATTGTGCCAACGGCTCTTGATGCGCAGTGCCATGGCTACCTCTCGATATGCTTGGTAGGGGGATGGTGGCCGGGTATTCTACTCGGGAAACTGCCATGAAGTGTTCACCATGTCGCCCGGAGATTCCGGGACGGGCTGAACAGGCCCAGTCCGATTGCCACACCAGCGACGCGCGCCACGGTACCGATCCAATGGGTTGTGCACCCGCCTCACGGGAAACAGATTCCTTGCGCATGTTGCTCAGGTTGCCGGTCCGGCGGTACGTCTCTGATTTGCTCCTGCGTCAGCCGGTAGCCGGTACAACGTCAGCAGCCGAAGCCCCGCCTGTTCGGCATCGGTGCCGAAGATCACCGGGCCGTCCTCGTGGCCATCGGGTGTTCCACTTCACGTGCCATCGCCGGTGTGCTGTACTCGACGGCCGGGTCGGGGTTGTCAGTTCCAGGTGTTCGGCCTGTCGCAGTATTTCACCCGGGTGATATCGTCCGGTGTCAGCACCTGCCTGCCACCGGTCTGGGTGCCGGTGATCAGCAAAGCCCCGGGGACACGCTGGCTGATGTTGCAAAGGCCGCGCCCGGGTAATGTTCTGGTGTATGGCGTCCGATGCCGCCCAGTGCCCACCCCGGCAGGGGGGCGTCGGCGTGTTCGATCCGAAAGCGGATGACACCTTGCGGTGGGTGGGATGCTCAGGCCGTCTTTACGTCCGGCAGGATGGACGACACTGATTGGCCGGATTTCGGTGTACAATATCCTGCTTCCTCAACCCGATGTCCTGTCATGTCATTGAACACCACAGAAGAAATCATCGAAGACCTGCGGCAAGGTCGGATGGTCATCATCATGGATGACGAGGATCGCGAGAACGAGGGCGACCTGGTGATGGCCTCTGTGAAGGTTACGCCCGAGGTGATCAACTTCATGGCGCGTTACGGACGTGGTCTGATCTGCATGACCATGACGCCGGAGCGCTGCCGTCAGTTGCGTCTGCCGCTGATGGTCAACACCGACAATCAGCTCGAGGCAACCAACTTCACCATCTCCATCGAGGCGGCAGAAGGAGTGACCACCGGTATCTCGGCGGCAGACCGTGCGACCACAGTACTGGCAGCGGTGGCACCCGATGCCAAACCCGAGGATCTGGTACAGCCGGGACACATCTTTCCGCTGATGGCCCAGCCGGGCGGGGTGCTGGTGCGTGCCGGTCACACCGAGGCGGGTTGTGACCTGGCCCGGTTGGCGGGGCTGGAGCCGTCTTCGGTGATCGTCGAGATCCTCAACGAGGACGGCAGCATGGCACGCCGCCCAGATCTGGAGAAGTTTGCCGTTGAGCACGATCTCAAGATTGGCACCATCGCTGATCTCATCCAGTACCGCATCAAGCACGAGAAGACGGTCGAGCTGGTCAGCGACTGCCTTCTGCCCACGCGTCACGGTGATTTTCACCTGTATGCCTATCAGGATATCGTGGGCAACGACATTCACCTGGCACTGGTGAAAGGCGGGATCCATCCCGATGAGCCGGTGTTGGTGCGGGTGCATGTACAGAACAGCCTGTGCGACCTGTTCGAGAGTACCCGTGATCGTGGCTGGCCGTTGCGTGCGGCGATGGACTACATCGCCGATGAAGGGGTAGGCGTTATCGTGGTACTGCGCACTTATGACACTGCACGCGATATCGTCAACCGCATCGAGGAGTACAAGCACGGAATCAAGCTCGAGTCGTGTGCCGACGGCAAGTCCTCGAAGAACGACGAGGAATTACGCACCATCGGTGTGGGTGCGCAGATCCTCACCGATCTGGGGGTGCGCAAGATGCGCGTGATGAGTGCGCCCAAGCACCTGCATGCCTTGGCCGGCTTCGATCTGGAGGTCACCGAATTCGTGAATACCGACGAGCATCAGGAGGCTCCCGAGACATGACTATCAAGACCATCGAGGGCGGTATGACCGTCATTGGCGCACGCTTCTGTGTGGTGGTTTCTCGCTGGAACAGCTTTGTGGTGGACAGCCTGGAGGCGGGTGCCATCGACACCCTCGAGCGCCACGGTGCGCGCGACGAGGATATCACCGTGGTGCGCCTGCCGGGTGCCTTCGAGATGCCGCTGGTGCTCGAGAAGATCGCAGTTTCCGGTGACTACGATGCCATTGTGGCATTGGGCGCGGTGATCCGTGGCGGCACCCCGCACTTCGAGTATGTGGCCGGCGAATGTGTCAAGGGCATGGCCCAGGTAATGCTCAAGCATGGCGTGCCGGTGGCCTTCGGGGTGCTTACCGTGGATACCATCGAGCAGGCCATCGAGCGCGCTGGCACCAAGGCTGGCAACAAGGGCGGTGAGGCAGCCGCCAGCGCCATCGAGATGGTCAATCTGCTGCGCAAGTTGTGAGGGGGCTGTGAGCCGGCAACGCAGCAAGGCGCGTTCGCTTGCGCTTCAGGCCATCTACCAGTGGCAGATGGCCGGGCAGGCGGTGCCTGACATCGTGCAGCAGTTCCTGTTCGAGCATGCCGGGAAGCGTTTCGATCGCGACTATTTTCGTGATCTTCTCGAAGGCATTGCCGGTCAGCTCGAGACCGTGGACGCTGTGCTGGCCGAGGTGATCGACCGTGACATCGAGCGGGTCGATCCGGTAGAGCGAGCCATTCTGCGCCTCGGTGCCTACGAACTTCTCAGGCATCCGGAGATCCCCTATCGGGTGGTCATCAACGAGGCCGTCGAACTGGCCAAGACCTTCGGCTCCGAACAGGGTCACCGCTACGTGAATGGTGTGCTCGACAAGGCGGCGCGCAGTCTGCGTGCGCTGGAGATCGGCGCCACCGGGCGCGGTTGAACGCATGCCTTGCGAGTTCGACCTGATCAGGCGATATTTCGCCCATTCCACTGAATCGCGCGAGGATGTCCCCTTGGGCATCGGTGACGACTGTGCCCTGCTGAAGGTGCCGCCGGACCGCTGGCTGGCAGTGAGCAGTGACACCCTGGTGGCCGGGCGTCACTTTCTTCCCGGGGTCGACCCCGAGACATTGGGTCACAAGGCGCTGGCAGTAAATCTTTCCGACTTGGCGGCGATGGGTGCCGAGCCTGCCTGGGCCAGCCTCTGCCTGACTCTGCCCGAGGTTGATGAGGCCTGGGTGGTGGCCTTCATGCGTGGTTTCTCGGTGCTGGCCGCCCGCCACGGCGTACAACTGGTCGGTGGCGACACCACGCGCGGGCCGTTGTCGATCAGTGTCACCATCCATGGCCTTGCCGATCCGGCACACTCATTGCGCCGCGATGCCGCACGGCCGGGGGACCTCGTCTATGTCTCGGGTACCCTGGGTGATGCCGGGCTGGCGCTGTTGACACAGCAGGGGCTGTATACTCGTTCCGGCAGCCTGCGGTTTCTGCGCCAGCGCCTCGATCGGCCCGAACCGCGTGTCGAACTCGGCCTGGCTGCCGCCCCGTTGGCGCATGCCGCCATCGATCTGTCGGACGGCCTGGGTGGCGACCTGGCGCATGTCTGTATGGCCAGTGGGGCAGGGGCCATGTTGTATCTCGATCGCTTGCCGCTTTCGCCTGCGGTGCGCGACTACGTGGACGAGTCCGGTGACTGGTCGCTGCCGCTCTCGGCCGGCGACGACTATGAGCTGTTGCTCACCGTGCCTGGCGAGCGTCAGGCAGTCTTCGAGGCGGCCATGCGCGAACAGGTGGTGCCGGTGACCTGGGTGGGAATGATCGAAAACGGTACGGGTGTGCGCGCGCAATATCCCGACGGACAGATCGACGAGGCAGTGGCGAAGGGGTATGACCACTTTGCGGGCTGACGGACTGCCGAAGCCGGATATGCGCCGGCCCTTGCATTTTCTTGCCTTTGGCTTCGGTGCGGGCTGTTCGCCGAAGGCGCCCGGCACCATGGGCACGCTGATGGCTTTGGCCCTCTATCTGCCGCTTTCTCGCCTGCCGGATTGGGGCTACCTGGGAGTGACCCTGGCTGTCGCTGTGAGCGGGGTGTTCATCTGCGGCTGGTCGGCGCGTCGGCTGGGTGTACACGACCACCCGGGTATCGTATGGGACGAGATCGCGGGTTATCTGGTCACCATGCTGTGGGCACCCCCTGGTCTGATCTGGGCGCTGATCGGCTTTTTGCTGTTTCGCTTTTTCGACATTCTCAAGCCTTGGCCGATAGGCTGGCTCGACAGCCGTGTCGGTGGCGGTCTTGGTATCATGCTCGATGACTTATCCGCCGGACTTGCCTCTCTGGGTCTGATGCAGTTTCTGGCGCACTGGCCGGTATCCTGATTCGAGGGGACCGAGGTGTCGCGTTCCTGATTTGTCTGTTTTTTCTGTTGTTCTGCGGCGGTTCGCTGGTAGCACAAGTGCGCGTGTTGGTGCTGTTCTCCGGCAGGACTCTGTTCCAGGTGGATGTGTGGCCGTCCCTGAGGGGTGGGCTCAACCGGCCTTGGTCTCCTTGTCGTGTTCGATCAGTGCGTAGGCCGAGTGATTGTGAATGGACTCGAAGTTCTCCGATTCCACCATGTAGGCACAGATGCGGTCGTCGGTGTTCAGGCGTGCGGCCACGTCGCGCACCATGTCTTCGACGAACCTGGGGTTGTCGTAGGCATGCTCGGTGACGAACTTTTCGTCCGGGCGCTTGAGCAGGCCATACAGCTCGCAGGATGCCTCTTGCTCGACTATCTCGATGATCTCTTCGATCCACACGAATTCGCAGGTGTGCACGGTCACGGTGACATGTGAGCGTTGGTTGTGCGCGCCGTAGTCGGAGATCGACTTGGAGCAGGGGCACAGGCTGGTCACCGGCACCACCACTTTGATGTACATCTTGGGGCTGCCGTCATTGATCTCGCCGATCAGTGTCACCTGGTAGTCGAGCAGGCTCTCCACGCCCGAGACCGGTGCCTTCTTGTTGATGAAGTAGGGGAAAGTCATCTCGATATGGCCTTCCTCGGACTCCAGGCGCCCGGTCATCTCCATCAGCATCTGCTTGAAGGTGTCTACCGAGATCTCGCGTTCGTGGGCGTTGAGGATCTCGACGAAGCGCGACATGTGTGTGCCCTTGAAGTTGTGCGGCAGGTACACGTACATGTTGAAAGTGGCGACGGTGTGCTGCTCGCCCCCGCTGCGGTCGGCCACACGTACCGGGTGACGTATGTCCTTGATGCCTACCTTGTTTATGGCGATGTGCCGGGTATCGGGACTGGCCTGCACGTCTTCGATGTCGGCTGCGGTGACCGGTTTTGGGGTGGAGCTTGCTGTCATGGGTGATCCGGGTGGCCGTGGCCACACATCGAGAAGTTGACTGAATTGCTTGGGATTATACCGGCCCGCCGATGGCCGGCCAAGCGGCCAATCACCGGGACGAAGCACGACATTATGCCGACCTCGGCCTGTGGACGCCAGCTGCGACGGCTCGAAAAGTGGTGGTATCACAGCGACCGGGACAGCGGTGAGTGCGGATTGTCGAGATTGGCCTCGAGTCGGTTGCGTGCGCTCCCGTGTGTGAATACCAGCACGCCGTAGCTGCCGTAGTGTGGCAGCTTGCGGGCCAGTGCGTCGATGGTTTTCGGGGTGCCGGCGCCGATGAAGCCTCGTCCGATACCCTGGGTGTCGATGTTCACGCACACCACGGCGAAGGAATGTCGGGGCCAGTATCGGCCTTCGGTCTTCAGGCCGTCCTTGTCGAGGTGGTAGCGGGAGTCCGACAGTTGGTGCGGGTCGAGCAGGTGATTGTCCCAGCCGAGCAGTAGCCGGTGCGCTGTGGCTGGCAGGTCATCGGCGTCACGGTCGTCGATCACCTGCAAGCCGGGGTAACGTTTGCGCCAGGTCTCGGCCAGGCGTCGCCAGGCGGCGTGTACAGCGGTCGGGGCGTCCGATGGCAGTACCAGCCAGGTCGGGCCGCCGAACAGCAGATTCAGCGCGGGTGGCTGCTCGCGCGGGTCGAGCCGGCGCAGTACATCGTAGTCGGGGTCTACCTGCAGCCGCTGCGGACGCGAGGGCAGGTGCAGCTCGAAGCGTCGCTCGTGCCCGGTCAGGCGGAGGGTTTGACGCAGTATCTGACCATCGGTGAGGTGGACTGCCACCGGCACGTCCAGGTCGAAGGGTGGATCGGTGTCTTGTGTCAGCACCAGGCTCAGACGGAACCCCTCATCTTGGGGGCGTACCTGTGTCTCGCCGAGTTGCAGACGGGGAGCGTCTTTGCGCGTCAGCCAGGGTTGCAGGCGTGTGAGCGGACCGAGGGAATCGCCCACCAGTGCGCGCAGCGCGCTCTCGAAGCCGATGCGCTCGAAGCGATGTCGCTTCCAGAGCCGGTGCAGGCCAGCCTCGAAGGCGGCGTCCCCCATAAGGCGGCGGGTCATGTGGAACAGCATCAGGGACTTGCTGTAGCCCACCGACCGGGAGGCATCGTCATGGCGGCTGATGAAGGCGCGCAACGGCAGGTCTCGGCCCTGTGCGGCATGGTTGCTGTAACGTTGCAGTGCGCGCAGACGGTAGCGTGCTCCCTTGCCCCGGCGCTCCTGCATCCAGTGATCGGCCAGGTAGCTGGTCAGCCCTTCGCTCCAGTTGCCTCGCTCATGGTCCACCCAGACGCCATTGCCCCACCAGTTGTGCAGCAGCTCGTGGGGCAGCGAAGTGTAGGGGATGAAGGGCAGGCGCAGAATCTGTCCACCGAGCAGGGTGAAGCCGGGCATGCCCAGGCCGGTGGGCCAGCGGTTCTCGATAACGGTGAACTGCGCATAGGGATAGGGACCGATCAGTGCCTGATAATGGCGTAGGTAGTCGCCCAGTAACGTGAGATAGTGATCGGCCAGCGCGGGGTCGTCGTGCAGCAGCCAGACGGCCAGGGTGACCTTGCCCAGCTGTCGTTCGTGCCGGTGGAAGGGGCCGGCGTTCAGATAGAGGGCCTGGAGTGGTCGTCGGGTCTGCCAGACCACGGTGTTCCCCTGCTGTGTGCGCCCGCCCACGGCGAGCGCCTCCCAGCCTGGTGGGGTCTCGACGGCGAGCCGGGCACTCCGTATCGGATCGCCGGTCAGCGGGTACCAGGCCGAGACATCGTCCAGCCAGACGCCTCGGGACGAGATCTCGCCAGCGGGCATGCCGCCATATCCATGTCGTGTGGGGAAGCGGGGTTGGCCAGCGTAACGGAGAACGATGTGGCGTTCCGGTCGGTCGAAGGTCAGGCGATAACGGGACTGTATCGGGTGGGTCTCCAGACGTTCCAGATGTCCGGAGTGTGTATCGATACGCAGACCGCTGTTGAGCCGGAACACGAATTGGCGGTCTGGTTCGTCAAGTGTGATGTGGTCGGTTACGATCAGACGACCCGTGCCCGGTTGCAGGCGAATGGCCATGTCGTGTGCCGGGCCGGTGGCTGCGGCGACCAGCCCCGAGAGACACAACAGGAAACCGTACAGAATGCGTTCCATTTTTCTTTTACTCCTTGCTTTGGTGCTGGCCGCCTGTGGCAGTCCCACGATACGTCCGACAGCGCCTCAGACACATGCTGCTCCGCCCGAAACGGGGGATGCGTTGGTGGTCGAGACAGCATTCAGCCCAGGTCTGCCGCAGCTGCTGGCGCGTCTGCGTGAACAACGTCTGATCTATGTCGGCGAGGTCCACGATCGCAATGCCGACCATCGGCTGCAACTGGCGGTGCTGCAAGCCCTGCCGCCGGAACGGGTCGCGCTGGGTGTCGAGTGGTTTCAGGCACGTTTCCAGCCGGTGCTGGACGATTATGTCACCGGGCGTATCGACGAGGCGGAGATGCTGCGGCGTACCGGGTACTTCACCCGGTGGCGCTTCGACTACCGGCTGTACCGGCCGATCATCCGTTACGCGCGTGAGCACCATATACCGATCATCGCCCTGAATGCGAGTCGTGAGCTGACCGATGCGATCCGTGCCCGTGGTATCGCTGGCTTGCCGCCCGGTCTGCGTGACGAACTGCCGGAGAGTTACGATTTCGGCGACCGTGAATACGACCGTATCCTGCGTGGGGTATTCTTGCGACATGATCGCCAGTCCCATGAGTTTCCGCGTTTCCGCGAGGTACAGCTCACCTGGGACGAGAGTATGGCGCAGTGCATAGCGGGCTATCTGAAGGACCACCCCGAACGCCAGATGGTGGTGATGGCCGGGCGTGGTCACGTCGTGGCCCGGCATGGTATTCCCGACCGGGTGACACGGCGCAGCGGCATTCGCGGGGTAGTGGTGGTGCGCCCGGTGGACGATGAGCCGCCGCGCGGTCAGGCCGATTACCTGGTGTTCAGTGA
Organism: Gammaproteobacteria bacterium; assembly: GCA_024510845.1. GTDB lineage: Bacteria > Pseudomonadota > Gammaproteobacteria > Chromatiales > Chromatiaceae > MONJU. Next base: position 16,916 of record JANEMA010000041.1, read on the forward strand.
GGAACAGCCCCTGTCACCACGGGGCCTGATTGGTGCCTTGCTCGATATTGCCGACGGACGGGTAGTGATCGAGGGATTCACCCCGGATAGTGCCGGGCGTACTGCCGGCTTGCGCACGGGAGATCGCATCGTTGCGATCGATGGTCGGGAAGTCACCGATTACACGGCGTTCAAGCTGGGAATGCTGGGGTTGAGGCCTGGAGCACGGCTGCGCCTGGTGGTGTTGCGCCAGGATGTGGATGGCGAGATGTTGCGGCACGAAGTCGATGTGATGCTCAAGGCCCCCCGTGACAAGGGATCGCATCCTTGAGCGGGTTGCCTGGCGTTCCCGGTGGGAAGAAGTTCCCAGTCGGCAGG
>JANEMA010000042.1 GCA_024510845.1 Gammaproteobacteria bacterium
GCCAACGGTCTGATGAAGAACGGCATGGATGTGACCGTGGTACATCTGATGGACATCCTGATGGAGCGCCAGCTCGATCGCCCTGCGGCCGGGATGCTCAGGGCATCGCTGGAGGAGCGGGGTATGAAGTTCCTGATGGAGACCCAGACCAGCGAAATCCTCGGTGGCGAGCGGGTGACCGGGCTCAAGTTCGCCGACGGCTCTGAGATCGAAGCCGACCTGGTGGTGATGGCGGTGGGCATCCGGCCCAATATCGAGCTGGTTCAGGCCGCCGGGATCCATTGTGAGCGCGGCATCGTGGTCAACGACACCATGCAGACCTACGACCCGAAGATCTACGCTGTGGGTGAGTGCATACAGCATCGCGGCATCACCTATGGCCTGGTGGCGCCCCTGTTCGAGCAGGCCAGGGTGGCGGCCAATCACCTGGCGCAGATCGGTATCGCGCGCTACGAGGGTTCGGTCACCTCTACCAAGCTCAAGGTGACCGGCATCGATCTGTTCTCCGCCGGTGAGTTCAACGAGCAGGAGGGTGACGAGATCCTGGTGCTGCAGGATCCTGGCATGGGCAGTTACAAGAAGCTGGTGGTGCGCGACAATCGCATCAAGGGCGCGGTGCTCTATGGCGATACCATCGATGGCACCTGGTACTTCCAGCTGCTGCGTGACGGTACAGACATCTCCGCCTTCCGCAACACCATCCTGTTCGGCCAGCATGACCTGGGTGACGCCGGCCACGGCGATGAGACCCGGGTCGCGGCCCTGCCCGACGATGCCGAGATCTGTGGCTGCAACGGCGTCTGCAAGGGCGAGATCGTGGATGCCATCATCACCAGGGGCCTGTTCACCCTGGACGATGTCAAGGCGCACACCAAGGCGGCCAGCTCCTGCGGCTCCTGTACCGGTCTGGTAGAGTCCATCCTCGCCAGTACCGTGGGCGAGGGTTATGATGCCACTCCCAGCAAGAAGCCCCTGTGCGGCTGCACCGAGTACAGCCACGACGAGATCGTTGCTGGCATCAAGGAACACGAGCTCAAGACCATAGACGTGGTGTGCAGCTTCTTCGAGTGGAAGAACCGGGACGGCTGTGCCGCCTGTCGCCCTGCGCTCAATTATTATCTGCTGGCCAACTGGCCCGGTGAATATCGCGACGATCCGCAGTCGCGCTTCATCAACGAGCGTGCCCACGGCAACATACAGAAGGACGGTACCTACTCGGTGGTGCCGCGCCTGTTCGGCGGTCTCTGCACCCCGGACCAGCTGCGCGCCATCGCCGATGTGGCTGACAAGTATCAGGTGCCGGAGATGAAGGTCACCGGCGGCCAGCGCATCGATCTGTTCGGTGTGAAGAAGGAGGATCTGCCGGCCATGTGGGAAGATCTCTCCGATGCCGGTTTTGTCTCCGGCCACGCCTACGGCAAGGCCATGCGAACCGTCAAGACCTGCGCAGGCAAGAACTGGTGCCGTTTCGGCACTCAGGATTCCACGGGCCTGGGCGTCAAGTTGGAGGAACTCACCTGGGGTTCCTGGATGCCGCACAAGTTCAAGCTCGCCGTCTCCGGCTGCCCGCGCAACTGCGCCGAGGCCACCATCAAGGACTTCGGGGTGGTGTGTGTCGATTCCGGATACGAGCTGCACATCGGTGGTAACGGCGGCATCAAGGTGCGCGTCACCGACCTGCTGTGCAAGGTCGAGACCGAGGATGAAGTGCTGGAGTATTGCGGCGCCTTCATCCAGAAGTACCGCGAGAAGGCTCACTATCTGGAGCGTACAGCCCCCTGGGTGGAGCGGGTCGGCTTCGACTACGTCAAGCAGGCCATCGTGGACGACGAGGCACAACGCAAGGCACTGTACGAGCGCTTCAGGTATAGCCAGCAGTTCGCCCAGGTCGACCCATGGAAGGCTGTGGCCGAGGGCAAGGATCAGCACGAGTTCCAGCCCATCGAGATCACCGCGGCCTGATGTTTGTTATTGACCCTGGAGGGTGCAAAGGTGCGCAAAGTGATTGTCATTGCTTGCATGGGTGATGAATCGAATGATGAAACCGTCATTCGATGGGGAACGGATGTCCCGGATAGAGAGTTGTCAAGCCTTTTGCGTACACAGTGCAAGGAAATCCAAATCAGAAAACGAGCAGGACAAGACAAATGAGTAACTGGATAGAGATCGCAGCGCTGGAGGACATTCCCCGGCTGGGTTCCCGCGTAGTCAAGACCGATACCATGAACGTGGCGGTGTTCCGTACCCGCGACGACCAAGTGTTCGCGCTGAAGGACGCCTGCCCGCACAGGAAGGGTCCGTTGTCGCAGGGCATCGTCAGTGGCACCACTGTCACCTGCCCACTGCACAACTGGAAGATCGACCTGGACAGCGGTTGCGCCACAGGACCGGACGAGGGCTGCACCAGGGTCTTCCGAACCAGGGTCGAGAACGGCAAGGTCTATCTGGCCATTTGACTTGCTGAAACCGTAAAGGGCGTAAAGAGAAGAGCTGTTTGCTTGTACGGTGGTGGCTTGCGGTCATTGATGGTCGTCGGTGACTCAGTGTCCAAACGAGCAACAGTTGTTCCTTTGCGTCCATTCATCAGAAGGATCGAATCAATGCTCTTCGGACGCGGAAAGAAGAACCCCGTCAAGCTTCCCGGCAAGGATGTGGTGGAGTGGAAATACGCCGCTTGCGGCTATTGTTCCACCGGGTGCTCTATCGAGGTGGGCCTGAATGCCGAAGGCAGGCCCGTGGCCTCGCGCGGGGTGGCGGATGCCGATGTGAATCGTGGCAAGCTGTGCCTGAAAGGCATCTTCGAGCATGAGTTGTTCGATTCCGCGGGGCGTGGCACCGAGCCACTGATGCGTGATCACTGCCGCGACGAATGGCGTCCCATCGACTGGGATACCGCGCTTGACAGGCTGCACGACGAGATCCGGCGTATCCAGGAAAAATATGGCCGTGACAGCTTCGCCATCATCTCCACCGGGCAGATGTTCACCGAGGAGTTCTATACCCTTGGCAAGCTCACCCGCGGGCTGATCGGTAGCAACAACTACGATGGCAACACTACCCTGTGCATGTCGTCTGCGGTATCCGGCTACAAGCGCAGTTTCGGCTCCGACGGCCCGCCCGGTTGCTACGAGGACTTCGAGCATACCGATTGCCTGATCGCCTGGGGTTCCAACCTGCCCGAGCAGCACCCCATCATCTACTGGCGCCTCAAGGAGGCCCAGGAAAAGCGTGACTTTCCGCTCATCGTGGTGGATCCAAGGGTCACCATGCTGGCGCAGAACGCCCACATCCATCTGCCCATCCGGCCCGGAACCGACGTGGTGTTGCAGAACGCCCTGATGCACGTCATCTTCGCCGAAAACCTGCAGGACGACGACTACATCGCCGCCAACACCACCGGCATCGACGGGCTGCGTTCCGAGGTGGAAAGGTGGGACCCGCGCACCGCATCCAAGGTCTGCGGCGTCGACGAGGACACCATCCGCGTCGTGGCGCGCACCTTCGCCAGGGCCGGCGCGGCGATGCAGATCTGGACCATGGGTATCAACCAGTCCACCCACGGATCCGACGGGGTGGTGGGGATCAACAATCTGGCGCTGATCACCGGCAACATCGGCAAGCCGGGCGGCACCTCGCTCTCGATCACCGGCCAGTGCAACGCCATGGGTACCCGTGAATGGTCTTCCTGCTCCGGCCTGCCCAACTACCGCTTCCTGGAGGTGCCGGAGCACCGAGAGGAGATCGCCAGGGCATGGAACATCGACGTGGACTTTCTCCCCAGGGCGCGCGGCATGTTCCAGACCGACATCTACCAGGCCATGGAAGCCGGGCAGATCAAGGGCCTGTGGCTGATCGCCACCAATCCGCTCAGCTCCCTGCCCAACACTGCCCGCATCCGCCGCGCCATGGAGCAGCTGGAATTCTGCTGCGTCCAGGACTGTTACGTCGACACCGAATCGAACCAGTACGCCCACCTCTACCTGCCCGCCGGAACCTGGGCCGAGAAGGACGGCGTGATGACCAACACCGAGCGACGCATCAACCGCGTCAAGCCCATCGCCGCACCGCCCGGCCAGGCCAAACCCGACCTGTGGGTCTTCAACCGGGTGGCCGGGCGCTTCAACAAGGATGGCCGGGTGAAGTTTCCCGAGAAGGCCGCCGACGTCTTTCTGGAGATGGCCGAGCTGTCGCACGGGCGCCTGGCGGACATCTCCGGCATGGATCACGAGCTGATCGAACAGAACCGCGGCATCCAATGGCCCTACACTCGCGAACAGCGTGAGCGTGGCGAGCTGCCACCCAAGGGCGGCAAGCGCATCTATACCGAATCGGCCAGCTTCAGCTATCCCGACGGTCGCGCCAAACTGATCCCGCTGCCCTTCGTGGACAACAACGAACAGCCCGACGAGGAATATCCCTTCTGGCTCAACACCGGACGGCTCATCGAGCACTGGCACGGTCGCACCAAGACCGGCAAGATCGGCAACAACAACAAGTTCAGCCCCATCCCGTTCATCGAAATCAACCCCGACGCGGCGGACGACCTCGGCATCCGGCGTGGCGAATACGTGCGTCTGGTCTCCCGGCGCGGCGACGCCATCGCCATGGCCCAGCCTACCGGGCGGGTGCCCCACAATATGGTATTCCTGCCCTTCCACTTCCACGACTGCGCCAATCGCTTGACTCTCGGCCTGCTCGACCCGCACTCGCGCCAGCCGGCCTACAAGCAGTCAGCAGTGCGTATCGAGCGCATCGAAGATCAGGTGCATGCTGCGCGACTGAGCAGGGAAATGCGGAAGTTTTGACAGAGGGTGAGGGGAGAACAAGAAAGCAAGCAACACATCAGAGAAACGACAGACAACATGTTCAAGAGACGAGAAAACGAGCCCGAATATGCCTTGCTCAACGATCCTGTGAGCAAAGAGCGTAATCGTTACGGCAAGCCCATCGAGACGGTGCCACCGGGTGATCCGCTGCGTGAGCAGCCCTTCGTCATCGATGGTGAGGAGAGCCCGCAGCAGAATCCCAACCGCTACAGGCAGCACGGGTTCTATTTCAATGCCGACAACTGTATCGCCTGTCATGCCTGCGAGGCGGCCTGCTCGGAGAAGAACGATGTGCCGCCACATCTGGCGTTTCGCTCGGTGGGCTTCGTGGAGGGTGGCAGCTATCCCGATTACCGGCGCATCAACATCTCCATGGCCTGCAACCACTGCGACAACCCGGTCTGTCTCAAGGGGTGTCCTACGCGCGCCTACACCAAGTTCGCCGAGTATGGTGCGGTGCTGCAGGACCCGGACATCTGCTTCGGCTGCGGCTATTGCACCTGGGTCTGTCCCTACAACGCGCCGCAGCTCGACCCGGTGAAGGGCCAGGTGAGCAAATGCAACATGTGCGTGGACCGGCTGGAGGTCGGGCTCAAGCCTGCCTGTGTGTCCGCCTGTCTGGGCAAGGCGCTGGACTTCGGGGTGATCGAGAACATCCCCGAAGGTCGGGTGCAGGCCGAGACCGAGATCCCGGGTTTCCCGCGTACCGACATCACCCACCCCAACATCCGTTTTCAGCAGATGAAGTCCATCCAGCGCGAGATGGTGCGGGTGGACGACATGCCCATCAAATACCACCGCAGCGAAGACGAGAAACGCTATGTCCCCGAGCTGGACCCCAAAAAGGGTTATGGCCGACAGTGGAACTGGAAGAAGCTGCTGGGCTCGCACGAGAACGCGCACGTTGCCTTCACCCTGAGCGTGCAGACGGTGATGGGTGCCTTCGCCCTGCTGGTGCCGGGCGAATGGTTCGGTATCGCGCCGGTCGAGTCCTTCCGCGCCAGCGGCGCCTTCGTGCCCGGCCTGTGGTTGATGGTGGTGCTGATGGGCTTCGGCCTGTTCAAGCTCAATATGCACCTCGGCAAGCCGCACCGCTTCTACCGCGGCTTCAACAACCTGCGCCTGTCACCGGTGAGTCGCGAGATTGCCGGCGTCTCCGCCTTTTTCGCCGGCCTGCTGGGCTATGCCTTCTTCAACCTGTTCGATGGCACCCCGGTGACCTGGCTGGCCAACTTCTCCGCGCTGCTGGCGCTGGCCGGCCTGGGCTTCGGTGGTTACTACATGTACCGGCTTTATCGTATCCCGGCGCGCCCCTTCTGGGATCACTGGCAGACCGGTAGCAGCTTCCTCGGCACCGGCCTCGCCCTGGGCAGCCTGCTGGTGCTGGCCGGCGGGCAGTTCGAAGGCGGCCTGGGGCGGCTGCTGTCCGGCATCGTGGCAGTGGGTCTCGTGCTGGAAGGTGTTGGTCTGCTGGCTCATGCGCGGGCGATGAGCCATGTGGACAGCGAGGGCGCAGTTTCCTGGTACGAGCAGATGACCAGTTACGGCTGCTCCTACTGGTTGCGCAATGCCCTGTTGCTCGCTGCGTTGGGGCTCTCGCTGTGGCAGGTCGTCACCGGCGTCAATGGCTGGTTGCTGGCACTCACCACTGTGCTGGCACTGGCATCGGCTGTCATCGGTCGTGCGCTGTTCTACGTGCTGGTGATCCCCACCACCATGCCTGGCGCCTTCTTCTGGCGCAACAAGGGCTTCGTCGAGCATGCTCACGAGGTGGGCCTGGCCGACATGCCCCAGCTCGGTGTGGCCTGTGAACGGCATCACCCCTTCCGCCTCGACGCACTGATGCAGACCCTGCGCGAGACCTCGCTGCGCAAAATCGTCGGCCATGTGCGCTGGGTGTTGACCGGGAAGGACTGAGCCTGTTGGTAGGCACGTGCCTGTGGCACGATCCGGGTGACGCAGATATCGTGGCATGCTCCTGGTTCCGTGCCAATCACCTGCCTGAAGATGGCAGGCGGATTGCCCGCCTGTGATCCAACACCGGGCGGGTCGCTTTTTGCTTGAATTCGGGCATGGGATACGGGCATTCTGAACCCGATCGGTAACGCTCCCGAGCCTGGCTCGGGGGGTCGAACGGTTTGCGGGTCTTCGAATGTGTACTCAGTACCACAGCCAGTTCTATGCCTGGCAGCTCACGCGGCGGAGCGCAGGGAAAGTGGATTCCTTGGGATCCACTTTGGTGGATGCCCAGGTCGATCTCAATCCGCATCAGGTCGAAGCCGCGCTCTTTGCCTGCAGGAACCCCCTTTCGCGTGGCGTCATCCTGGCCGACGAGGTGGGCCTCGGAAAAACCATCGAGGCCGGGCTGGTGCTGGCCCAGTTCTGGGCAGAGCGCAAACGGCGCATCCTGATCATCGTGCCCGCCAACCTGCGCAAGCAGTGGCATCAGGAACTGCAGGACAAGTTCGCGCTGGAAGCCGTCATCCTCGAATCCAAAAGCTACAACCAGTTGAAAAGGCAGGGCAGGGCCAACCCCTTCGACACCAACCATCCGGTCATCTGTTCCTACCAGTTCGCCAAGTCCAAGATCGACGACGTCCGCAATCTGGCCTGGGATCTGGTGGTCTATGACGAGGCCCATCGCCTGCGCAATGTGTACAAGAAGAGCAATGTCATCGCCAACACCCTCAAGGAAGGTCTGGCCAGCGTCCGCTCCAAGGTCCTGCTCACGGCGACGCCGCTGCAAAACTCCCTGCTGGAACTGTATGGGCTGGTCAGCATCATCGACGAACGGGTTTTCGGCGACCTGGACAGTTTCCGCCGGCAATTCGCCCGTCTGAACAACGAGTCGGTCTTTCAGCAGCTGCGCAGCCGGATCGCGCCGCTGTGCAAGCGGACCTTGCGCAAGCAGGTAGCACATACCATCCCCTACACCAGGCGCATTCCACTGGTACAACAGTTCACGCCCACGCAGGATGAACAACATCTGCACGCACTGGTGGCGGACTATCTGCGCCGTCCTGAACTCAAGGCCCTGCCCAGCAGCCAGCACCAACTCATTTCCCTGGTGCTGTGGAAACTGCTCGCCTCCTCCACGTTCGCCGTCGGCAGCGCGCTAGGCACCATGGCGGCCCGGCTGGAAAAAATGCTGAAGGAGAGCGAGACCGCCGAATCCTTGATCGAGACGCTGGATCAGGACTACGAGGCGCTCGATGAAGACGCGGAAGAAGGGGAAGCGAATCTGGCCGAAGCCCTGCTCGACGAAAAAGACAAAGAGGCCATTCGGAACGAGATCGAAGAGCTGCGCCGTTATGAGGAACTGGCGAAGCAGATCCGCAACAATGCCAAGGGTCAGGCACTGATCACGGCACTGGACCGCGCCTTCGAGGAGCTGGAAAAACTGGGCGCGCCGCCCAAGGCGCTGATCTTCACCGAGTCCCGCCGTACCCAGGACTACCTGATGTCCCTGCTCAGGGAAACCCCCTACGGCGAAGGCATCGTGCTGTTCAACGGCACCAATGACAGCCCCGAAACCCGGAAGATCTACAAGGACTGGCTGGCCAGGCATCGAGGCTCGGATCGCATTACCGGCTCCAAGACCGCCGACACCCGTGCCGCCCTGGTGGACCACTTCCGTGACAAGGGCAAGATCATGATCGCCACCGAGGCAGGCGCGGAAGGCATCAACCTGCAATTCTGCTCCCTGGTGATCAATTACGACCTGCCCTGGAACCCGCAACGGGTGGAGCAGCGCATCGGCCGCTGCCATCGTTACGGCCAGAAGTTCGATGTCGTGGTGGTCAACTTCGTCGATCTCAGCAACGAGGCGGACAAGCGCGTCCATGAACTGCTGGATCAGAAGTTCCAGCTCTTCAGCGGCGTCTTCGGCGCCTCGGACGAGGTGCTGGGCGCCATCGGCTCCGGCGTGGACTTCGAGCGCCGCATCGCCGAAATCTACCAGCGCTGCCGTGATCCGCAGGAAATCCAGCAAAGCTTCGAGCAACTGCAGCTCGAACTGTCCCATGAAATCAACGAGGCCATGTCAAGACCCGGGACATCCTCTTCGAGCACTTCGACGAGCAGGTACTGGAAAAACTGCGCATCGACAGCGAAGAGACCCGCAATCGCTACGAGCGGCTGTTCATGGAAGTGACCCGGGCCGAGTTGAACGGCCATGCCCGTTTCGAGGACCCGAACGGCTTCGTGCTCGAAAGCCTGCCGGATGAAAGCCTGTGCGACGAAGTGCTGCTGGGCCGCTACGAACTGCCCCGGCGCAGTGGCGATGCGCATCTCTACCGCCTCGGGCACCCCCTGGGCGAATACGTGCTGCAACAGGCCAAGTCGCGCCGGCTGCCGCCGGCCCGGATGGTTTTCGACTATCAGGCCTACACCGGCGGGCGACTGACCACGCTGGAATCCTGGCGCGGCAAGCGCGGACTGCTCAAGGCAGAACTCTTGACCGTCGAGTCTCTCGGGGGCGTCGAGCAGCACCTGCTTGTTTCCGCGGTCACCCACGAAGGTGAGACATTGCCGGAGGATGACCCGGAAAAACTGCTGCGCCTGCCGGCCACCCTCTCCCCCGACCCCTCTCCCGCCAGCGGGCGAGGGGAGGGCAAAGCCCCTCACCCCGACGGGGAGAACCCGCCCCAAAACCCCCTCTCCCTTGAGGGAGAGGGCTGGGGAGAGGGTGTAAACCAACTCCTGGATGCCGATTTGACCGAACGAAAAAACCGCCTCGCCGAATCCATCAACCGCCGAAACCTCAGCTACTTCGAGCAGGAAGTGCAAAAACTCGACGCCTGGGCTGACGACCTCAAGGTCGGGCTGGAGCAGGAAATCAAGGAAATCGACCGCCAGATCAAGGAAGTCCGCCGTACCGCCGCCACCGCCCCCACGCTGGAAGAAAAGCTCGACTGCCAGAAGCAACAGCGTGAGCTGGAGCAGAAGCGGAACAAACTGCGGCGCAGTCTCTTCGACAGGCAGGATGAGGCAGAAGCAAGGCGTGACGAAGTGATTAGTGAGTTGGAGAAACTGCTTTCGCAGAAGGCGGAAATACAGGGATTATTTAGGATTGAATGGATACTTCAATAATGGGATTCGATACCCTGAAACGCGGCAGGAGGTAAAAAATGGCAAGTGGCAAGTTACTGAGACAATTGATAAATTCAGGGGTGCGTGGTGATTCTGAAGCCTTTCGTGCTGCATCCGAAGCCGTTATCAAGGAAGAGCGCCAGAAAAAACATCATTTGCTGGCCAATGACCTTGAACGGCTGTTGTACGGGAATTACGCAGAAGCGGGGCAGAACCATACATTCGGGCGGCATGGCCTGACTGAATTTCCCGATAACAAGGATAACGGTCTTCCCTTGTTGGAAGAACGCCCCGTGGTGCGCGAAGAAAAGGATATCATCCTGTCAGATGATACACGTTCCGCGCTAAATGAAATTCTCCTGGAACACAATAAATCCGATGTGTTGAAGTCTTATGGAATGAAGCCCTCGCAGAAACTCTTGTTTTGCGGCCCGCCCGGTTGCGGCAAAACCATGGCAGCGGAAATTGTTGCCAACACCTTGTCACTGCCGCTTGTGTTGGTGCGCCTGGATTCGCTCATTTCGTCATTCTTGGGGGAAACTGCTGCCAATCTTAGAAAGGTTTTTGATTTCATTACCCGGCACCCTGTGGTGGCGTTATTTGATGAGTTTGATGCACTGACCAAGGATCGTGGTGACTCAGCAGATCATGGTGAATTGAAGCGCTCGGTAAATTCCGTCCTGCAAATGCTGGATGGTTACCACGGTGAGAGTATTCTAATTGCAACCACCAACTACGAAACCCTGCTCGATCACGCAGTCTGGCGGCGGTTTGACGAAGTTGTTCGCTTTGAGACACCCAATCTGGAGCAAATCAAACGCCTGCTTGAAGTCAAACTGGCGGGCGTGAGGCGCAACTTCAACACGGAAAGCAGAGATGTCGCTGGGCTATTCAAAGGCCTGTCGCACGCAGACATCGAGCGGGTGCTGCGCCGGGCAGTCAAAGAGATGATCCTGACCGGGCGCGAATTTCTCGAAGTGGCCCATATCAAAGATGCGCTATCGAGAGAATACCGCCATAAACAATAATTCCGGGGAGTACAAGGAATAATGCCCTATGAACACCTGCCTTTCAGCCGTGAAACCCCATTAACGGAAAGACACCGCCGCCAGAACAGAAGACCGCGTTACAAGCCAGCCGATCCTCAAGCATTTGGCCGTCAACTCGGCGACAAACTCGAACAGGCAAAGCAGCGTTTCGAGCATGAGCAGGCGCCGGGGTTTGATGATCGCCTGCTGCTCAAGATTGAATTGCACGAAGGGGAACAATTGCCAGACCTGGAGCAGATTCCGGGCGTAGAGTTTGTCAGTCAGGAAAACAAACAAGTGGTGCTGGCCTTTCTCGATGCTGATGGCCTGGCGGAAGTGGAGCGACGCCTGGCTTCACTTGCGCGGGATGGGCGCGCAACACGCGCCCAACTGCTCTATGCACTCGAAGACTTTGACCCGTGGACTCCACAAGACCGCACCGGCCAGGCCTTGCGTCAATACGGCCTGCCTGAAACTGATACATTCGCGATCGACGTTGAGCTGTGGCCTCAGGAAAGGCAAGACCGTCGCACCAACATGGTTGACAGTTTCATAAACTGGCTGAGGGAACATCAGGCAGAATCGTTGGATACACTGGTGCAATCCTCACTTGTCATGCTACGCGTCCGATGTGACCGTGACTTCGTGGAAAACCAGCTCTTGCGGCACCGTGATGTCCGCACGGTTGACCTGCCGCCCCGCGTCGGTGTCAGCCTGGAACTGGTCACCACGGATATCAACACCTTGCCCAATCCCGAATCACCCGGGGATGGCGCGCCCGCCATTGGCGTGCTCGATTCCGGCATTACCAGCGCGCATCCCCTTTTGAGTCCAGCAGTGGGCGACGCCCAGGGCTACCTGGAACCCAGCCGTGACAGCGCGGATCAGCCGCCCCACTGGCATGGCACCTTCGTGGCGGGCATCGCCCTGTATCAGAATGTGGCCCAGCACCTTCAGGCTGGCCGTTTCACGCCCATGCTGCGGCTTTTCTCCGGCAAGGTGTTTGAAGACGACAGAAACGATCAGACGAAATTTGTTGAGAATGCTGTCAAGGCCGCAGTCGTTGATCTGCACCAACAGTATGGTTGCCGGGTATTCAATTTCAGCTACGGCGACCGCAACAAGGTTTACGATGGTCGCCACCTGCGCGGGTTGGCCTATACCCTTGACCGCCTCAGCCGGGAATTGGGCGTACTCTTTGTCGTACCCACCGGCAACCTGTGGCAGAGTGAACTTCCCGTCGATCCACGCAATGCCTATCCCCATTATCTGCTCGATGAACAAAGCCGCCTGCTCGACCCGGCCACCGCGCTGAATGCGCTTACCATCGGGGGTATCACCCATACCTCGGCCAGCCGGGACGCCCAGCATCATCCTGACAGCATTGAAGATGTACCCATAGCGGTAGAAAATCAGCCCTTTCCAGCCACTCGCAGCGGCCCCAGCGTCAACAACGCCATTAAGCCCGATCTGGTGGAACCGGCGGGCAACCTGGTGGTGATGCGCACCGGGGGGCGCACACACGCCACTGGGCTGGGGGTACTGTCACTCAATGGCGGCTTTGCCGGCGGATTTCCTTTCTGCGAAGACATTGGCACCAGCTATGCCGCGCCACAGGCTGCGCACAAGGCGGCGCGTATCCTCGCGGAGCTGCCAGACGCTTCGGCGAATCTGCTGCGCACCCTGATGGGAGCTCACGCTCATTGGCCCGAGGCCTGCCAAGAGTTGTTGAATCCTGGTAACAACGACCAAGGCAGGGAAAATACTTTGCGTTTGTGCGGCTATGGGCAGACCGACGAAGAGGCGCTGTTCCGTTCCCTTGACAACACCGTCACCCTCTACGCCCAGGACCGGATTCAAAACGACCATTGCCATTTCTATGAAATACCCGTACCGGATGAATTCTGGCGCGGCGGCAGGCGGGCGCGTCATATCAGCGTCGCCTTGGCATACACCCCTGAGGTACGCACCACCCGGCTTGATTACCGGGCAACCCGGCTCTGGTTTACCCTGGTTACTGCCAACAGCCTCGATGAAGTGGAGCAAGCCTTCCAACGCAACCGGGAAGAAGGCATGGGCGAGCGGCAAACCAACCGCTGGATTTCCAATGACCGGCGCAAGAAAGGTACCTTGCAAGTTTCCCGCTGGAGATTTGGGGGAGCCTTACGCGGTGCCAACAGGCTGTTTGTTGTGGTGACCCGGCAGGACGCCATCTGGTCAACGGTTAAAGAAGAGAATGAACCCTACGCCCTGAGCGTTGTGCTGGATGACCGCGAGAACAACGAAGCACAGCTCTATGCAAAGGTACAGGCGCAACTACAAGCCCGCGCAAGAGCCAGGGCGCGTGCGCGTGTGTAACGAAAAGAATGTGACTTTATGAGCAAAAAACAAAAACTGGAACTGACCTGGATCGGCAAGGA